>CAUZWC010000024.1:0-19328 GCA_963583595.1 Alphaproteobacteria bacterium | reverse complement strand
CGAACATCTCCCGCCTCCGGCAAATCAAACTGCCAGAGACTGAAACATGGCCGAGTTTTAACCCGACACGGCAGGACAAGCCCCACCGTTAGCGTGGCCGCGTTTTGCACCGTGAATTACAAGTGGACGGAAACCGAGAAGCAACAGGTTGCTCGGTATTTCGAATAATTCGACACCATCGCACCCTTCTTGAGCCGTCTGATAGGTCGCGGCAGCGGGCTTGGGCCAGTTTATGTCGTGAGGGTCGAACAAGCGAAGCGGTCTCTGGGATTATCCAAGAGACCCGACAGCCACGATAAGACCTATCTGGTGCTGAGCGACCTGTTCTTCCGAGCCTATGATCAGGCTTCGCCCTCGGTTGGGTATGATGGAGGCAACTTCACCCTATGGTTTTTCGTGCATGAGATAGTGCATTTAGCGGAATTCCGATCCTTGCCCCAACCCGATGCGCCCCCTCCTTCGTATGATCAGCAAAGCGAGATCTTTCGCATACTCAAGACCAAGATCGAACAAGTAAAGTCGGCTTTGAGCAGCGAAGGCATCGATTTTAACCAGTATGTCCTCGGGAAGGACCTAGCCTCCCGCGTCGAGATCGTCCGCAATTTCGAATTGCCGACGAAATACAGCCTCCTCAGCGTCCAGGAAGCGCTGGCGGAATTGTGACCGCATCGATCCTGGCGCCTGCCTACAGGCCGCCTGCCTAAATTTCCGGAGCGATAGCTGTCTTTTATAATCGCTGACTGGCTCCGCGCCTCGCGGGCGTCAAGCTGGCCAAAATCAACAATGCCGAGCCTAGTACAGCGCGTTCAGAACTGGACCGTATTTCTCTCGAATGACGTGACGCCGGATTTTCAAAGTCGGTGTCATCATCTCGTTGTCCACGGAGAACGCTTCCTCCGCCAGGACGAAGCGGCGCACCCGTTCGATGCCTGAGAGATCCATGTTCACCCGGTCGATCGCCTTTTCGATAGCGCCGCGCAATCCCGGGTCGTCGCGCATCGCCGCGAGATCGGCTGGCTTGCCCCTCTCTTCGGCCCAGGTCTTGAGAAATTCACCATCGGGCACGATCAGCGCGACGAGATGGGGCCGCTTGTCGCCATAGACCATGGCCTGGCCGATCTCGGGCTGCATGCTGAGATAACCCTCGACCCGCTGGGGCGAAAGATTGTCCCCTCCCGAATTCACGATGATGTCCTTCTTGCGGTCGGTGATCTGGAGAAAGCCGTCCTCGTCCAACCGGCCGATATCGCCAGTGTGCAGCCAACCGTCCTTCAGGACCTCCGCGGTGGCCTCCGGGTTGTTCCAATAGCCGTTCATTACCAGCTCGCCCTGCAACAGGATCTCGCCGTCCTCGGCGATGCGCAGACCGACATCGACGAAGGGCGGCCCGACCGTGTGCATCTTGACCCGGTGCGGCCTGTTGCAGCTCACCACCGGCGCGCTTTCGGTCTGGCCGTAGCCCTGCAACAGGCGCAGGCCGAGAGCGTGGAAGAACAGCCCGATCTCGACATTCAGCGGCGCACCGCCCGAAATCAGGGCCTTCAGGCGCCCGCCGAACCGGCCGCGCACCTTCTCGCGCACCAGCTTTTCGACCAGGCAATCGGTCAGCCTCTCGATCGGGCCAAGGCTCCCCGGCGCCTCGTATTTCTTGCGTCCCAGGGCCAGCGCCTTGTCGAACAGCGCCTTCTTGATTCCGCCCGTCCGTTCGACATCGCGGGTGATCCGCGCATGCATGGTTTCGTAGAGGCGCGGCACTGCGGTCATCAGGGTCGGCCGGACCTCGAGCATATTGCCCGCCAGCTTCTCGATGCTTTCCGCGTAATAGACCTGCGCACCGATCGAGATCGGGAAATAGAGGCCCGCCGTATGCTCGTAGGAATGGCTGAGCGGGAGGAAGGAGAGAAAGACCTCGTCCTCCAGGCCCAGTTCGAGCAGCAGATGATAGGCGCCCAGGCAGTTGCACAGGATCGCTCCGTGGCTGAGCATCACGCCCTTGGGCGCGCCGCCGGTGCCCGAGGTATAGATGAAGCAGCCCGTGGCGCCCCGTTCGAGCTTCGCGAGCGTTTCCGCTACATCGTCCGTCGCGGCCTCGCCCCGGGCCAGTATATCGTCCCAGGCCAGCACCGCGACCACTTCGCCGTTACCCGACGCGACGAGCGACTCAACGGACTCTATGGCGACGACCGCCTCCAGGCTCGCCGCGCGGGCAGCGGCCGGCAGCAGCCGCTCCGCCAGACGCGCGGTCGAAACGATTGCGGCCTTGGCGCCGCTATCCTCGATGATATGCAGATGGTCCGCGACGGTGTTCGTGGTGTAAGCGGGCACCGAGATCGCGCCCGCGGCCATCACCGCGAGATCGGCGATCACCCATTCGGGCCGGTTTTCGGACACGATCACGACACGATCGCCCCGGGCCACGCCGAGGGCCCGCAGACCGCGGCTCAGCGCGCTGACCTGGCGCGCCGTCTCGGCCCAGCTCCAGGGACGGAACGCGCCGTCGGTTTTGCGCCATAGAAAGGGCGTGTCGCCTAGCTTTCCTGCCTGTTCGAAGAACATTTCAGGCAGGCTTCGCCATTCCCTGTACTTGGTTTCGATCCCCATAGGTCCCCGTCGCTATCTGCGGTGGCCGCCCCCGTTCTGCGGGGAATGCGGATTCGAGCCCGCCGTGAACCCGCGTCCGGTCGCTCTATCCTTATGACTTGCCGGAAAACGCGTGCCGCGCAAGTGCCTTTCGCCCTCCTCCTTGGCAAATTCGGGGGGAGACGGCATTGTGTCGCGCGAAGAAGTTCGGGGAAGTTCATGCGGCTGGAACAGGACGCGCCAAGGATCCGCCAGGGTTCTTGCGGCCGGGCCAGCTCACCCAAGTTCGTGGACCAGAGGAGACGGGTTCGAGATGCGAATCGCCGTAGCGAAAGAACGCCGGGAAGGCGAGCGGCGTGTTGCCGCAACCCCTGATTCGGTCAAAAAGCTGATCGCCCTGGGCGCCGAGATCGCCATCGAAACAGGCGCGGGCGCGGGCGCATCGATCGCCGACGCCGCCTTCGAAGCGGCGGGCGCAACGATCGCCAAGGACTATGCCGCCGCCGTCGCCGGCGCCGACATCCTGCTCAAGGTGCGCGCACCGCTGACCAAGGCCGAGTCGCGCGGCAAGGACAAGATCGACGAAATTTCCCCCCTGCCCGAGGGCTGCTACGTGATCGGCATGCTGGCGCCCCATGGCGACCCCAAGGCCCTGGACGCCTATGCCGCCCAGAGCGTAACGGCGATGACTCTCGAGCTGGTGCCGCGAATTACTCGTGCCCAGGCCATGGACGTGCTGTCCTCCCAATCCAATCTGGCCGGCTACAAGGCGGTCATCATCGCCGCCGACCATTTCGACCGGGCCTTTCCGATGATGATGACGGCGGCCGGCACCATTCCGCCCGCCCGCGTCGTGATCGTGGGCGCCGGGGTCGCCGGGCTGCAGGCGATCGCCACGGCGCGCCGCCTGGGCGCCATCGTCTCCGCCTTCGATGTCCGCGCCGTCGCCAAGGAACAGGTGCAGAGCCTGGGCGCGAGTTTCGTCGAGGTCGAGGGCGCCGAGAATCTGGAGACGGCCGGCGGCTACGCCAAGGAAGCGGGCGAGGACTACAAGAAGCGTCAGGCCGCGGCCCTGTCCGAGCACCTGAAGAAGCAGGATATCGTCGTCACCACGGCGCTGATCCCGGGTCGGCCCGCGCCGCGCATCGTGACCGAGGAGATGATCAAGGGCATGAAGCCGGGCGCGATCATCGTCGATATGGCGGTCGAGGCCGGCGGAAATTGCGATCTGAGCAAGCCGGACGAAATCGTCGAGGCCCATGGCGTGCGCATCATCGGCCAGACCAACCTGCCAAGCAGTCTGGCCATCGATGCCAGCCAGTTCTATGCCCGCAACCTGGTCGCCTATTTGACACCGCTGATCGATCCGGAGAGCAAGAGCGTCAAGCTCGACTGGGAGGACGAGATCGTGGCCGCCACGGTCCTGACCCATGACGGCAAGATCGTCCATCCGGATTTCGCCGCGGCACCCAACGCGCCAGCGGCAAAGGCGGAGACGCCGGCCGCTGAGCCCCCCTCTGAAGAACCCCCCTCTGAAGCACCCATATCTGACGAACCCAAATCTGACGAACAAGGAGCCTGAGCGATGGATCCGGTCGATTTCGCCGATTCCGCCTATAAGCTCTCGGGCGAGGCCTCGCGCCTCGCCGAGCGTCTGGCCGAACTGGCCCAGCGCGCGACTTATGCCGATGCCGGCTCCGCCGCCGCGGCGACGGCCGGGAGCGGGTCGGCCGATGTCTTCCTCATGGGTTTCACCGTCTTCGTGCTGGCTATCTTCGTCGGCTATTACGTCGTCTGGCATGTCACCCCGGCGCTGCATTCCCCGCTGATGAGCGTGACCAACGCGATCTCCAGCGTGATCGTGGTCGGCGCCCTGATCGCGGCCGGGCCGGCGGATTTCAACATCTCCCAGGTCTTCGGCTTCATCGCCGTCACCCTGGCCTCGATCAACATATTCGGCGGCTTCATCGTGACGCAGCGCATGCTGCAGATGTTCCGCAAGAAGCAACGTTAGGCGAGGCCCGGACCGATGAGCGCAACAGCCTCCACCCTCGCCTATCTGATCGCGTCGATCTGTTTCATCATGGCCCTGCGCGGCCTGGCCTCGCCCGAAACGGCGCGACGCGGCAACCTGCTGGGCATTATCGGCATGGTCATCGCCGTGGTGACCACCCTGGCCTCGTCCGAGGTCGTCAGCTACACGACGATCATCGCCGGCATCGTCATCGGTGGCACGATCGGCACGGTGATCGCCCAGCGGATCGAGATGACCGCCCTGCCTCAGCTCGTGGCCGCCTTCCACAGCCTGGTCGGCCTGGCCGCGGTCTTCGTCGCCGCGGCGGCCTTCCACACGCCCGAGGCCTATGGCATCGGCACCTCCGGCGCGATCCACGCCACCAGCCTGATCGAGATGAGCCTGGGCACCGCGATCGGCGCCATCACCTTCACCGGCTCGATCATCGCCTTCGGCAAGCTGCAGGGAATGGTCAGTTCCAACCCCCTGTCCTTCCCGGGCCAGCATATTCTGAACCTCGCCCTGGGCATCCTGCTGGTCTTCCTGATCGCGCTCTTCGTGAGCGGCGAATCGGGCTTCCTGTTCTGGATGATCGTCCTGCTGTCGCTGATCCTCGGGGTGCTGCTGATCGTGCCCATCGGTGGTGCGGATATGCCGGTCGTCATCTCCATGCTCAATTCCTATTCAGGCTGGGCGGCCTGCGGCATCGGCTTCACCCTGGGCAACAACCTGCTGATCGTGACGGGGGCCCTGGTCGGCTCCTCCGGCGCGATCCTTAGCTACATCATGTGCAAGGGCATGAACCGGTCCTTCTTCAACGTCATCCTGGGCGGCTTCGGCGGCGAGGGCGTGGCGGCCAGTGGCCCTGACCTGGGCGACAAGACGGTGAAGTCGGGCAGCGCCGAGGATGCCGCCTTCATCCTCGAGAATGCCGGCTCGGTCATCATCGTGCCGGGCTACGGCATGGCGGTGGCCCAGGCCCAGCACGCCCTGCGCGAGATGGGCGATATCCTGAAGGCGCGCGGCGTCACCGTGCGCTACGCCATCCACCCGGTCGCCGGGCGGATGCCCGGACATATGAACGTGCTGCTGGCCGAGGCCAACGTGCCCTATGACGAGGTGATGGAACTCGACGAGATCAACCGCGATTTCTCCTCGACCGACGTCGCCTTCGTGATCGGCGCCAACGACGTGACCAACCCGGCAGCCAAGACCGACCCGTCGAGCCCGATCTACGGCATGCCCATCCTGGACGTGGAGAACGCGCGGACCGTGCTGTTCAGCAAACGCTCCCTCGCCAGCGGCTATGCCGGCGTCGACAACGAGCTGTTCTACCGCGATAACACGATGATGCTGTTCGGTGACGCCAAGAAAATGTGCGAGGACGTGGTCAAGGCCCTGGGGTAGGGACGCCCCCCGCGCTTCGGGGCGTCTCGCGCCACCGTCAACCCTGTTCGATATCGCCTATCTCGCAATCCTCGGGCATGAACATCGGGTCGTCGAAACCGTTCAACTCGGCGACGCCCAGCCAGAAGCGGCCATGCTGCAGGTTGCAGCGAAACCGATCCCAGAACACCTCGCGGGTCGGCCAGCCGGGCTTCCACGCCGCATCCATGAACCGCTCCGTCTGATCGAAGTTACCCGAATAGACCAGATCGACCATGACGTGTCAGAGTTCCGGCGCGACCAAGGCCTCCTCCGTGATGCCCCAGTCCGGACTTGCCCACACGGCCGCCGCCTTCTCGCGGAAAGCAGCCTCGTCGAGCGGTGGACCACGCGTGAGGTCCAGGGCCGGTCTCCTTAAAAGTTTATGTTTTGTTCTACACGATAGTCTGCTATCGCTCGAATCATTCTTGTGCCGTTCTCGAAAAACTCGCCGCTCCGCCTTCTCGGCCAAGCCACAAACATGCGACCGGCCGGGCCCTTGCGGGCGCCGGCCGGTCGTCGAGTGTGGCGATAGAGCGTTCGGGGCGGTTCGGCCTTTCGGCCGCCTGCCCGGTTCGCGCTGTCTAGTAGCCTTCGCGTTCGGCGCGTTTGCGCGCGAGCTTACGCGCACGACGGACTGCCTCGGCGCGTTCCCGCGCCTTCTTCTCCGACGGCTTTTCATAATTCCGCCGAAGCTTCATCTCGCGAAAGATGCCCTCGCGCTGCATTTTCTTTTTCAGCGCACGCAGAGCCTGATCGACATTGTTGTCACGAACGATGACCTGGACGATGCTCACTCACCTCCTCTCGAGGCCGCACAATCCGTCCCCCTCGGCCGCCACGCGGCCGGCGCCTTATAGGCATGGTGGGACAGACCGGCCGGGATCTCCCCGGACGGGCCGGCTGGGGTGATAGCACGGGACAGGGTTCCTGCCAAGGTGGCCCTTTACCGTCCCGCGCCGGCCCGCCATATAGTGACCATGGCCATACGCAAAATCGCCCGCATGGGCGCCCAAATCCTGCGCGAGCCCGCGAAGCCCGTCGCCGATCCGACTGCTCCCTCGGTGCGCGCCATCCTGCGCGACATGCTGGAGACTATGGCGGATGCCGAGGGCGCCGGCCTTGCCGCGCCCCAGATCAACGAGCCTTGGCGCATCGTGATTTTCCACGTTCCCAGCGCACGCGCCACGAGGGAAGGCGACGGTTCGGAAGCCGAGGTGCCGCTGACCATCCTGTGCAATCCGGAAATCGAGGTCCTCAGCGACGAGGAGGAATGGGGCTGGGAAGCCTGCCTCTCCGTCCCCGGCCTCATGGGCATGGTGCCGCGCGCCACGCACATCCGCTATCGCGGGGTAACACCGGAAGGCGAGGTGATCGAGCGCGAGGCCGAAGGCTTCCACGCCCGGGTCGTGCAACACGAATGCGACCATCTCGACGGCATCCTCTATCCTCAACGCATGGACGACCTTTCGCTGCTGGGCTTCGCCGAGGAGTTCCACCGCGTGCCGCTGGAATTCGGCGGCGAGATCGCCGATGGCAATGGGGCTGACGACGAGGAGGAAGCGGCATGAGCTATTCCACCGAATCCATCCAGGGCGCCAGCGAGACCCGCAAGCTGCGCGACACCGTTCTCGACGGCGCCCTGCCCCATATTCCCTTCGACGGCTGGAGCGAGTCGGCCCTGGCCCAGGGTGCGGCCGATGCCGGCCTGGCGCCAGAGGAAGCCTCCCGCGCCTTTCCCGGCGGCGCGATCGACGCCATCGCCCATCACAGCCGCCGCGCCGATGCCCGCATGGTGGCCGCCCTGGAAGCCGAGACCGGCGAGAGAGAGGAGCGCAGGGGCATGACGGCGACCGTGCGCCGGGCGATCCAGTTGCGCCTGGAAGCCAGCACGGGCGAGCGCGAGGCGATCCGCCGCGCCCTCGCCATTCTCGGCCGGCCCCAGCACGCTCCCCTTGCGGCGCGCCTGCTTTACCGCAAGGTCGATGCCGTCTGGCACGCGGCCGGGGATACGGCGACAGATTTCAATTTCTACACCAAGCGCGGCCTGCTGGCGGCGGTCTATAGCGCGACCGTGCTGTACTGGCTCGACGACCGATCGGAGGGCTGCGCCGAGACCTGGGCCTTCCTCGACCGGCGCCTGGCCGATGTGCTGCGCGTGCCCAAAGCCATGGCGCGGGCCGAACGCCTGTTCGGCGGTTTGCCCTCGCCCTTCAGGGTCTTGCGCTTGGCGCGGGGCCGGGCCACGGCCGGATTCCGCCCACCGGGCCGCTGACCCTCGCCGGCAAACCGGCCTCTCCGTCTTCGTCCTTGGTTAACCATTTCCTGCGATACCGGTCGGGTGCGCCCGTCTTTGGGCGCGCGCTGCCGGCCTGGAGGGGACGGCGCCAGCAAGGATAGCGAGCAGGCCATGGAGATCAGCGAGACGAGAACCGCCCCCTATCTGCGCAGCCTCAGTCGCGCCGCCGCGCCCTCGGCCGCCGGGGCAAATCCGGCCGCGGCCATGGCGGCAGCGGCGGATTCAGCGACCATCATGGGCGTGCCGGAAACCGAGCTGACCCCCAAGGTCCGCGCCGCGATCATGGGTCTGCTGGACGAGGTCCAGCGCCTGCGCGACGAGCTCCGCCAGAGCGTGAAACGCATCGCCTATCTCGAACGACTGGCCGACCAGGACAGCCTGTTGCCGGTGATCAACCGGCGCGCCTTCGTCCGCGAACTCTCGCGCATGCTCTCTCTCGGCGAACGCTACGGCATCGTCAGCAGCGTGCTCTATTTCGATATCAACGGCATGAAAGCCATCAACGACACGCACGGCCATGCCGCGGGCGATGCAGCCCTGGCCCAGGTCGCCGAGATACTGGCCGAGAATATCCGCGAATCGGACGTTGTCGGCCGGTTGGGCGGCGATGAGTTCGGCGTGATTCTGACCCAGGCAGATCTCGCCATGGCCCATGAAAAGGCGGCCAGCCTGGCCGCCGCGATCGAGGATGCGCCGCTGATCTGGAAAGGGCGTGAGGTCGCGGTCGGCTTGGCCTACGACGCCCAGGTCTTCGGTGCGGGGGACAATGCGGACCGCGTGCTCGATGCCGGCGACCGCGCCATGTACCAGCGCAAACAAGCAACCGCCGGCGCGCGAAGCACCTGATCGGAAGTTACCATCGGAAGATCGAAACGGACTCAGGGAGACCCGGTCACGGTCGGGAAAAGGCGCCAGACCGTCCCGGTTCGCCTGCGCGGCAGGCGCTGTCGGCCCTCGTGACGACGCAACGGATCTCTGCGGGACCCGAGCCCTGCTGTTACGCGATCAGGTTCGGGACCAATTGGTTTTCGATATTCTGAATCTGATCCCGGAGCTTGAGCTTCCGCTTTTTCAAGCGCTGGAGCTGGAGCTGATCGGATGCACCCTCGTCGAGAATGCGATCGATGACGGCATCCAGGTCCCTGTGTTCGCTTTCGAGATCGTCCAGCCTTGCGCGCAGCGCATCTATTTTCTCGTCGGCCATAGCCACCGTTTGCCATTGCATCGAGACATCCGGGCCTAGCATAAGGTTTCAAACGAATCTCGACCGACCGGCCCAGAAATGCCTGAATCCATGCTCCGCCATTCGTCGCCCGCGCATGGACGAGGCCCGGGGCAAATGCTAGAAGGCGCCGGCTTGATTTGGACATAGTGGACGCAACGAGAGGAATCTGGGCATGAGCGACTTCCCGGCAAGCGAATTGTGGGATTTCACGATCTCGGTCTATGGCCGCGAGGGCGTGTCCGGCGCCTGCATCGCGCTGCAGGACCGTCGCGGCCTGGATGTCGACATAATTCTGATGTGCGGATGGCTGGGCGCCAGCGGCCGCGGGCGTACGAACGCCCAGGAGCTCGAGACCGCCTGGAAGGCGATCTCCGCTTGGCAGGCCGAAATCGTCGGAACCCTTCGCGCCGTGCGCCGGCGGATCAAAGAGGGCTATCCCCAGGCGCCCGAGGCGGCCGCAACCGCCGTCGGCAAGGCGGTCCTCAAGCAGGAAATCGAAGCCGAGCGTGTCGCCCAGATCATGCTGGAGGCGACGATCTACCGGGCCACGCGGCCCGGAGCCGCGCCGGCCGAACAGGCCGCCGACACGGCAGCCAATCTCGCCCTCTATCTCAAAAGCCGCGGCGTCGTCGCTGACGGTGAGGATCGCAAAAGCCTCGCGACCATCCTGGCCGGCACGGTTCCGGATCTGTCGGCCGACGAGATCGGCAAGACTCTGGATTCGGCGCTCGGAAGTTAGCGCGCGCGCTCAGTCCCAGCCGGCAAGGCTGCCCAATCCGGCCGCCTGCTCGCGCAGGACGAATTTCTGGACCTTCCCGGTCGAGGTTTTCGGCAATTCCCCGAAGACCACGGTGCGCGGCACCTTGTAGCGGGCCAGATTTTCTCGACAGAAGGCGGCGATCTCCTGTTCCGTCGCCGCCGCGCCGTCGCGCAGGGTGACGAAGGCGCAAGGCGTCTCGCCCCATTTCTCGTCCGGACGCGCGACCACGGCCGCCTCCAGCACCGCCGGATGGCGATAGAGCACCTGCTCGACCTCGATGGTCGAAATATTCTCGCCGCCCGAGATGATGATGTCCTTCGAGCGGTCCTTGAGGTCGATATAGCCGTCCGGGTGCCAGACGCCCAGATCGCCGGTATGGAACCAGCCGCCGGTGAAGGCCGCCTCGGTGGCGGCCGGGTTCTTGAGATAGCCCTTCATGACGATATTGCCGCGCAACATGACCTCGCCGATGGTCGCACCGTCCATGGGCACCGGCTCCATCGTCGCCGAATCGGCCAC
Organism: Alphaproteobacteria bacterium; assembly: GCA_963583595.1. Classification (GTDB taxonomy): domain Bacteria; phylum Pseudomonadota; class Alphaproteobacteria; order CADEGL01; family CADEGL01; genus JABIRQ01. Next base: position 8,506 of record CAUZWC010000024.1, on the reverse strand, counting down.
CATCAGATCTTCCATGACCGGGTAGCGCACGCCCTGGCGCGACTTCATCGCCGCCCTATCGCCTGGCGACAACGCATCCCATTCCTCGTGCCAGGCGCAGACCGTGGCCGGTCCATAGACCTCGGTCAGGCCATAGACATGGGTGACATGAAAACCGCGCGATTCGATCGCTTCCAGGATCGCGGGCGGCGGCGGTGCCGCGGCCGTCATCACCTCGACGGTCTGCTCGAAGGCGCGGCGTTCCCCGTCCTTGGCGTTGACGAGCATGCCCAGGACGATCGGCGCGCCGCACATATGGGTCACGCCGGATTTGGCGATGGCGGCGTAGATCGAACCGGCATCGACCCGGCGCAGGCAGACATGGGTCCCCGCCAGGGCCGTGATGCCCCAGGGGAAGCACCAGCCGTTGCAATGGAACATCGGCAGGGTCCAGAGATAGACCGGATGCTGGGGCATCTCCCAGGCCAGAGTGTTGCCGATCGCGTTCAGATAGGCGCCCCGGTGGTGATAGACCACGCCCTTGGGATTGCCCGTGGTGCCCGAGGTGTAGTTGAGCGCAATGGCCTGCCATTCGTCGGCCGGCAACTCGTCCGTGAAGGCCGGCTCACCCGCGGCGATGAAGGCTTCGTAATCCATCTCGCCGAGCAACTCGCCGCCCTGGCCCAAGGGATCGTCGATATCGATCACCGACGGCGGCGAGTCGAGCATGGCCAGGGCCTCGGCGATCACGGGCGAAAACTCCCGATCCGCGATCAGCAGCTTGGCCTCGCCATGCTCCAGGATGAAAGCGATAGTCGCCGCGTCGAGACGGGTGTTGAGGGCGTTGAGCACGCCCCCGGTCATCGGCACGCCGAAATGGGCTTCCAGCAGCTCCGGAATATTGGGCGCCATGACGGCGACGGTATCGCCCAGACCGATGCCGCGCGCGGCGAGGGCCGAGGCCAGGCGCCGGCAGCGTTCCGCCGTCTCGCCCCAGTTCCGCCGCAGCGCACCGTGGATCACCGCCGTCCGGTTGGGGAAGACGGCCGCCGTGCGGGCCAGATAGGTCAGGGGCGACAGCGGTACATAGTTGGCCGCGTTTCGGTCGAGGTCCGTCTCGTATGGATTGACACCCATATCCGCGCCGCCTAACCGAGCTTCTTTCGCAGGATCTCGTTGACGGCCTTGGGGTTGGCCTTGCCTTGGGTCGCCTTCATCGCCTGACCCACGAACCAGCCGACGACCGTCTGCTTGCCCTCGCGGAACTGGTCCGCCTGTTCGGGATTGGCCGCGATGATCTCGTCGACCACGGCTTCGAGCGCGCCGGTATCGGAGATCTGCTTCAGGCCCTTGGCCTCGACGATGGCCGCCGCGCCTTTGCCGGTCTCGACCATCTCGTCGAAGACCTCCTTGGCGATGCGTCCGGAGATCGTGTTGTCAGCGATCAGGTCGACCAACTCGCCCAGGGCGGAAGCGGAAACCGGCGAATCGCCGATATCGAGGCCAGCCTTGTTGAGGCGGCCGAACAATTCGCTGATGACCCAATTGGCGGCCAGCTTGGCGTCGCGCCCCGCGGCGACCGCCTCGAAGTAATCCGCCCTGTCCTGCTCCGCGACCAGGATACCGGCATCGTAGAGGGTGATGCCGAATTCGCTGACGAAACGCGCCTTCTTCTCGTCGGGCAGTTCGGGCAGATCCGCCTTCAGGGCCGCGACCCAATCCGGATCGAGTTCCAGGGGCAGAAGGTCGGGATCGGGGAAATAGCGGTAGTCATGCGCCTCTTCCTTGGAACGCATGGTCCGCGTCTCGCCCTTGCGGGAATCGAACAGGCGCGTTTCCTGGTCGATCGTGCCGCCATCCTCGAGGATCGCGACCTGGCGTCGCGCCTCGTATTCGATGGCCTGTTGGAGGAAGCGTAGCGAGTTCACGTTCTTGATCTCGCAGCGCGTGCCCATCGGCTCGCCCGGCTTGCGCATGGAGACATTCGCGTCGCAGCGCATCGAGCCTTCGTCCATATTGCCGTCGCAGGTGCCGAGATAGCGCAGGATTGCCCGCAGCTTGCGCATATAGGCCGCCGCTTCCTCGCTGGAGCGCATATCCGGCTCGCTGACGATTTCCATCAGCGCCACGCCCGAGCGGTTGAGGTCGATGAAGCTGCGTTTCGGATCCTGGTCGTGCAGGCTCTTGCCCGCATCCTGTTCGAGATGCAGGCGCGTGATGCCGATCATCCGCGACGAGCCGTCCGCCAGGTCGATCTCAAGCTCGCCCTTGCCCACGATAGGCCGGGTGAACTGGGAAATCTGATAGCCCGCCGGCAGATCGGGATAGAAGTAGTTCTTACGGTCGAAGACCGAGACGAGATTGATCTCGGCCTTGATGCCCAGGCCCGTGCGCACGGCCTGATGGACGCAGACCTCGTTGATCACCGGCAACATGCCCGGCATGGCCGCATCGACCAGCGAGACCTGGCTGTTCGGCTCCGCCCCGAAATCGGTCGCGGCGCCCGAGAACAGCTTGGACACGGATGTGATCTGGGCATGGACCTCCAGACCGATCACCATCTCCCACGCGCCGGTCGCGCCCTGAATCATGCTCATCGTCGCAGCTCCTTCATGCCTGCCATGCCCGCACCGCTAGACCGCGGCCGGCGGCAGGGTCGTGTATAGAAAAGCGCGGTCATGTCGGAAATCGATATAGACGCGCTCCTGCCCGAGGGTATCCAGGGTCGGGGCGATCAGGTGTTCGGGCAGAAACATCTCGATCACCTCGTCGGATACCTTGCGGTCCTTGGGCACCGTGCGCGCTTCGGAAACGAAGCGGATGCGCGCCACTTCCTTGCCGGCCGAAAAAAGCCGGATACGCGCCCGCTCGCCTCCCATCCCGCTGCCGGAACCGGCGATCCAGACCCTGTGCAAATCGACTTTCTGCGGCATCGCGTCCGTCCTTATGGTTGTCGGCCCCATCACCGGCGCGTGGCCGGTTTCAGTCCTTGCGCCAGTCCGCATCCTGCACTTCGCGCAGGGCGGTTTGATCGGCCGCTCCGAGGGCACACATAGCATATTCACACTGACGACCCGGCCGAAGACGTTCTCGCTCTCGCCGAAGAAATTGTCCGCGTTGAACAGGCGCGGCAAGTGCCAGAAAAGGCGGTAATCCAGATGGCGCAAGGCGCCGACCAGGGCCTCGGCCCGGTCGCGCCGGTCATTCTCGGCATAGAGCATCGGGCGGTAGGTCCGAATTGTCCGCTCCGCCCCGCCACGACTTCCTGCTCCATGCCCTCGACATCGATCTTGATGAAATCGCAACGCGGCACATGCACATCGTCGAGGCGCGTCGCGGGCACGCCTTCCGAGGTCTCGTCCGTCGAACTCGCCGGGGCCAGAGGGATGCCACCGAAATTGTTCTCGGCCCGATAGTCGAGGCGCGGACGCGGGCCGACCCGCCCGTCTTTCCGGCCGCCGCCCATAGGGCATAGACATTCTCGCAGCCGTTCAGCGCCAGATTGGCGCAGAGTATCTGATGGATAACCCTCTGCGGCTCGAAGGTGACGACGCGGCCGGTGGCCCCGCCCTTCTTGGCCAGCCAAACGGTATGGGCGCCGATATTCGCGCCCACGTCGAAAGCGACGCTGCCTGGGCAAAGCAACTGATCGAACAGCGAGTTCTCGGATTCCGAGAACTCGCTGTAGCGATCGAGCGACATAGTGGTCGAGCATGTTGTAAATGAACAACCCTTGACGGCAGTGCTTGATTCGAAGATGACCGTGTTCGTGCAGCCGCGGCCCCAGCCGCAACCGCGGTCGCAACCTCCGGCGCGGCCTCGCTCATTTCCGTCACAAGCCCGTAAGTGCCGGCGGCCGGGCGTCAAAACCCGCAGCGTCTTCCAGCACCCCGGCGGCGCGCAACACCGTTTCCTCATCAAACGGCCGACCGATGAGCTGCAGACCGAGCGGCAGACCCTCGCCCGACAGGCCGGCCGGCACCGAGATTCCCGGCAGGCCGGCCATGCTGGCGGGCACCGTGAAAACGTCGTTGAGATACATGGCGATCGGGTCGTCTTCCTTCTCGCCGATCGCGAAGGCCGCCGAGGGCGCGGTGGGCGCCAGGATCACATCGACATCCTCGAAGGCATCGGTGAAATCCTTGAGGATCAGGCTGCGCACCTTCTGGGCCTTGAGGTAATAGGCATCGTAATAGCCGGCGGAGAGCACATAGGTGCCGATCATCACCCGGCGCCGGACCTCGGCGCCGAAGCCCTTGCCGCGCGTGGCTTCGTACATCGCATCGATGGAATCACCCGGCAAGCGCAGGCCATAGCGCACCCCGTCATAGCGCGCGAGGTTCGACGACGCCTCGGCCGGCGCCACGATGTAATAGGCCGCAAGGGCGTATTTCGTATGGGCCAGGCTGATCGGCACGCATTCCGCGCCCGCCGCGGTCAGCCAATCCTCGCCCTGGCGCCACAGCGCCTCGATCTCCTCGGGCATACCGTCCATGCGGTATTCGGCCGGAATCCCGATCCGCAACCCGCGAATATCGCCGGTCAGCGCCGCCTCGTAATCCGGCACGGGCCGGTCCACGGAGGTCAAATCCTTGGGATCGTGCCCAGCCATGGAGCGCAGCATGAGCGCCGAATCGCGCACCGTCCGCGTCATCGGTCCGGCCTGATCGAGAGAGGAGGCGAAGGCGACGATGCCCCAGCGCGAACAACGGCCATAGGTCGGCTTCAGGCCGACGATACCGGTGAAGGAGGCCGGCTGGCGGATCGATCCGCCGGTATCCGTGCCGGTCGCGCCCAGGGCGATGCGCGCCGCGACCGCCGCCGCGGACCCGCCGGACGAACCGCCGGGAACCAGGGCGCAGTTGTCGCCCTCGCGCCGCCAGGGGCTTTCCACCGGGCCGTAATGGCTGGTGACATTCGCCGAGCCCATGGCGAACTCGTCCATATTGGTCTTGCCCAGCATGACCGCGCCATCTCGCCAGAGCTGGCCCGTGACCGTGGACTCATAGGGCGGGCGAAAGCCGTCGAGGATATGCGAGCCGGCCGTGGTCATGACCCCTTCGGTGCAATAGAGATCCTTGATGGCGAGCGGAATGCCGTCGAGCGGCAGGGCCTCTCCCTTGGTGCGGCGCGCGTCCGAGGCTTCGGCCATTTCCAGCGCGCGCTCCGGCGTCTCGGTCACGAAGGCGTTGAGGGCGCGGGCCGCTTCCATCGCCGCAAGATGGGAATCGGCCAGTTCCCGTGCCGAAAATTCGCCCTGGGCAAGACCATCGCGCGCCGCCGCGATGGTGAGGTCGGTGAGCTGCGACACAGGCTACTCCATCACCTTGGGCACGGCGAAATAGGCCGCGACCGGGTCCGGCGCATTGGCCAGAATCTTCTCGGGATAGCCGCCGTCGGTCACCTTGTCCGGGCGCTGCTTGAGACGCTGGGCGACCACGCTGGTCATCGGCTCGACCAAGTCGGTATCGACCTCGTCGAGCTGCTCGACCCAGGAAATGATCGTGCTAAGTTCGCCGGCTAGAGCATCCAACTCCGCCTCCGGCACGCGAATGCGCGCAAGCTTCGCAATATGCGCGATCGCTTCCCTGTCCAGCGCCATGACAGTTCCCTCGAACCTTGGTCTACGAATTGATTTTGCCGCGCCCGGGCAGTGCGCGGCGGGTCGCGCGGACCCTATCACCCGCCCCTTCGGGCCAGCAAGCCCGGCGCTTGCCGCGGGCCGTTCCGGGCGCTATGCACGGCCGATGGCGATCTTCGACATTCACGAACTCGGCGCGGCCCTGAAGCGGGGCACGCGCCTTCTCGGCCTCGATCTCGGGGACAAGACGATCGGCCTGGCGATCAGCGATTCGCTGCTCTCGCTGGCCAGTCCCCTGGAGACGATCCGGCGCGCCAAATTCACGGCCGATGCCGAGGTCCTCCGCCGTGTCGTCGAGGAACGTTCCATCGGCGGGTTCGTCCTCGGCCTGCCCATCAACATGGACGGCAGCGAAGGGCCGCGCTGCCAATCGACCCGGCAATTCGCCGCCAATCTGGCCGAGCGTATCGACCTCCCCCTCGCGCTCTGGGACGAGCGCCTGTCGACCGCCGCGATTCAACGCCTGCTGGTCGACGAAGCCGATATGAGCCGGAAAAAGCGCGCGGAGGTGGTCGATAAAATGGCCGCCGCCTACATCCTGCAAGGTGCCCTCGACGCCTTGCGTTTCCGGCGTTCAGCCCCCCCTTAATCGCGATTCTCGAAGCGATCGCGCCGGTCTTCCTGATCATCGTCGCGGGCTATGCGATCCGGCGACACGCCATGCTGCCCAATTCCTTCTGGACGCCGGCCGAAAGCATCACCTTCTGGTGTTTCTTTCCGGCGCTCCTCTTCTACCGGACCTCGACGGCCCAGCTGGCGGGCCTGCCGCTGATCGAAATGCTGATCGCCCTGGCCGCCGCCATCCTGGTCTGCGGTCTTCTGGTCGTGGCGCTCGTCCCCGCCATGAAGCCCGGCGGACAGACCTTCACCACCCTGCTCCAGGGGTCGATCCGTTCGAACGTCTATATCGGCCTGGCCGCCGCAACCGGGTTGTTCGGTGCCGAGGGCACGGCGCTGGGCGCCGTCGCGGTCGCCTGCATGACGCCGCTGGTCAATTTCCTGAGCGTCGTCGCCCTCGCCCGTTTCGGCCAGTCCGAGCGGAAGCCCGGCCTGCGCGACGTCGCCAAGGCCGTGATCAGCAATCCGATCATCCTCGCCGTGCTCTGCGGCTTCGGCCTCAATCTCGCCGGGATCGAACTGCCCCGCCTGGCCACGGAAACGGTGCGGATTCTGGGCGCGCCCGCCCTGCCCCTCGCCCTGCTCACCGTCGGCGCGGGTCTCGACTTTGCCACCGCCCGCCATGCCGGAAGGCAGGTCCTCGCCTCCTCGGCGATCAAACTGCTCGCCATGCCGCTGATCGCCTGGGCGCTATGTCTTGCCATGGGCGTGGACGCGACGCCGACCACCGTGGTCGTGCTCTTCGCCGCCCTGCCGACCGCGACCAGCGACTATATCATGGCGCGGAAGCTGGGCGGCGATGCCCGCCTGATGGCCGCCATCATTTCGGCCCAGACAGTGGCCGCCGCGATTGCTCTGCCCGCAGTTCTGATTCTGCTGCCGTGAGATCGATCCCGTCTTGCCGCCCGCCATGAGCGCGACTTATAGTCACGCCTTAGCATGAGCGTCGCGCCCGCCCCCAGTGATGGAACCTGGTTTCCGCTCAAGAATCTCTTGGGCATCGAGGGACTGTCGCCGGACGAGATCACCCTCTTGCTCGACCTCTCCGAGACCTATGTCGAGCAGAACCGGCGGCCGGACAAGAAGCAGTCCGTGCTGCGCGGACGCACCCTGATAAACCTGTTCTTCGAGACCTCGACCCGGACGCGCACCAGCTTCGAACTGGCGGGCAAGCGCCTGGGCGGCGACGTCATCAACATCTCGGTCAGCGACAGCGCCATCAAGAAGGGCGAGACCCTGATGGACACGGCGATGACCCTGAACGCCATGCATGCCGATGTCCTGGTCGTGCGCCACCCCTTCTCGGGCGGCGTCGCCCTGCTCGCCCAGAAGGTCAATTGCGCGGTCATCAATGCCGGCGACGGTAGCCACGAGCACCCGACCCAAGCCCTGCTCGACGCCCTGACCATCCGCCGACGCAAGGGCCGGCTGGCCGGGCTGACCGTGGCGATCTGCGGCGACGTGATGCACAGCCGCGTCGCGCGCTCGAATATCCATCTGCTGAACACGATGGGCGCAAGGGTGCGTATCGTCGCGCCGCCGACCCTGGTGCCGGCCCAGGCCAACCGCCTGGGGGTCGAGGTCTTCACCGAGATGGAGCCGGGCATCGCCGATTGCGACATCGTCATGATGCTGCGCCTGCAGTCGGAGCGAATGAGCGGCAGCTTCGTGCCCTCGGTGCGCGAATATTTCCATTTCTGGGGCCTCGACTACGAAAAGCTCCGCGCAGCCAAGGCGGAAGCCCTGATCATGCATCCCGGGCCGATGAACCGAGGGGTCGAGATCGACAGCGAAGTGGCCGACGATGTCGGGCGCAGCCTGATCCATGAGCAGGTCGAGATGGGGGTGGCCGTGCGCATGGCCTGTCTCGAAACCCTGGTCGGCCAACTGCCGAGCCTGGACGGGACAGAAGGGAACGCGGCGCAGTGACGGCGAACGGCGAGAAACGGGCGACGGGCAAGGTCGCCTATGTCAATGCGCGCCTGCTCGATCCGGCCAGCGAACTCGACGCGCCGGGCGGGTTGCTGACCGTCGGCGAGGCGATCGCCGAATTCGGCCCTCGCCTGTTCGCGGGCGGCCAGTTCGAGGTCGGCATTCCCGACGACGCCCAGGTGATCGACTGCAAGGGCGCCTGCCTTGCGCCGGGGCTGATCGATATCCGGGTCCAATTGCGCGACCCCGGCGAGGAGCACAAGGAGACAATTCAGAGTGGCAGTCGCGCGGCCGCCGCCGGCGGGGTCACTGCCATGGTCTGCCTGCCCAACACCG
>CAUZWC010000023.1:0-19402 GCA_963583595.1 Alphaproteobacteria bacterium | reverse complement strand
GCCAGTGAACGCGCCTGTGACGATTGCGTTGGATGCCATGGGGGGCGATCAAGCCCCCAAAATGGTGATTCGTGGCGCGAATATCGCCAAAGAGCGGCACCCGAACATTCATTTTCTGTTGTTCGGTGACAAGGACCAGCTTGAGCGTCTGCTCAAGCGGCGCCGTAGGCTGCGCAAGCATGTGACGGTCTGCCACACGGAGCAGGTCATCGCGAGCGATGCCCGGCCCGCCGCCGCCTTGCGCGGCGGCCGCGATTCCAGCATGCGCCGGGCGATCGACGCCGTCGCCAAGGGCGAGGCGTCCGGCGTGGTCTCGGCCGGCAATACCGGCGCGCTCATGGGCATGGCCAAGCTCGTCCTCAAAACCTTGCCGGGTATCGACCGGCCGGCCATCACCGCCTTTTTCCCGACCTTGCGGGGCGAAAGCGTGATGTTGGACCTGGGCGCCAATATCGACTGCGACCCCAACAACCTCGTCGAGTTCGCCCTGATGGGGCAGCTCTTCTCGCGCACGATCCTGGGCCTGGTCGAGCCGACCGTTGGCCTGCTCAATGTCGGCTCCGAGGACATGAAGGGGCATCAGGAACTCAAGGACGCCCATGCCCTGCTGCGCTCGGGCGCGGTCCCGGTCAATTACCACGGCTTCATCGAGGGCGACGATATCGCCGCCGGCACGGTCGATGTCATCGTGACCGACGGGTTCACGGGCAATGTCGCGCTCAAGAGCGCCGAGGGCACAGCGCGGCTCGTCACCCAGTTCCTCCGCGAGACGTTCAAGAGTTCGATCGCCAGCCGCATCGGCTATCTCTTCGCCCGGCGCGCCTTCACCAAGTTCCGCGCGCGGATCGATCCCAGACGCTACAACGGGGCCATGTTCCTGGGCCTCAACGGCATCGTCGTGAAGAGCCATGGCGGCACCGACGCCATCGGCTTCTCCAACGCCATCGGCGTCGCCTACGACCTTGTGACGGGCGGATTCAACGATCGCATCAAGGACGAGTTCGGTCGCGTCGAAGCGGTCGGCGCCAAGACCTCCCCGGCGCAGGCCGCCATCTGAGCTGTCGCTCGCCGCCCGACGCGACGCCACGCCACGCCTCTATCCGTGGGCCTTCGCTCACACTCGGATCGGTTCGTGTAAGCGAAGATGAAAGAATAGGTGCATCCCTTTGGAATTGACGGATTTCTGAAGCCGAGTTACGCTTCGGAAATAGGGGTCTATCAGGGGGGGAAGATGGCCGGAAACACGGTCACACGCGCGCAACTGAGTGAAGCTGTCTATCAGGAAGTGGGTCTCTCTCGGCATGAGAGCGCGCAGCTTGTCGAATCCGTTCTGGGGCGCATCGCCGATGGCCTGACGGAGGGCGAGTCGGTCAAGGTTTCCTCATTCGGCAGTTTTTCGGTTCGCCAGAAGGGACAACGCATCGGCCGCAATCCGAAGACCGGGTCCGAGGTGCCGATCCTGCCCCGCAAGGTGCTGGTCTTCCGCGCCAGCCATGTCCTCAAGAATCGAATCAACGAACTTCTCGGCCGCGGCGGTGGCGGCGGTTTCATCGACGAAGGTGAAGGTTGAGCATGGCCGAGGCCGGCAACAGCACGGCCCTTGCGACCCAGCCGGCGGAAGCCCGCCGGGTCCGCAAGTCGAAAAACGCCTTTCGCACGATCAGCGAGGTCGCCGCGACCCTGGATGTGCCGCAGCACGTGTTGCGCTTCTGGGAGACCAAGTTTAGCCAGATCCGGCCCATGAAGCGGGGCGGCGGGCGGCGCTACTACCGGCCGGAGGATATCGACCTCCTGCGCAGCATCCGCAACCTGCTCTACGACGAAGGCTACACGATCAAGGGCGTGCAGAAGCTGCTCCGCGACGGCGGCGTGCGCAGCGTGCGCGAAAGCGCGGAGACGCCCGTGGCGGCCGCCGCGCCCAAGGGCCTGGTGCCGGTCGCCCAGTCCGGCCTGAGTGCGGCCCAGGCGCGGGAAGTGCGGGGCTTGCTCGACGATCTGACGACCCTGCGCGACCGTCTTCGCAGCCTCGCGCGCTGACCCGATCTTTCGCTGATCCTTGCCTTGCCGTGGCTTTCGAACGCGGGCTATAGTCCGCGCCCTGTCGGAGCGTGGCGCAGCCTGGTAGCGCACTTGACTGGGGGTCAAGGGGTCGTGGGTTCGAATCCCGCCGCTCCGACCATTTTTCTTCAAGAGGTTACGAACGGTTCTTGATCTAAAACTCTAACCGTTTTCTTGAAGCATGGTTGGAAATCGGGGTCGCCTCAGGGTGGCCCCGTTTTCGTTCGGGCTTGCCGCCGCCTAGCGGTTGGTCAGGCGGGCGAGACGGCTGGCCTGGCCGGGATTGGCGGCGATCTTGGGGATCCTGCCTTCCAGCAGATCTCGCACCTGATCCACGGTTTCGAAGGCCTGGTGGTCCGAGGCCTCGCGGGTCAGCCCGGCGACATGGGGCACGGCGACGACATTGGGCAGCCTGGCCAGGGCGAGGCTGGGCTGCTGATCGACACCGAGGCCGACATCGAGCCCGGCGCCCGCGATGCCGCCGCTCGTCAGCGCCTCCTCCAGCGCCTCCTCGTCGACCAGAATGCCCCGGGAAATATTGATGAAATAGGCGTCCGAGCGCATCTTCGCGAAGGCATCGCGGTTCATCATCCGCTCGGTCTCCGGCGTCGCATAGGCGGCGCAGACCACGAAATCCGGATCGGACAGCACCGTATCCAGTGTCGTCTGCCGGACCCGCCCGTCGACGATGCGCTTGTAGGGGTCATAGACCGAGACGGCCATCTTGAAGGCCAGGGCCAATTCCCCGATGCGCCGGCCGATGGCGCCATAGCCGACGATCCCCATGGAGGCGCCGGCAAGCTGGCGAGTCATGACCATCGGGTGATGGACCTCGCCCTCCTTATAGAGCCGGTCGCCGATCGCCATGCGCCTCGACAGCATGAGCATGAGGCCCAGCGCGGTCTCGGCGACCGCATCGTCATAGCCCTGGCTGCAGGGCACGACCAACACGCCGTTGCGCGAGGCCGCGGCGATATCGACGTTGCGGATATCGACCGCGCAGCGCAGGAAGGCGCAGAGGTTGGGCAGGCGGTCGAAGAGGTCCGGCGATCCAGGGGCCAGGCGGTCGGAGACGATGATCTCGCAATCCTTGGCGGCCTCGATCAGGGCTTCGCCCGTCAGGGGCTGGTCCGCGCCGTTGACCCGGACCTCACCGTGTTCGCGCATCCGCTCGACGGCCTCACGGTTATAAAAATTGTCGAGCAGATCGTTTTTATGGGTGATCAGGATGCGGACCATGGGGGCAAACCTTCATGCGGGGACGGGACAAGACGGCAGGCTATCGTGTGTCATCTCCGCGGGGAAGATCGCAGTGACCTCCGGCGGCTTGCCATATTTACCACTGAATTATGCCAAATGCTTACTGCCGTTCGAATGTTCGGCACACAATTTCTGGGGGACCTCCACGATGACCGGAACTGCCTTGCGATGGGAGGCCCGCGCGCTGGGTCTGGCGGCGGCCCTCGGCGCGATCTTGCTCCTGGCGGCCGGCTGCGCCCAGGTCGGGGCGCCGCTCCGTCCACTGTGGACGGACCGGCGCCGATCGATGCCGCCGAAGGCGCCTACAATCAGGGGCTCGAAGCGAAGGAACGCGGGGACGACGCCGGCGCGGCGCGGCTTTTCGAGTCGGCGGCGACGCGCGGTCATGCGGCGGCAGCCTTCGAATTGGGCCAAGCCTATTCGGCGGGACGGGGTGTGCCCAAGGCTCTCAACTTGGCAGCCGAATGGTTCGACAGATCCGCTCGCCTCGGCGACCCGAGCGCGCAGTTCCCGATCGGGGCGATCCGTTTCGCCGATGACGAATACGAAGCGGCGCGGCCTTGGCTCGTTGCGGCGGGGGAGTCGGGAGATCCTCGCGCCCAGAACCTCCTGGGTGAAATGTATATGAACGGCTGGGGTGTGCCGGTCGATCAGGCTTGGGCGGCGCATTGGTATGGCTTGGCGGCGAGCCAGGGCAATACCGACGCCCAGTTCTCCTACGGCGTGGCCTGGTTGGGTGGGCTGGGTCTGCTCAAGAGGCCGGCGTAAGCCTATTTCTGGATCGTCCTGGCCTCGGATGGCGGACACGAACTCCCAACAAAGGCGAAGGGTCCGCTCGGCGCGCAGCTTTCTAAAGCGGTTTTGAGGCAGGTCGAAGCCGATGGGCGCGGATTTGCGCCGTTCACCGGCAACGGCGCGGACGCGAGGCCGACGATGCGGTTCGTGCAGTTCGCTCTCAATCAGTTCGGCTATTCCGCCGGGCCCGTCGATGGCTGGATGGGGGCCCCGCACCACTGCTGCGATTGGCGCTTTCGAGCGGGACCGGGGCAGGAAAGCGACTGGGCAAGTTTTCGATACTTCGCTGGAGGACTTGTTGAAGGCGCGAGCCTAGGGTTTTTACACGGTCACTAAAAAGCAGGTGGCCCGATGGGGCCACTCACGAACTCCGTTTGAATGATTAGGCGCGTTACAAATTGGTGGCTGTTCCGTCACCCGCGTCGGCCGCGGCGTGAACGGGCCGAATTTCTCATGCGTCAGCAGAATCGCGGAGACGGAGTCGCTGATCCGCATGGCGAGAGCGGTCGCATCGCTGAAGGCTTCGTTGAACTCGAAGCCGAGCCCGCCGAAGAAGGCGCGGGACCGTGCGAGGTCGGCTACCGGCAGGTTGATGTATAGGTTCATGGGCGATCAGCCTTTTCCCGATTGCGGTTCGGCATGAATATATCGACAAATATATTGATATCAACATAAAATGAAAACCATGACGCCCGATCTTCCCTTGAGCGTGACCCACGGAGTCTGGGACCGCTGCCTGAGCCTCCATCTTCAACGCGCCGCGCGCGCGATGGCACGGCGCTTCGACGACGCGCTGCGGCCGGTGGGGCTCACCAATGGCCAATTTTCTCTGCTGGTCGCGCTTAACCGGCCGGAGCAGCCGCGCATCGGCGCCGTCGCCTCGTTGCTGGCGATGGACCGCACCACCCTGACGGCGAATCTGAAGCCGCTCGAGCGGCGCGGGCTCCTGACGGTCGCGCGGGACCCGGAGGATCGGCGTAGCCGCCGGCTTAACCTCACCGATGCCGGGCGCGACCTGCTTTCGCGGGCCGTGCCGATATGGCGCGCGGCCCATGACGAGGTCGATCGAACACTGCAAAACAGGGACAGGGATGACCTGGTGGCGGGTCTGGCGGCCCTGTCCGTCCCGCGCTAGCGGGTCGAGAGTTCGGCGATCATATCCTCGTCGACCTCGACCCCGAGGCCGGGTCCGTCGGGGACGGCGACCGTTCCCGACTCGGGCAGCAAGGCGGGCGAGGTTATGGCTTTTGTGTAGCGGGCAGGCCCGCCCAGATAGGCCGGTACGACGAGTTCCGGGATCGCCGCGGCCAGGTGAATCCCGGCCGCGGTGGCGATGCCGAGCTCGGCGAAACTGCCGACCAGCACCGGCAGGTGCACGGCGCGCGCGACCTGCGCGCACCGGGATGCCGCGTCCGGGCCGCCCATCCGGGTCACCCCGACATTCAGGGAGGAGAATTCGCGGCCTGCGCCGATCCGTGCGACCGCCTCGGGGGTTTCGGCCGATTCGTCGGCTGTCGTCAGCAGGCCATGCCGTTCGAGATAGCACCGGCTGACCTGGGCCGCTCCCTCGTGGTCCTCGGGAGAGACCGGTTGCTCGACGAGAAGGACACCCAGCCCCGCCAGAGCGCTGCCCGCCTTGAGCGCACTTGCGGTATCCCAAAGCCCTTTCACGTCGAGCATGATCGCGGTGCGGTCGTCCAGCGCCGCGCGCACCGCCTCGAGCCGGCGGAGGTCCGACGCGACGTCAGCCGGGCCGACATAGACCTTCAGTGCGCCATACTCGCGGCCTTTCACCTTGGCTTCCTCGGCCATCGCCCGCGGGTCCATGTTCCAGCTCACCGAGCCGCAGAGCTCGATTCGATCGCGGAACTTGCCGCCGATGAGGTGATGGACCGGCAGGCCGAGCGCCTTGCCCGCGAGGTCGAGGAAGGCCGTCTCAACCGCCGCGAGGGCGACGAAGCTGCGCGGGAAGCGGCGGCGTAGATCGAGGATTGTGCGGCGCCAGTCGAGGACCTCGGTATCCGCGACAAGGGCGTTGGCATAGGTATCGACGAGCGCGGCGACGGATTCGGCCGATTCGCCAGTCAGCTGCGGCACCGCGCAGGCCTCGCCATAGCCGGTCAGCCCGTCATTGGCCTTGATCCGGACCAACACGCTGGCCGAGCAGGTCCGCTCAATCTTTCCGTAACGGGCCGGCGTCTCGAGCGGCACGGAGAAGCGGACCGCCTCTATCTTGGTGATTCTTGCGGCGCCGAATACCCGGTCCTTGGCGCTCTCGTCATCGGTGGGCAGGGACGACATCCGGTTGCTGCTCCGCATCTGGATAGAGGGGCCTGTCCACTTCGTCCGTGGGGGGCCCATGCCCGCAGGACATTAGACCATCCGGCGAAAAGTCGAGACGGATTTGACGCGATGCCTGGTCGAGAGGGCTGGAAAGCTATCGGGGCTTCGCCTTCTCCTCCGGCACGAACAGATCGTCGCAGGCGCGGGCCGGGGCGGGCGATCTCGTTGGCACAGGTCAATCCAAAGGCATATTCGCCCAGGGCGCGTTTCGAGTCACCAGTTGGCCGTTTGGAGGCACGTCGCGCAGAACTGGCTGGTCCAGGCGCCTTGGCTTTCGGTGCGGCCGAACATCCAGTCGCCGCCGGGCGAAAGCTGCATGGGGTAGATGTCGAGGGCGATGGTGTCTTGCGGATCGTCCTTGGCATGGCCCCCGAAGAACAGGCTCTCGGGCGAGGTGATGCGGCCGCGAACGTATTCCACCGCCGTCGAGCCGAGTTTGGTGCGATGCTCGGATTGGGTCGAGCGGAGCAGGGTCCATTCGATCCGGCCCTCGATCCGGTCCTCCGTATCGACGGTCAGGCGCATCTTGCATTCGTGGATATAGCCGCGCGAATCGGTCCGGACGCAGCGCCAGTTCCCGCCCAGGTCGAGGACCAGGTCGGCGGGGTGAGCAGGCAGGGCCGGCGCCGCGATCAGAGCCAGCGCCATCCCGGCGAATGGGAAGCGGTTCATATAGGGTTACCCCGCCGCGGCTTGCCGCGACGTTTTGCGGCGCTGGGCATAGTTTAGCGTAATTGGCGTGGTTTGGCATTACTGTCAGACCCGTCCAGCGAGAAAAAAGTTTCTTTTCAATGGGTTGGGTTATAACGCGTGAGGCGGACGGTTCGATTCGGGTCGGGAAGATTCTGGTCGGGTGGCGAGAAGGGGCGTCTCGATGGGTGTGCTGCCCGCGGGTGCCGCGCTCGCCCTGTCCCGGGTGGGACAGGGCGTTGTGCTTGGTCGGCCTCAGCCGTGTTCGATCCAGACGGATTTCTGGCGGAGATAGCCTTCGATGCCGGCGCGGCCCCAGTCCTTGCCGAAGCCGGAGCCCTTGTAGCCGCCGGCCGGGGTGGCGAAATCGGCCGGGCGGCCGTGGCGGTTGATCCAGACCGTGCCGGACTCGATCGACCGGGCCAGGCGGAAGGCCTTGTTGATATCCGAGGTGAAGATGCTCGACGCCAGGCCGTAGACCGGGTGATCGGCCATGGCGACGGCTTCCTCGTAGTCGTCGAAGGCGGAGACCGACAGGATCGGGCCGAAGAACTCTTCCTTGAAGCCGGTCATGTCCTCGGTCACGCCGTCCAGGATCGTCGGCCGGAAATAGGCGCCTTCGTTCATCGCTTCGTCGCGGGCGCCGCCGGTGACCAGGGTAGCACCCTCTTCGATTGTGCGGCGGACGAGATCCTCCAGCCGCTCGATTTGGCGGTCGCTGATAATCGGCGGCAGTTCGGTATCGGCGGCCCAGGTCGGGCCGGAACGAGCCTTGCTGACGATTCCGGCAACCCTTTCGAGAAGAGCGTCCTTCATCGAGCGCTGCACGATCAGGCGCGAGCCGGTGGTGCAGATCTGCCCGGCATTGCCCAGGAAGCCGCGCGCGATATGGGGCGCGATGTCATCGAGCGTCTTGCCGTCGTCGAACACCACCATGGGCGACTTGCCGCCGAGTTCGAGGGTCACGGGCTTGGTGCCATGCGCTGCGGCATCGCCCATGATCGCCATTCCGGTACGGGTCGAGCCGGTAAAGCTGATCTTCTTGACGTCGGGATGGCGGACGATGGCCGCGCCGGCGCCCGCGCCATAGCCGTTGACGACATTGACCACCCCGGCAGGCAGCCCCGCCTCGATCGAAAGTTCGGCCAGACGAAGGGTCGTGAAGGGGGTCATTTCCGAGGGCTTGATGACGATGGTGTTGCCGGCGGCGAGGGCCGGGCCGAGTTTCACCACGGCGTTGATGAGCGGGAAGTTCCAGGGCACGACCGCGCCGACCACGCCGTAGGGCTCGTTGAAGACAAGGCTGGTCGCCTCGGCCTGGGTCGCGGTGATCTGGCCTTCCATCTTGTCGGCGTATTCGGCGTAGAAGCGGATCAGGTCGGAGGCGACATTGACGTCGCGCACCAGGGTTTCGGCGATCATCCGGGTCGAGCCGGCGCTTTCCAGCCGGGCGAGGGGCGCGCCGGCCTCGGCGATCAGATCGGCCCAGCGGCGCAGAACCTTGGCCCTTTCGCGCGGCGCCTGGGTCGCCCAGTCGCTGGTCTTGAACGCCTTCTTGGCGGCCTGGACGGCGCGATCGACGGTGTCCGGCGAGGCGTCGTAGACGGTGCCGAGAGGGCGCTGGTCGGAAGGCCGCAGCACGGCAATCGCCTCCTCGTCCGTCTTGACGAAGGCGCCGTCGATGAAATGCTCCCCCCGGGCGGTGATTGAATCGGGATCGAAGGCGATGTCGAGCGGCATATCGGTTCTCCTGCGGGTATCTGGCCTTGCGGCCATACGAATGGGATGACGGCTCTTACTTAGGAAGGATCGTCATCGACGAGTAGTGTGTCTTCCGCACGCCAGACCAGTGTGACGTCGCTGCCGAGCGCGGGCAGGGTGTAGCCCCGCTCGGACGGCTCGCGCGCGGTCATGACGAGATTCAGGCCGATCCGGACGCGGTAGCGGACGCTGCCCGCCGTATAGGTGATGTCCTCGATCCGGCCGGTCGCGACGTTGTCGCCGGTCTCGTCGCCACGGGCGATGCGAATGGTTTCCGGGCGGATACAGGCGCAGATCGTTTGCCCGTCCGGCGGGGAGGCATCGGACGCGAATTGCTGGCCGTCGCCGACCTCGACCCGGCAGCCGCCCGCGGTGGCCTCGCGGGCCGTGACCTTGAAGATATTGGCTTCGCCGAGAAAGCCGGCGACGAAGCGGGTGCCCGGGCGTTCGTAGAGTTCGCGGGGCGTGCCGATCTGTTCGATCCGGCCTTGGTTCATGATGGCGATGCGGTGGGACATCGAGGCCGCCTCGCCCTGGTCATGGGTGACATAGACGACTGTCGCGCCCAGGGCGTCCTGGAATTCCTTGATCTCGTCCTGCATCTCCTCGCGCAGGTTCTTGTCGAGCGCGCTCAGCGGCTCGTCCATCAGAAGCAGGCGGGGATCGTAGACGGCGGCGCGGGCCAGGGCGACGCGCTGCTGCTGGCCGCCCGAAAGTTCCGACGGCCGGCGCTCGCCCATCTTGTCCAGGCGCACCATGCCCAGCATCCGGGTGATGCGCTCGCCGATTTCGGCGCGTGACAGTTTCCGCATGCGCAGCGGGAAGCCGATGTTCTGGGCCACCGTCATATGGGGAAACAGGGAATAGTTCTGAAAGA
This sequence comes from Alphaproteobacteria bacterium, assembly GCA_963583595.1. GTDB lineage: Bacteria > Pseudomonadota > Alphaproteobacteria > CADEGL01 > CADEGL01 > JABIRQ01. Next base: position 9,618 of record CAUZWC010000023.1, on the reverse strand, counting down.
CCATCCCGATATTGCGGCGGAAGGGCGGGACGCCGACGATATCGTCGCCATCGACGAGAATGTGCCCCTTGCTCGGCGGGTTGAAGCCGGCGGTCGCGCCGAGCAGGGTGGTCTTGCCCGAGCCGCTGGGGCCGATCAGCGAGAAGAATTCGCCCGGCTCCACGGTCAGGTCGGTCGGGCGCAGTGCCTGGACCTCGCCATAATTCTTGGCGACGCCCTGGTACTCGACCCGCGCGCCGCGCGCGTCCTCGTCGAGAACCCGGTTCGCCCCGGCGAAGGGGGCCGTCGATTCGGCGCTCATGACCGGGCCGCCCGGCCAGCGGCCACCTTGCGGTCGCTCCACCGATGGATGATGCCGACGCTGGCCAGCAGCAGGAAGGAAATGGTCAGGACGAAAGTCGAGGCTGCTGCGATTGTCGGCTCCATCTGATAGCGCAGCTCGTCATAGAGCTGCTTGGGCAGGGTGAAGGTTTCGGCGTCGGTCAGGAACAGGGCGATGATGATCTCGTCGAAGGAGAAGGCGAAGGCGAAGATGCCGCCCACGATCATGCCCAGGCGGATCATCGGAAAGGTGACGTGCCAGAAGGAATTCCACCAATTAGCGCCCAGGGTCATGGCGGCCAGTTCGAAGGTCGAATCGTAGCTGCGCAGGGCCGCCGAGACCGTGATGAAGACGAGCGGCGTGCAGACCACGGCATGGCCCAGGACCACGGCGGCATAAGTGCCGATCAGGCCGAAGCTCGACAGCACGGGGAAGAGGCCGATGGCCAGGATGATTTGGGGCAGCATCAGCGGCGCGATGACGAGGGCGGAGACCGCGTGGCCGACGCGCAGCTTGCCGCGCACGATGGCGAGGGAGGCCAGGGTGCCGAAGATGACGGCGAGCAGGGCGGCCGGGATGCCGACCTTCAGGCTGTTGAAGAAGGCGGTGAAATATGTCCCGGTCTGCCAGAGCTTGAGATACCACTGCACCGACCAGCCCGGCGGCGGAAAGCTGAGATAGGTCGTGCTCGAGAATGACAAGGGCACGATCACGAAGGTCGGCAGGACGAGATAGAGCAGGGCGAGGAAGGCGACCGACAGAAGGACGATGCGGAAGAGGCGTGAATAGAGCGCCCAGGTCATCCGATCACCCCCATGCCGCCGGCCCGGCGCACCAGGCGTTGATAGAGGATGTAGAGCAGGACCGACAAGATCAGCAGCACGGTCGCGAGGGCCGAAGCGAGGGGCCAGTTCAGGGTGCGCGTGATGTGCTGTTCGATCAGCACGGCGACCATGGCGTTGCGGTCGCCGCCGAGCAGGGCTGGCGTGACGTAGAAGCCGAGCGCGGTGATGAAGACCAGCAGCACACCGGCGCTGACCCCCGGCATCGAAAGCGGCAGATAGACATGCCAGAAGACGCGGATCGGGTTGGCGCCCAACACTTCGGCGGCGCGCAGCTTGGTCTGGTCGATGTTGCGCATGGCGGAGATCAGCGGCAGGACCATGAAGGGCAGCAGCACTTGCACCATGCCGACATGGACGCCGAGGTTGTTGTACATCAGGCGGATTGGCTTCTCGATGAAGCCCAGATCGATCAGCAGGTCGTTGATCATGCCGCGACGCTGGAACAGGGCGATCCAGGCATAGGTGCGGATGACTACGCTGGTCCAGAAGGGGACGAGCACGAGGGCGAAGCAGAAATGCAGCAGGCTGCCCTGGGTGCGCGAGATCACATAGGCCAGGGGGTAGCTGATGATCAGGCAGATGATGGTGACGCTAGTCGCCACCTCGAAGGTGTAGAGCAGCACATTGATATGCGCGCTGCTGTTCAGAATCTTGTCGTAATGCTCGAAACCGAAGGACGGCTCGAAGAAACCGCGATAGATCACGGTGCCGAGCGGCCAGAGAAAGAACACGGCGAGAAACAGGACCGGCGGGACCAGGAACAACAGATAGCCTCGGACCGGGGTCCAGGCCCGATTGCTGCGATACGCCGACATGATGCCTCTAACTTGCGGGAAACGGGGCGGCCGAACAGGCGACACCCGGGCCGAAGCGATGGGCCCTGGTGCCGCCTTATTGGACGGTCGCGGCGCGGCGGATTAGCCGAGCAGCCATTCGTTGTAGGCGTCGTAGGCCGACTGGCCGTGCTCGGCCCACCAGGACTGGTCGACGAACTTCGTCTCCGGGAAGTTGTCCGGGCCGGTCGGCAGGACCTTCTGGGTGGCCTCCGGGATCAAGGCGTTGGCCTTGGTGTTCGTCGGGCCGTAGGGGATCAGTTCGGCAAGGGCCGCCTGCGGCTCCGGGGTCATCATGAAGGCGGCGAATTCCATCGCCCACTTCTTGTTCGGATGGCCCTTGGGAATGACTGCGGCATCGCCGTCGAGCAGCGCCTGGTTGAAGTGATAATCGACCGGGCCGCCCTGCTTGGCCGCCGTCCAGACACGGCCGTTCCAAGCGAATTCGAAGTCGACCTCGTTATCGACCAGCATCTGCGCCGACTGGGCGCCATGCTCCCACCAGATGATGTTTTCGCGGATGCGCGTCAGGGCGTTGATCGAACGGTTCACGTCGAGGGGATAGAGGTCCTTCACCGCGACGCCGTCGCCGAGTGCGGCCATGTCCATGACCAGCGCCGCGTTCTTCCAGAGGCCGCGCGGGCCCTTGACGACCGGCGGATTCGGCAGGTCGAAGAATTCGGCCCAACTCTTGGGGGCCTGCTCCTTGTTCATGACGTCGGTGTTCCAGGCCATCAGGCTGGCTGCGACCAGGGTCATGACCCAGAACTCGTTGGCCGCTTCCGGCATGATCGCCGGGCGGTCGATCATGCCGTAATCGATCGGCTCGACCAGGCCCTGCGTGCCGGCGATGGCGGCTTCGGAGGCTGCCATGACGACGATATCGGCCTGGCCCCAGGACTGGTTCTCGACCATGGCCTTCAACTGGGCGATGCCCATATAGGCGGACGGCTGGACCTGGATGCCGGTCTTGTCGGTGAAGCCCTTGTAATGAGACGGCAGATAGGCGTCGCGCAGGGCGCCGCCGGCATCGGGAATGATGAGCTTCTCGGGCGCGGCCTTGGCGATATAGGGAAAGCCGAAGCTGCTGACCGCGAGCGCGGCGGTCGTCGCGGCCGAGGTCTGCAAGAAGCGGCGGCGCGTGAAGCCGGTCTTCTTATCGTGGCTGCGTGTCATGTTGAAAAACCTCCCAGTTTTCGGTGAACGCGGGTCAGCGGTTCAAGTTCGATCAATCCGATCCTGTCCATGCTGCTGAGTGACGGTCAAAAAGCATTCACGGCTGACCTATTTTAACCGCTTCGGAAGAGGTTGAGCCAGCGCGTGCCAATCATGTTAGCATCCGCCCGGCCGTGCCGGAAGGCTGGGTTTGGGGAGATTCTTGGAGTTACTACAATGCGCTTTGACTATGTCATCGTGGGCGGCGGCAGCGCCGGTTGTGTGCTTGCAAACCGCCTGTCGGCAAATTCCAAGAACAAGGTCTGCCTGCTCGAGGCCGGGCCCGATACGCGGCCCGAGGACGTGCCGGAGGAGGTCTACAAGAATTCCTTCCTACCCGATTATTTCAAGGATATCCGCTACTGGACCAAGCTGACGGCCTTCGTCGATCCGGTCGGCAACAAATCCGCCCAGGAAATCGAGACGACGATGGGACCGCGCCGCTACGAGCAGGCCAAGGTCATGGGCGGCGGTTCGACCGTCAACGGCCAGGTCGCGATTCGGGGGTTGCCCGCCGATTACGACGAATGGGCGGCGATGGGCGCCGAGGGTTGGTCCTTCAAGGACGTGCTGCCCTACTTCGTTAAGATGGAACGGGACATGGATTTCGACGGGCCGATGCACGGCCAGGATGGTCCGATTCCGATCCGCCGGACCTTCCCTGAGCATTGGAGCGGTTTCGCCCTGTCCTTCCGCGATGGGTTGGCGGAGCGCGGCATTCCCTATTACGATGATTGCCATACCGAGTTCCACGACGGCTGCTATCCCTTCACGCGCAACAACGTTTACAACCACCGGGTCTCCTCGGCCGTCGGCTATCTGACCGAATCGGTGCGGCGGCGGCCCAATCTCGAAGTGCTGCCCGGCAGCTTTGTCGAAAAGCTGCTGTTCGAAGGCAAGAAGGTGATCGGGTTGCGGGTTCGGCGCGAGGGCCAGACCGAGACCATCGAGGCGGGCGAGGTGATCGTCTCCTGCGGCGCCCTGCATTCCCCGGCCATGCTGATGCGCAACGGCATCGGCCCGGCCGATCACCTGAAGGAAAAAGGTATCGAGGTGCTGGCCGATCTGCCCGGCGTCGGCTCCAACCTCCAGGACCATCCGCTGGTCGGCTTCGGCGTTCATCTGAAGCCCGAGGGCCAGCTCGCCGATTACGTGGTCAACAATTTCCTGCTCAACATGCGCTGGTCGTCCAAGCACGAGGGCTGCCCGACCCAGGATATGAAGCTCTCGGTCTCCGGCCGTTTTGCCTGGAGCCGCATGGGCAAGCGCCTGGGCACGGTGCAGTTCGGACCCAACAAGGCCTATTCCAAGGGTTATGTCCGGCTGCGCAACGCCGATCCGGCGGAGGAGCCGCTGGTCGCCTTCAACCTGCTCTCGGATGTCCGCGACCTGGACCGGACCAAGGAGGCTGCGCGCTTCGTCTATGGGATGCTGACCGATTCGCCGGCCAAGAACATGATCCACAGCTTCTGGCCGGGCATCTACGCGGATTCGGTCCGTAACCTGACCAGCGTCAGCAAGTGGAACGAGTTCAAGACGGATATCGCCGCCTTCTTCCTCGATATGGGCGGGCCGGCGCGCAAGGCCGTGCTGCGCGCGGCGATCGATCCGCGCTACGAGGCGGATGCGATCATGGCCGACGAGAAGCTGCTGGAGGAATGGATCCGCGAGGGCGTGCAGGGCGACTGGCATGCCTGCTGCACCAACCGCATGGGCCGGGCCGACGACCGCCAATCGGTGGTCGATCCCAAGGGCCGAGTGCACGGTCTCCAGGGGCTGCGGGTCGTCGACGCCTCGATCATGCCGTCCGTGCCCAGCGCCAACACCAATATCTCGACGATCATGATGGGCGAGAAGATGAGCGACCACATCTTGAACGGGTGAGGGCGGCGAGGAAGGGCGGGCTCGTTCCTGTGACCTGGGATCATATTATCATCGGTGGCGGTTCGGCGGGCTGCGTGCTCGCCAACCGCCTGTCGGCGGACGGCAAGCGCCGCGTGCTGCTGATCGAGGCGGGGCCGGATATCGATCCCGAACGGGTGCCGGAGATCATTGCCAGCAGCTATACCGGCTACGCCTATTTCGATCCGCGCTATCACTGGACCGATCTGCGCATCCATCACGGCTCGCTCCAGGGCAACGCGCCGCTCGATCCGCCGCGACGGCTGGAACAGGCAAGGGTGATGGGCGGCGGGTCCTCGATCAACGGCCAGTTTGCCCTGCGCGGCCTGCCCGGCGATTACGACGAATGGGACGATGAGGGGGCCAAGGGCTGGACCTGGGAAAGCTGCCTGCCCTATTTTAAGCGGTTGGAGCGCGACCTGGATTTCGCCGGGCCGGAGCATGGCGATTCGGGGCGCATCCCGATCCGCCGCATCTTCCCGGAACACTGGCCCGGCTTCACCCGGGCGGTCATGGAGGCCGCGGGCGACCAGGGCCTGCCGCTGGGCCAGGATCTGAACACCGAATTCGGCGACGCCTGCTATCCCGTGCCCTTCTCGAACCAGTATGACCGGCGGGTCTCGACGGCGGTCGGCTATCTGGACACCGCGACGCGGCGGCGCCCGAACCTGCGCATCATGGCCGAGACCCGCCTCGAACACCTGCTGCTCGACGGCGCACGGGTGACGGGCGTGCGGATCCGAACCAAGGCCGGGGCGGAGGAAATTTCTGGGCGCGAGGTGATCGTCAGCGCGGGCGGGCTCCATTCTCCGGCGATCCTGATGCAGGCGGGGATCGGGCCGGGCGATCATCTTCGCGGGCTGGGCGTCACGGTCGCCGCCGACCGGCCCGGGGTCGGCGCCAACCTGATGGAGCATCCCTCGCTCAACGTGGCGGGCTATATTTCGCGCGAGGCGCGCCTGCCGGCCTGGCTCGGCCGCCATATTAGCCTGGGCATCCGCTATTCCTCGGGCCATGAAGGCTGCCCCCCCGGCGACATGTTCTTCTTTCCGAACAACAAGGGCGGCTGGCATCCCATCGGGCGGCGGCTCGGCGCGATCACCCTTCATTGCAACAAGCCCTACGGGCGCGGCCTCGTGCGCCTACGCTCCGGCGATCCGTTGGCCGAGCCGGTGGTCGCCTTCAACTTTTTGAGCGACGCGCGCGACCTCAACCGGTTGGTGGACGGCTTCCGGCGGATGGCGGCGCTGATGACCTCGCCCCAGGTTCGTGCAGTCTGCGATTTCTGGTTTCCGGCGGCCTATAACGACCGGGTCCGAGATCTCGCGATCCCGCGTGCGAGCACCTGGATGAAGACCGCGCTGGGCGCGATGTTCCTCGATCTTGGCGGGCCGTTCCGGGGCTATATGCGCAAGCACAAGCTCAACCCGCGTTTCGACCGGCCCGGCGCGCTTGAGGACGACGAGGCGGTCGCCGATTGGGTGCGCGAAGGGGTCTGGGGCGCCTGGCATCCGTCGGGCACCTGCCGTATGGGCGAGGCCGAGGACCCGATGGCGGTGACCGATCCGGCGGGCCGAGTCTATGGTGTCGCCGGGCTGCGCGTGATCGATGCCTCGGTGATGCCGACGATCCCGCGCGCCAACACGAATATTCCGACCATCATGATCGCCGAGAAGATGAGCGATCACATTTTGAACGACTGAACCTGAGAGAGGAATTCCCATGGCCCAGACGATCTCGCGCATTTCCGTGTACACCGCGCAGGTGCCGATCAAGGAAGGCACCTACACGATGTCGCATGGCCGCGCCATGGACCATTTCGATTCCACGATCGCGCGAATCGACACCAAGGAAGGCCTGACGGGCTGGGGCGAGGTCGTGCCGCTGGGCTCGACCTATCTGCCCTCCTATGTCGCCGGCGCGCGCACGGGCATCAAGGAACTCGCACCCCATCTGATCGGCCAGGACGCGACTCAGCTCGAGTTGATCAACCGGATCATGGACACCGCGCTGAAGGGCCATCCTTACTGCAAAAGCCCGCTCGACCAGGCCTGCTGGGACATTCTCGGCAAGGAGGCCGGCCTGCCGGTCCATATCCTGTTGGGCGGCCGCTTTGGCGAAAAGGTCCGCCTCTACCGTTCGATCACCCAGGAGGCCCCGCGGGCCATGGTCGAGCGCATTCAGGGCTTCAAGGAACAGGGCTACAAGCAGTTTCAGCTCAAGGTCGGGGGCGAGGTAGATCTCGATATCGAGCGCATCATTGCCACGGTTGGGTCGGTCGATGCCGACGATCGCGTGGTCGCCGACGCCAATGGCGGCTGGCTGCCCCATGAGGCGGCGCGGGTGGTGCGGGCGGCGCGCGATCTCGATGTCACGATCGAGCAGCCCTGCACGGAATACGAGGAAAACCTCATGATCCGGCGGCGCTGCGACCATCCCTTCGTGCTCGACGAGAACATCCAGTCGATGGGCGCACTGCTGCGCGGCATCGGGGACGGCGCGATGGACGCCATCAACATTAAACTGTCGAAGGTGGGCGGGCTGACCCGGGCGCGCGCGATCCGCGACGTCTGCGTCGCCTCCGGCATCGCCATGACGATCGAGGACACGGCGGCGACCGATATCGGCGTCGCTTCGGTGATCGCCCTGGCCCATGCGACGCCGGTCGAACTGCGTTTCTCCGCCACCCTGTCCCACGTCAAGCTGAGCCATGCCACGGCCGAGGGCGCGCCCGTTGTGAAGAATGGTGAGGCAGCGGCCAGCATGGCGCCGGGCCTGGGCATCGAGCCGCTGATGGACGTTCTCGGCGAGCCGATCTTCACGGTGATCTGAGCGCGTAAGCCGGCCCGGCCGGTGTGCGCGCGGTGTTAGGCCGTCGCGCTCTCGGACTCGCCCGGGATGGGGAGCCTGGCCAGGAAAAGCTAGGTCTCCATCGCGAGGGGCGGGAGGAAGGTGCGGGGCATGGCTGCGGCGGTCACGGTCCGCATGTGTTGCTCCGCCGGATCCGGTTTGTCGGACCGGACATTATGAGTCGTGGCGGCCTGGGCGGCGTTGCCCGCCTGAGCCATGCGGCCTCGCAGGTCATCGTAGACCGCGGCCACGGTCTTCGGCTGGCCCCGGTCATAGAAGGTCGAGCGGTTGGCGCGCGCGGCATGGGCCAGGCATCTCCGGTGCCTGGCGATCCGGATTCTCGGCCATCGCGTTGAGAAAGCGCGCCGCCCCGCCGGCCCTGAGGAAATGCGCCATGTAGAGTTCGGTATCGCCGATCTTGCCGCCGACCTTGCGGTTGAGGACGGTCTGGTTGGCACGGGCGTATTCGGCCGCCATCAGGGCGGAGAGACGCGGGTTCTCGCGCAGCGCGAGGATGCGCTCCTTCATCTCCGGATCGGCCGTGCCTTCCTTCAGGGCATCGGCGTAGTGGACGAGGCCGTATTTCGCCCCGTGCTGCCCGATCATGTCGAACCAGGTTTCCTCGATGAATTGGAACAGACCCGTGGCGCTCGACGTGGAGGACTTTGCATCGGCCTGGAAGCCGCTTTCGGCGGCAACTTTTGGCAGGAGGTAGGAAAAATCGACCACCGCCTTGCCGCTGGCATAGCGCACGGCGGCCGTCACATTCGACGGAATGACCTGATCGGCGGCGGAAATGGCGGGTTTCAGGCTTGCGATGCTCACGGGCGGTTCCTCCGGCTGTAGCGGAGAGTTCGCAATGGGCGTGCCAATCGCGTTAAACCGTTGCCGTGCGGTCGGGCTTTGCGCGCTAACCGATATCGGCGACGCGGTCCGCGACCTCTTCCGCCAGGGCCAGACAGCTGGTCAGGCCCGGGGATTCGATGCCGAAGAGATTGATCAGCCCCGGCAGGCCATGCTCCTCCAGGCCCTGGATGACGAAGTCGGGCACGGGCTCGTCGGGGCCGTGGATTTTCGGCCGCACGCCGACATAACCGGGTTGCAGGGCGTGATCGGGCAGGGTGGGCCAATAACGCCGGATCGCGGCATAGAATTCCGGCAGGCGGCGGGTGTCGACCTCGTAGTCAGGTTCGTCAACGAATGTCATGTCCGGCCCGAAGCGAAGCTGGCCGGCCATATCGAGGGTCAGATGAATGCCGAGCCAGCCATGGGCGCCGGGCACGGGGTAGATCAGCCGGGCGAAGGCCGGCCGGCCCGCGCAGGTGAAGTAGTTGCCCTTGGTCCAGTGGATGCGGGGCAGGCTGGTCGTGTCGATCCCGTCGATCCCGCGGGCCAGGCCGGGGGCGCCTAGGGACGCACAGTTGATGACCGTCCGGCAGGTAAGGCGCATGGGCGAGGGGCCGCCGATGTGGAGGGTCAGGCGACCGTCGGGCAGAGCCTCTCCGCTTTCGACCGGGGCATGGGTGGCCAGCATGGCACCCGCGGATTCGGCATCGCCCTGGAGGGCGAGCATCAAGGCATGGCCGTCGATTACGCCGGTCGAGGGCGAGAAGATCGCGTCCGTGCAGGCCAGCGCGGGCTCCATCGCGCG
>CAUZWC010000022.1:0-19508 GCA_963583595.1 Alphaproteobacteria bacterium | reverse complement strand
AGCCGAGATCCCGGTTGAGGCCATGGCGCACATTGTCGCCATCCAGGACATAGGTGTGGCGACCCATGGCGTGGAGCTTGCGGTCGACCAGATCGGCGACCGTCGATTTGCCCGCGCCCGAGAGCCCCGTGAACCAAAGGATGCAGGGCTTCTGGCCCTTGGCCCCGGCGCGCGCCGCCTTGTCGGTCTCGATCTCCTGCCAGACCAGATTGGTCGCCCGGCGCAGGCCGAAATCGATCATGCCGCAGCCGACCGTCGCATTGGTCACCCGGTCGATCAGGATGAAACCGCCGGTCGCCCGGTCGTCGCCATAGGAATCGAAGGCCACCGGGTGATCGAGGGCGAGATTGCAGACCCCGACCTCGTTCAGCTCCAGGGTCTTGGCCGCGACATGCTCCATCGTGTTGACGTTGACCTTGTGCTTGAGGTCGGTCACCACGGTGGGCACAGAGCGGCAGCCGATCTTCATGACATAGCTGCGCCCCGGTATGAGAGCGTGTTCGTGCATCCAGACGACATGGGCGGCGAATTGGTCGGTCACCCCGGGCGGCGCCGAGGCCGCGGCCAGGACATCGCCCCGGCTGACATCGACCTCGTCCTCCAGGCACAGTGTCACGGCCTGGCCTGCGGCCGCGTCGTCCAGATCGCCGTCGGCGGTGACGATGCGCGCGATCCGGCTGGTCCGCTCCGAGGGCGAGACGACGACGGCCTCGCCGCAAACGACCCGGCCGCTGGCGATCGTGCCGCTATAGCCCCGGAAATCCGCATTCGGCCGGTTGACCCATTGGACGGGCATGCGGAACGGGCGGTCGGCCAGATCGGATCCGACCTCGACCGATTCGAGATAGGTCATCAGGGTCGGCCCGTCATACCAGGGCATATGCGCGCCGCGCGTCAGAACATTCTCGCCCTCGAGCGCCGATAGCGGGATGGCGGTCACGTCGAGCAGGTCGATCCCGGCAGCGAAGGCGCGGTATTCCTCGACGATCTCGTCGTAGCGCCCCTGGTCGTAATCGACCAGATCCATCTTGTTGACCGCGAGCACAACATGGCGAATGCCCAGCAGCGAGGCGATGAAGCTGTGCCGCCTCGTCTGGGTCAGCACGCCCTTGCGCGCGTCGATCAGAATGACGGCCAGGTCGGCCGTCGAGGCCCCGGTCGCCATGTTGCGGGTGTATTGCTCGTGCCCGGGCGTGTCAGCGACGATGAACTTGCGCTTGTCAGTCGCGAAGAAGCGGTAGGCGACGTCGATAGTGATGCCCTGCTCGCGCTCCGCCTGCAGCCCATCGACCAACAGCGCCAGGTCCATGGCGCCGCCCGTCGTGCCCATGGTGCGGCTGTCTTTTTCCAGACTGGCGAGCTGGTCCTCGAAAATCTGCTTGGAATCGTAGAGCAGCCGCCCGATCAGGGTGCTCTTGCCGTCGTCCACGCTGCCGCAGGTCAGGAAGCGCAGTAGGTCCTTGCCGGCCTGGGCCTCGAGATAGGCGCGCATGTCTTGAATCGGCTGGGCCGTCGCTTCGGGCATCAGAAATAGCCCTCCTGCTTCTTCTTCTCCATCGAGCCCGACTGGTCGTGGTCGATGGCCCGTCCCTGGCGCTCGCTGGTCCGGGTCAGCAACATCTCGCGTAGGATTCCAGCCAGATCACCGGCATCCGATTCGACCGCGCCGGTCAAGGGGTAGCAGCCCAAAGTCCGGAACCGCACCATGCGCATCTCCGGCTCCTCGCCCACCTCCAGCGGCATGCGCTCGTCATCGACCATCAGCAGCATACCGTTGCACGCCACCACCGGGCGGGGCTTGGCGAAATAGAGCGGCACGATGGGGATATCCTCAAGATAGATGTATTGCCAGATATCCAGCTCGGTCCAATTGGACAGCGGGAAGACGCGGACGCTCTCGCCCTGCGCCACCCGGCAGTTGTAGACCCGCCAGAGTTCCGGCCGCTGATTCCTGGGGTCCCAGCGATGACTGCGGCTGCGGAAGGAAAACACCCGCTCTTTCGCCCGGCTCTTCTCCTCGTCGCGCCGCGCGCCACCGATGGCCGCGTCGAAACCGTATTTGTCCAGGGCCTGCTTCAGCCCCTGGGTCTTCATGACGTCGGTATGGACCTGCGAGCCATGGCTGAACGGGCCGATACCCTGGGCTAGGCCTTCCTGGTTGATGTGGACAATAAGGTCGAAGCCCAGTTCCGCCACGCGCCGATCGCGGAAGGCGATCATTTCCTTGAATTTCCAGGTCGTGTCGACATGGAGCAGGGGGAAGGGCGGCTTAGACGGATAGAAGGCCTTCATCGCGAGATGAAGCATCACCGCCGAATCCTTGCCGATGGAATAGAGCATCACCGGCTTGCGGAACTCGGCCGCGACCTCCCGCAGGATATGAATGCTTTCAGCTTCCAGACTCCGCAGATGGCTGGCGGCACCGGCCGTGCCATCGGCCGTCGCGGCCGTTTTTCTCGTCATGCTTCTCACCCGATAACCCAGTCCTTGCCGATCACCCGGTCGTTGCGCCGCCGTCGCGGCGCGCACCGTGCAATCGGTTAAAACGCGACGTAGGCGTGATGCAAACGCCCGTTTGCGTCAACGCCTAAGTGCCTCTTTCGGCCGCCCAGGGCAAGTCAGGCAGCCGGGCGGGTCGGGCGGCGGCCGGCGGCGATCCGCCAAAGGGGAATCGGATCGGCGCGGAAGACCCGCACCGCGTCGCCGCCGGGAATCGCGATCGATTCCGGCATCGCCTCGGGGGCGTCGCCCCGCTCCAGCAGGATGCGGTCTTCGTTGGGCGGTAGGCGGTAGAAGCCTGGGCCGTTGAGGGAACAGAAGGCCTCCAGACGGTCCAGCGCGCCCTCCTCCTCGAAGACCCGCGCGGTGTATTCGATCGCGTTGGGCGCGTTGAAAATGCCCGCGCAGCCGCAATCGGTTTCCTTGAGGCGCGCGGGATGGGGCGCCGAATCCGTGCCCAGGAAGAAGCGCGCATCGCCCGAACACGCAGCCCGGCGCAGGGCCAGGCGGTGTTTCTCCCGCTTCGCTATCGGCAGGCAATACATGTGAGGGCGCAGCCCGCCGGCGAAGAGCGCATTGCGATTGATGACCAGATGATGGGGCGTGATCGAGGCCGCGATCCCCTCCGCTTCCGCCAAGACATAGTCGACAGCGCGTTCGGTCGTCGCGTGTTCCAGCACCACGCGCAGGCCGGGATGGCGGCGGCGCATCGGATCGAGCACCCGGTCGATGAAGACAGCCTCCCGGTCGAAGACATCCACATCCGGGTCCGTCACCTCGCCATGGACCAGCAGCGGCATACCGATCTCGGCCATGACATCCAGGACGGCAGCGACTTTCGTCGTATCCGTCACCCCGCTCTCGGAATTCGTCGTCGCCCCGGCCGGATAGAGTTTCACCGCCGTCACCGCGCCGCTTTCGAAACCCGCGCGCAGATCGGCGGCATCGGTCGTATCGGTCAGATAGATCGTCATCAGCGGCTGGAAGGGATGGCCGTCGAGCAGGGCCGCGCGGATGCGGCTCTCATAGCTCTTGGCCTCGGCCGTTGTCCGCACCGGCGGGGCCAGATTCGGCATGACGATGGCGCGGCCGTAGAGCGCGGCGGTATAGGGCAGAACGGCCTCCAGCATCGCACCATCGCGTAGATGAAGATGCCAGTCGTCGGGGCGGACGATCTCGATGCGATTTGCGGCGGCCATGGCGCGCACCTCCGGTGTCAGGACGGGGTGGAGCGCATCGTGTCGCGTTCGAGGAAGCGGGACAAGTCGATCACCGCGCGCCGGTGGCGGCCCTTCATCAGCAGGGTCTCGCCAAGCCAGGCCTCCGCTTCGAAATCGAGCTTGCGGCCCTCGATCCCGACCAGCCTTGCCCGGGCCTCGATCACCGCGCCCGCCGGGGCCGGGGCGAGATGGGCCAGGTCGAAGCCCACCCCCACCGTCGCCTCGCCCTCGTCATGCAGTTCCGCGGTCGCATCGCCGCAGGCGCTTTCGATCGCGGCAATCAGGGTCACGCTGGAAATCACCACGACCCCCGGATTGCCGAAGGCCTGGGCCGTGTGCTCCGGCCCGGTCTCGACGACAAAGCGACCCTGGCGACCGATTTCGAGTGTCTTCATTGTGGTCCAGTCGCCGCTCTAGCTGGCCGACGGGTATTTCACGGGCTTCTTGTCGCGGAACGCCTCGCGCGCGGCGAAGACATCCGGTCCGAAGAAATCATACATTTCGAGTGCAGCCGAATGTTCAAAGATCGGCATGGCCTGGCGCAACCAGCCATTGATCGCCCGCTTGGTGCCGCGAATCGCCGGCTGGGAGCCCTGGCCGAGTTGATCGGCGATCTCCAGGGCCCGGGGCAGGACCTGCTCCTTGGGCAGGGATTGCGAGACGAGGCCGATCTCGTCGGCCTTGGCGCCGGTCAGGGGCTCCAGGTCCCAGAGGAAATACTTGGCCTTGGCCATGCCGCAAAGCATGGGCCAGAGCATGCAGGCATGGTCGCCCGCCGCGACCCCGACCTTGGCATGGCCGTCGATCAGCTTAGCGTCCTCGGCGGCGATGCTGATATCGGCCATCAGGGCCACGGCCAGGCCGGCGCCCACCGCGACCCCGTTGATCGCCGAGATGATGGGTTTCTCGCATTCCATCATACCGCGGACGATCTTTAGCGCATCGCGCATGATCTCGCGCACACCGTCATGGTCCGGGTCCGGGTTCTTGAGATCGTTGCCGGAGCAGAAGGCGCGGCCGGCGCCGGTGACCACGACGGCCCGGGTCGTATTGTCGTCGTCCGCCGCGTCCCAGACCCGGCCCAGATCGGCATGCATGGGATAGGTCATGGCGTTCAGCTTGTCGGGCCGGTCCAAAGTCACCAGGACCACGCCGTTCGCGCGCCGCTCGATCGTCAGATTCTCAAATTGGTTATAGACATCGGCCAAGGCTGCCTCCTTCGATTCTATCATTATAGAAATATTAGCTGCAGAACGGCTATTCCGGCTGTTCCTCGCGGACCTTGCCGACGAATTCGAAGCATTCGAGCATCACCCCGCCCAGGCTGGACGGCTTGACCCAATTGACCTTGAGCTGCTCCGGCACGAAGCGCGCCGCCGGATTCTCATGCGGGAAGACATAGGGCTCCGGCAAGACCCATTGCAGGCCCGCCGCCGCCCATTCCTCCATCACCTCGGTCAGGCTGTCGACCCGCACGGCGATCGAGTAGACCCCCTCGCCGCGCTTGTCGATGAAGCGTTTGACCGGCGAGCCGGGCCCGGTCGCCGCGATCACCGAGATTGAGCCCGTCGGCCCGATCGGCAGGGTGACGTCGGTGATCTCCGCAGGCGGGTCGGGCATATAGGCGGGCGGCAGGGTCTGGAGGCCCATCGCCCGGAATTTCGCCAAGGCTCCGTCGAGATCGGCGGTCGCGATATTGACGGTCAGGAATTCGATGATCTTGCCCATGGTTCGGCCTACTCCGCCGCGCCGGCCTTGGACGCCTTGGCCGGCTTTTTGCCGCCTTCGACATAGACGCCCATTTCCTTGGCCTTGTCGCGCATGGTGCGGATATCGGCCATCACGTCCTCGGCCGGGCGCATGAAGTTCTTCGGCGCCTTGAAATGCGGAATGACATGGCGGCCGAACATCTCGATCGACTTCATGATCTTGTCATGGGGCACGCTGTCGATGCGCAGCACCAGGGTGTCGACGCCGCAATCGCGCAGCTTCTCGATGGACCGGATGCAGCTTTCCGGCGAGCCGAACACGGCCGCGCCCGAGCCCTCCTGGAAATAATCGAGATTGGTCGCCTGCTTCGAGACCTCCTGGACCTTGGCCATATAGGAATAGCTTTCCGCCATCTTGGCCAGACGCGGATAGCCGTCGAGGGCGATCTGCAGCCATTTGACGTTGCCCTCGCCCGCTTCCTCGCGCGCGATCTCGTCCGTCTCGGCGCAATAGCCCTGCAGCAGGGCGCCCGCACTCTGGTTGACGAACTTGCCGGTCGCCGCGACTTTCTCGGCCGCCTTGTGATAGGCGCTCAGGGATTCGGCCAGGGCGTCGTAGCCCATGAAGTTGGACCAACTATAGACGCCGACCCCCAGTTCGGCCGCCATGATATGCGATTCCGGGCTGGTCGCCGCGATATGGAGCGGCGGGTAGGGGGTCTGGATCGGCTTGGGGACGAGCGAGCGCGGCGGGATGTTGTAATGCTCGCCGTAGAACATGAACGGATCCTCGGTAAAGGCCTTCTGGAGGATCTGAATGCCCTCATTGACCTCGGACCGGTTCGTCTCGAGATCGACCTCGAAGGCGCGCAGGGCCAGGGTCGTGTTGCCCCGCCCGACCCCCAACTCGATCCGCCCCCGGGACAGCACGTCCTGGACCGCCGTGCGCGAGGCGATGCGCAGGGCATGGTTGATGTTCTTGGGCAGCAGGGTGATGGCATGGGCGAAGCGCAGGGTCTTGGTCAGCGCGAAGAGATAGCCGTAGAGCACCTCGGGGCAGGAGGTCGAAATGCCGCCGATGGCGTATTGCTGCTCGGACACGCCGAAGGAATCGAAACCCCAATGCTCGGCATGGATGACCTGCTCGACCAGGTCCCAATAGCGCACCTGGTAAGACTGGCCCGGCAGGGTTTCGGCCTCCGAGAAAAACATGAACTTCATCGATACGACCTCCTTCGTTTCGTTCGGGCCCGACGGCTCAGCCGCGGGCCAGGATGGTGACGCAGGTGGCGCCGGCCTCGAGGCCAGTCCCGCCCTGGGAATGGGCCAATGCGGTCTTCGCGCCCTCGACCTGCCGGCCCGCGGCCTCGCCGCGCAGCTGCCAGGTCAATTCGGCGAATTGGGCGACCCCGGTGGCGCCCACCGGGTGGCTCTTGGAAATCAGGCCGCCGGAGGTGTTGACCGGAATCCGCCCGCCCAACGCGGTGTCCCCGTCGCGGACCAGGCGCCCACCCTCGCCCTTCGGGCAGAGGCCGAGCCCCTCGCAATGGAGAAGCTCGCCCACGGTGAAGGCATCGTGCAGCTCGACCAGATCGATATCCTCCGGGCCGATGCCCGCCATCTCATAGGCGGCAGTCGAAGCGGTGCGGGTCGCGCCGAAATTCGTCAGATCGCGCTCGGTCGAATCGCCCATGATCGAGCGCAGACCGGAGCCCTCGATCCAGACCTTCGGGCCGCCGCGCTTGGCGCACCAGGCTTCCGACCCGATCACGAGGGCGGCCGCGCCGCTGCCGTTGCGGCAGCATTGCAGCAGGGTGATGGGATCGGCGATGGGGCGGCTTTCCAGGACCTCTTCGAGCGCGACCTCCTCGCGGAACCGGGCGTTCGGGTTGAGGGCGCCGTGATGCCGGCTCTTGACCGCGACCCGGGCAAAATCCTCTGCCGTGGTGCCGTATTCGTGCATGTGGCGCTGGCCGGCCAGGGCGTATTGGGCCGGCGCCGTGTTGCCCAGGGTCAGCTCCAGATCGGCACTGGAAAAGGCGATCAACCCGCGCCCCATCTTCTCCGCGCCGACTACGAGGCAGAGATCGTGCTCCTCCGTGCCAACCGAGAGCCAGGCGGCGCGCACCGCGCTCGACCCGCCCGCGCAGGCATTCTCGACATTGACGAGCTGGACCTCCGGCGCGTGCAGCCCGCGCAGCACGCGCTGGCCGAAAACCTCGCCCTGGTAGAGATGAGAGGCATAGACCGCGTTGATATCGGCCAGGGCGATCCCGGCATCGGCCAGGGCGGCGACGACCGCGCGCTGGGCGATCACCTCGACCGAGACATCGTCGTATTTGTCGAAGGGAGTGAGGCCGACCCCCATGATTCCGGCGCGTCGCAACTTCATTTCGCAGCTCCTTCCACCGCGGCGTAGAGGGGCCCGCTCCGGGCCTTTCCATCCGGGTCCGTCTTCACAGCCGCGATGCACAGGGCGACCTCGTCGCCGGGTCCGGGTGCAGGGACGCCATTCTCGGCATCGGCTTGGATATGGGCAAAGACGCGCAGGCCCTCGCCGATATCGACATAGCCGACCCGATAGGGCGCCTCGAAACCGGGTGGTGCCTGATGAATCACAGTCGCGGAGTACAAACGCCCGCGCCGCCCTACCGCTTCGGCGGTCAAGGTTCCATCCTTATGGCAATGGGGACAGATCGGGCGCAGGCCAAGGGCCAGGCCACCGCAGGCGCCGCAGCGCCCGCCGATCATGAAGGCGCCCTCGCCGTCCGCGTCCCAAACCCCGTCCCAGGCCGGCGCCAAGCTGCAGTCAGCCATGTTGCGTTTCTCCCGTGGTTTCAGCCGCCAGACCCAGGCCGCCTTTGATGAAGCCGGCCAGGGCGGCCTCCACCGCCTCGCGGCCGTGATCGGCGATCGCCCAATGGCGCAGGGGCCATATGGAGCAAAGGAAATAGATGAAATTCGCCATCAGTTGCGGATTCGCCGGGGCCGCGCCGTTCGTCGTCGAAATGCGCTCCAGAATCTCGCGCCAGACCGCGATATAGCGGCCGTCGAGTTCGTAGACCCTGCGGCGCGCTTCCGGCGCAAGGGCCCGGGTCTCCTGGAACATCAGTTTTATGTATTCGTGATTGCGGTCGAAATTGGCGATCGTCTCCTTCAACGCGGCATCGAGCTTGGCGTCGGGCGTCGGCGCCGCCTCGACCGCCGCGCGCAGGGCCCCCGTGTAATCCGCCATGAAGGATTCGTAGATGAAGAGCAGCAGGTCTTCCTTGCGCTCGATATACTGATACATGGTCGGCACCGGCATGCTGGCGGCCGCCGCGATCTCGCGGATCGTGGCCGCGGCATAGCCCTTCTCGGACAGCACCCGGCTCGCACCCTCGAAGATCTGCCGCTTGCGGTCGGCCACGATGGCGGAATCGGCGGTCGCCGCGCACTCATTCGCCGCGCCTGACGCGGCATCCACCGCCTCCCCGGCCTCCCCGTCGATCTGCTCCTGGGCCGAAGTCCCCGCCGCGCCGGATGGCTCGGCCATGACGATCTGAGTCTGGGTGACCTCCGCGATGGGCCGCCCGGACCCGCGCCTGACGGCGGTGCGCCAGATGCAGAGTGTCCGCCCGAGATGGACCGGTGTCGATTCCGCGATCAGTTCTGCGCCCTCGCCCCGGCGCATGAAATTCGTCTTCGACTCGATGGTCCCGGTGGTATGGCCCGGCGGCAGGTTGAGGACCGTGCCGTACGCGCCGCAGCAATCCGCCATGGCCATGATGACCCCGCCATGAACGACATCGCCACGGGTGTAATGGGCCGGGCCGAGCGCCAGCCGCGCCACGATCCGGTCAGGCCGGGCATCGGTGAACTCGATGCCGAGCAACTGGCCCAGGCCACTGTGATGGCTTTCGAGAAACGCGTTTTGATCCAAAAGTCTGCCGCCGAAGTTCGACTGATCGCTCGGTCGGGCAATCTGGCCACAGCCCCGATTCGAGTCAAGCCCGAGTGATCGCTCGTTCGCTTGCGGGTAAATCTGACTCTGCTTGACTCTGACAAAGGGTCCGCGCGATAAAGAGGCAGGCGTTATCTAGACGCGCGATGTGGTCTATGGTTTCGGATCATCAATCGGCCGCTTACCATAAACGATCTCCGTTTGCTCCAGTTGTGCGTGGAAAGCGGAAATCCGCCGGTCATGCCGCTTTGCCTCGGCTTTGAGGCGATGGCCCGCGCTAATGAAGGTTATTAGAAGTGTCCGATATAGATCTCTCCAAAGTCTCCACTCGGCCCAGCGAAACGCTTGCGGAGGATGGAACCGAACTTGTGCCCGAGCGCGTGCACAAGGCGAAGGCGCGCACCTGCCTGATGTGCAGCGAGAACTTTGAAAGCGCCTGGGCGGGCGAGCGTATCTGCGGCAAATGCAAAGCCCTGGCCGTCTGGCGCAACGGCAACAGCAGCATCACCATTTAGCGGGTAAAACGCACCAGCCTTATCCGGATCGCGCGCGATGCATTCATTCAAAATATTCAAAAATTTCACCCCGAGTCGATTCCGCACCCGAGCTATAAATCAGGACCAAAAAATCCCGCGAACAGGAAAGGGGCAATCATGACCGTTGGAACCGTGAAATGGTTCGATTCCGTCAAGGGCTATGGCTTCGTCCAACCCGATGACGGCTCGAATGACGCCTTCGTCCATATCTCCGCTGTCGAGCGCGCCGGTCTTTCGACCCTCAACGAGGGGCAGAAGATCCAGTACGACCTCGTGCCGGGCCGGAACGGCAAGTCCGCAGCTGACAACCTCGTCATCCTCGACTGATCATCGAGAGAGCGAACGGCGCACGGGCGCGATCGGGGGCAACCGGTCGCGCCCGTTGTCTTTGGGGCATCGTTTCTGGCGCGGGTTAGCAGGCTGTTGAAAAAGGAATGTCGTGCCAATCATCCTTCGAGACGCTCGCTCACGCGAGCTCCTCAGGATAAGGAAATTCAATACTTTAGCCTCACCCTGAGGAGGCCCGCAGGGCCGTTTCGAAGGGTCTGTTCGCCTTTTTCAACTGCCTTTTAGAGCGTCATGTCCGGGTCGAGCGGATAGAGCGGCCGGGGCACGGCACGGAAGTCGAAAAGCGAATAATCCGAGCTGGTAACGCCCGGCCCGGAGAGCAGCACGATATGTTTTGCGATCGGCTCGAAGCCCGCGCGGAAATGCTGACGCGATTTGATCAGCAGATAACGTTTGGCCGTCGGCTCGATCCCGGCATGGCGGAAGACGCCCAAATCGAAGGCCTCCATCCGTTCCGAACAGACGAGGATTTCGGCCTGGCCGGTGTCGAGCACCGCACTCACCCCGTGATCCAGGGTCAGGCCCGTCATCATCGGGCAGGTCACGACATAGCGGCCGTCGGTGATCCGCCGCACCTGTCCTGAAATCTCGAGCGGCTGGCCCTGCAGGCCCAGAGCCGGCATCGAGGTCCGCCCGCCGAGCTTCAGGGTCACCTCGGCCCCGACTCCCGCCGCGACCATGGCGCGCACGCTGTCGGGATCCCAAATCGGCCCCACGGCCATATCGGACAGGCCCTGGCGCAGGGCCTCCCCGACCGTCGCCATCACGTCCTGAGCACCGCCCGAGAAGACATTGTCGCCGTGATCGACCAGGACGATCGGGCCGTCCTCCAAGGCTTTCGCTCGGGCGACCGACTCCGCCAGGGGCTCCACATCGAAGACGAAATCGGCGCGCCGCGCCCAAGCCTCATCGAGCAAGGCATCGCGCAGGGATTCAGCTGCCGCAACCCCGTCCTCGCCATCGACGACCAGCACGGCGGTCAGCCCGACATGGGGAATATCCGCCATCGGAAAGCCGCCGAAGACCGAGGCGGCCAGCACGCTGCCATCGGCCTCGGCCGCCCGCGCCCGATCCATGATCGGTTTCATCGGCGCGAGGGACGGGCTCTGGCGCAGGGTATGGGTCAGCATCGGGCGCTTGCCCCAGACAATGCGCGGATCGGCCTCGCCCGCCAGGCTGCGCAGCAGGATGCGCCCGGCCCGCTCCGCCGTCTCGTACATGTCGATATGGGGATAGGTGCGGTAGCCGGTCATGACCGTTGCGCCGTCGAGCATCGCCGGGCTCATATTGGTGTGGAAATCCAGGCTAACCGCAATGGGCAGGTCCGGCGCGATGACGCGGACCCGGTCGATCAGCGCGCCTTCGCCGTCGTCCCGGTTCTCCGTGACCATGGCGCCGTGGAGGTCCAGGAACAGAGCGTCGCAGCCCCGCGCCACCGCCGCGCAGATGCGCTCCGCGAAATGCTCGAAGGCCGCATCCTCCACCGGGCCGCTGGGCGCGGCATTGCCTCCCGTGGCGACGACCAGTTCCGCCCCCGCCTCGCGCGCCAGATCAATATAGGCGGCGATGCCGGTGTTGGTCCCGCCGAAAGCCGCGATGGCCGCCTCGCCCTCCGGCGGCACCCCCCCGGGGCTGCCGACCGCGAAGGCAGCCAGCGACGTCGGCACCGGCGAGAAGGTGTTGGTCTCATGCTTCATCATCGCCGTCACGAAGCGCATGGCGATTCTCCCCTTGCCAGTCTATGTCCCGCTCAACCCTCGGCGACGCCCCAAATTTCGACCGTGTTCTCGACCGTGTGCATCATCGGCTGGGCAACCAGGGTCATCGGCGGCAACGCGCCGCCCATGCAATCCGCCAGGGTTTGCACGAAGGCCTCGGTCACCGCCGCCGAGCCGTCCGAAGTGTAATAGCAGACCATGAATTTGAGGTCTGCTGGCCGGCGGCCGAAGGGGCGGAGCAGGTCCTCGATATAACTCATCACGAAGCGGGTCTGGGGCAGCAGCCGGCCGGGCATGACACGCAGGCCGGAATTCCTCCAGGGCTCCGACGGCACCTGGCCACCCAGCCAGACCGTGTCGCGCAGCCCGATCGCCTGGCGGTAGGGCAAGGGGATCGGCCAGTCCCAGACCCGGGCCGGCCAATGGTCCTCGCGCGGAATGTATTTGTCGAAGCCGTTGCGCGATTCGCGCATGGCCAGCAGTTCGAGCTTGGTCATCGCGCCGTCCGGATGGAGTCGCTGGCAGGGCACCATGGTCGCCCCCGGCCCCGGCTCCCGGAAATGGCTGGCCCGCGCCTTGGCCATGCCGGCCCATTGCTCACGCGTGGTGCCGAAATAGTAGCCCTCGAGCTTGACGCTGTCCTGGGTCGAAGCGCCCAGGGCGGCCAGGGTCGCCTCGTGGATTTCGAAAACCGCATGGCTCTGCGCCGGACCGTCTCCGGGAGCCGCGATGCGATCTTCCGCGTCGGCCGCGGTGCGGTTGGACAGCGCGATGAACTCCCCGGCCCGCAAGCCCCCGGTCAGCGCCCGGCCGCCGAAGGCGTCCCGATGCGCGGCGGGAACCGGCCGCTCGACGACCCGGATATCGTCCAATCCGCGCCAGCCGCGCTGGGCGATGGCCTGAAGCTGGATACGCTGGCCCACGAAAGGCTGCAGGGGCACCGGCAGGGTGCTTATCGCCGGCAAGGGATCCGCCGCGATATGGCGGGCCAGGGCGGCGATCACGTCCCAGTCGTCGCGCACCGCTTCCCCCGGCTCGGCCGTGAAGAAGGCCTTGAGTCGGACGATATCCTCGAGTCCGCACATCTCGGCGGCCAAGGCCTCAGCCAAATTGGCCATTGCACCCTGGATCTGACCGCCCAGATCGCCGGGATTGCGGGTCGCCCCCGCCGAATCGAAATCCCCCGCCCCACCGACGAAGGTCAAGGGCCCCGCCGTCGCCGCCATGTGATGCGTATGCCCGATGGGCAATCGCCAGTCGCTTGTTCCGGTCATTGTCGGGTTCTCCATACCGTGAAGCCGTGCCGCGGCCCGCCCTTCGACAAGCTCAGCATGAGGGCCTCGCCCTGAGCTTGTCGAAGGGCGGGCCGCAGCATATCGCTGCCTTCGAACGACAACGCTCTATCCCCGCCCGCGTTTGCGCTGCCAGGCCCGCCAGGTCATCGCCCAATGGTCGGGGTCTTCCAGGGGTGCCGGATCGAAGGCGTGGACGACTTGGTTGTGGGGCGCGGTCTTCACCGTTTCGGGCTCCTCCCGCGCCTCGCGCGCGACCTCGGCGAGGACGGCGATCCAGCGGTCGATATCCTCCTTCGACCAGAGTTCGCCCGCCTCGGGCGTAAAGGGCTCGGGCACCAGCCAGGGTTCATGGGCCAGCCAGGGCGCGTCGATGCCGAAATCGGTCATGCGGTTGGATATCTCACCGATGCCGATGCCCGTCTCCTCCTGCAGCTTCTCGACGCTGTAGCGGGTCATCTCCAGCCGTCGCTGGGTCAGATGGGACTGGGACTTGGTCACGCCCGGGATCGCGAGCAGGCCCTTCTCCATATAATTGTTGGCCAGGACCGAGAGGTCCGATGCCTCGTCGATGCCCTCGGCCCCCATGGCGCGCGCCCAGGCATAGGCCTTGAGGATCACCGGCACATTGCCCCAGAACTCGCGGATCTTGCCCACGCTTTGCGGCCGGTCGCGGTCGAGCCAGTAGCACCCTGCCTCCTCGACCACCAGGGGCGCGGGCAGGAAGGGCGCGAGCTCTTCCGAGCAGCCATAGGCGCCTACCGCCGGGCCATTGCCCTTGGGCGCGCCGAAGGTCTTGTGCAGCATGTACATGCAGGCGTCGAAGCCGAGTTCGCGCGCGCGCAGCTTGCCCATCACGCCGTTGAAATTGGCGTGGTCGTAGAAGCACAGCCCGCCGGCCTCATGAACGATGCGCACCCAGTCCCGAATCTCCGGGTTGTAGACGCCCATATCGTCCGGGTTGTTGATCATCAGCGCCGCCGTGCGATCCGATACCGCAGCCTTCAGGGCGTCGAGCGAGGGATAGCCGTTCTCCTCGATCATCAGGGTGACGACCTTGAACCCCGCCGTGGCCGCCGTGGCGGCGTTGCAGGGATGGGTCTGGATCGTCGTGACGATCTCGTCGCGCTGCGCCAGCTCGCCCCGGCTGGCGTGATAGGCCCGGGTGACGCAGCAATGGGTATAAGCGGCATCGGCCCCGCCGCCCGCCTGGAAGACGAAACGGTCCATGCCCGAGAGCGACCGCAGGATGCGGTCCAGGCCGTGGATCATGGCCAAGGTGCCCTGCAGCGTGTCTTCGTCTTGATGGGGATGGGCGGCGCGCACCTCGGGCCGGGCCGTCAGCCCCTCCATCAGGCGCGAATTGTATTTCATGGTGCAGGTGCCGAAGAGGCTGATCCCCATCATGCCCAGGGTCTGCTGGGAGAGATGGATAAAATGGCGCAGCACGTCGTATTCGTCCATCTCCGGCAAGGCCGGCGCGGCCTTGCGGCGCAGCGCTACCGGGATCAGATCGGCGGCCGGGCCGACCGCCTCGCGCACCGCATCCTCGGGTTTAGGGAAGACATTGCCGCGCCGGCCCGGATGGCCCATCTCGTGGATCACCGGCTCGTCCCAGCGGGCGGCGTGATAGCGCCGGAGTTTCGTGTTCTCGCTCATCGAGCGGCCTCCTCCGCCAGGGCATCAGCGAACCGGTCGATATCCGCCTGGCTATGGATCTCGGTCACGCAGGTCAGGGCGCAGGTCTCGAAATCCGGCCCCAGATCGCCCCCCAAATCACCAAGGCCCCGGCCACCGAAGATACCGTGGCGGCGCAGTCCCGCATTGATCGCAGCGACCGATTTGCCGGTCCCGGCATAGTCGAGGACGAATTCCTTGAAGAGCGGGCCGGAGAAGCGCAGGGCCACGCCGTCGATTTCTACCAGCTTGAAGGCCGCGTAATTGGCGCGTTGCAGGATCAGCTCGCCGAGCTCGCGCATCCCCGCCGGTCCCATCAGCGCCAGATAGACCGCGTTGACGATGGCCCAGTTATTGACCGAATTGCCGGTCCAATCCTTGCCCTCCTCGCGCAGCCCATAGGAGGTCTGATGCGCGCAGGACAGGGCGAAAGCCCATTCGTCCCGCCGCGTGCGCGCGAGGCTGATCAGCAGGGTCGGGTATTCGTGGACGTAACGCGCCTCGTCGCGCGTGGCGAGGAAACCGCCGACCCCGCCGCCCGTGTTCATATGGATGCCGAGCGGCTGCATGGGACCGACGACGATATCGGCACCATAGACAGGCGGCGCCTCCAGCACGCCGAGGGAGATCGGATCGGCCCCGACGATGGTTTCCGCGCCGTGGAGCCGGGCCAGGGCCGCGATCTCCGCCCCCTGGCTCTCGATCAGGCCGAGATGGGACGGGCAGTCGAAATAGACCGCCGCCGTCTCCCCCGAAAGCTTCGCTTCGAGATCCGCCAGATCGAGCAGGCCGGTTTCATCGTCGAAGCCGATCTCGACGATCTCGATATGGCTCGCCATCTCCTTCGATCCGCAGAGATTGCTGATGACGGAGAGGCGTTCGGGATCGATCAAGCAGGGCAGCAGGACCCGGCGCCGCCCGGTCAGGCGCGCGGCCATCCGGATGGCATGCCCGGCGGCATAGCCCCAGCTATAGACCGGCTGGCCCACGACATCGCAGCCCACGAGTTCGCCCAGCAGGCTGGCGAATTCGAACCAGGCCTGGTTGCGCCCGTGATCCGAATAGGGCGTGCCCCAGACCGAGGTCATCATCTCGGCCCGGCCCGCGATTTCATCGCAGACGGCCGGAACATGGTGCTGCCAGCAGCCCCCGCCGATGAAACTCAGATTGTCCTCGCAGGTTTCGTTGCGGCGCAGCTGGTCCAGCACATGGCGGCGCAGCTCGTTTTCCGAAGGCATGGCCGGCGGCAGGTCGAGGGGCGATCTCAGACGGTGCTCGGCCGGGATCTGCTCGAACAATTCCTCGACCGTCGCGACACCGATCGCGCGCAGCATCGCCTCTTTGATCGCCGGCACGGAATTGGCCATATAGGGATGGGCCGTCTCCAGTCGGTTCTTCATGCGTCCTCTCTCGTCGTCAGGCGGCGATCCTCATCATGATGCTTCGGCCCGGCCCCGTCAGCACCCGGATATAGCCTTCGAGTGCCCGGTCCATCGCCGGATCGCCCGTGTCGACCCGCAAGACCCTGTCCGGCAGGGCCAACAGCTTCTCCATCGAGGCCAGGAGGATCAGGTTTTCCGGGCCCGCGCGGCGCAGCACCTCGGCGCTGATCGGCTGGTTTCCCCGCCCCAGGACGAAGCCCTGCCCGCCGATCACCGAGACGAGAATGCTCGCCCCCCTCCCGTCGATCAGGGCCAGCAGGCCCGCTTCGTCGAGATCCCTGCCGACCGATACGCCGTCGCGCAAGGCGTCGATGCCGAGCAGGTCTGCCCGCATTCCCAAGGCCGCATGAATCCGAGCCGTCGTCGTGCCGGGACCGAGAATGTAGAGACGGCCCGCTTCCATGGTCCGCGCGATGCGCCGGGCGAGGGCGTCCAGCGCCCCGTCCCCGTCGATGCCGCCGCCCGATTTGGCCGCCTGGGTCAGGCCCCGCGCCGCCGGGATGCGGGCATGGCCGTAGAGGCGTGCCGAAAGACGGCCCGCCGCCATCGCCGCATCATCGATATCCATCACTTCGGCGAGGCGGGTCTCGTTGGAATGCCCGGCCAGGACGAGCCCCGCAAGTCTGCCCGCCGCCGCCGGCCCCGTCGCGAAGACCGCGCTTTGCATCTTCACCCCCGTCGGAATGCCCAACAGCGCGGCCCTGTCGCCGACTGCGTCGAAGATATCCCGCGCCGTGCCATCGCCCCCGGCGAAGAGCAAAAGCTCGACTCCAGCATCGGCCATCGCGCGCGCCGCCGCGCGAGTGTCCTCGGCCGTCGTCTCCGTTCGCTCTCCGCCCAGGACCCGCGGAGAAAATCCGCAAGCCACGGCATCGGTTTCGCCCATCGCGCCTGGCGCGGCCAGAAGGTCGAAAGCTGAGGATTCGCGCTTGAGCGCGTCGAGCGCCCGCCGCGCCCTGTCATGGGCGATCGGCACAGCCCCGCGCCGCCGCGCCTCGGCCAGGACGGTGGCCCCGTCCGTGCCCTGGAGCCCGACCCGACCGCCCATCCCGGCGACAGGATTGGCGATCAGGCCCAGGCGTTTGCGCTCGGCAGCCAAGGCCTAATCCGCGAAGCGCGGGATGACTTTCTCGCCCAGCAGGTCGATCGAGCGCATGACCTCGTCATTCCGGGCCGGGCCCGCCTGGATCATGAAAACCATCTGGTCGAGGCCGATCTCGGCCCAGCGTTCGATCGCCCGGCTGCAGGTATCCGCATCGCCTCCGATCACCATGGCATCGGCGATCAGCTCGTCGTCGGTCCTGCCGCAGACCTTCTCGTTGACCACCGGCACCCCGGCGGCCGAACCGAAGCGCAGCCGATTCAGCTCCGCGTCGTTATCGCCGTAATACCAGCGGGCCAATTCGCAGGCCCGCGCCCGGCCGGCCCGATCATCGGCGTCGCAGCAGGTGATCGCGAAAGCCCCGCAATGGGGATTGGCCACCACGCCCGCGAAACCCTTGGGGTCCGCCCCGCGCACACCGTCCCAATAGGCTTCGACGGCCGGGCGGGTTTCCTCCGGCGTGTTGCGGGTCACGCCGAGCACGCCGACGCCGCGCTCCGCCGCGCGGGCATAGGTTTCCAGATTCGAGGCGGCCGCCCAGAGCGGCGGGTGCGGCGTCTGGATCGGGCGCGGGATGACCTGGCGCGGGGGCAGGTCGAAATGCTTGCCCTTGTAGCCGGGGAAATGCGGGTCCGCGAACATCATCATGACGGCTTCGAAGGATTCGTCGGCGATGCCACGCCCATCCGCCGGATCGACCCCGAAGCCCTCGACGATATAGCCGGCGGTGCCCCGCCCGACGCCGAATTCGGCCCGGCCGTTGCTCAGGATATCCAGGGTCGCCACCCGCTCGGCCACCAGAAACGGGTGGTGGCAGGGCAGCAGGATGACACCGAAGCCCAGACGCATCCTGGTCGTGCGTTGGCTGAGCGCGGCGAGGAACATCTCCGGCGCGCAGGAATGGCCGATCTCGACATAGAAATGCTGTTCGGTGATCCAGAAATAATCGAAGCCCACTGCCTCGGCATGGGCCGCCTGGTCGAGGCCGTCCCAATAGGCGCGGCGCTCTGTCTCCGCTTCCCAGGGCCGCGGCATCTGGATCTGCGTCATCAGACCGAATTTCATCGCTGTCTTCCCCCCCTGCGGCAAACAGGGCAATCATAGGCGCAGCGGCGCGCTACCGTCCAAGCCCGCGCCGCGAGGGACATCCAGCACGCCGCCGAGCCGCAACGGCCGCAACGCAAGAACGAGATAAGGGGGAGACGAAAATGACCGAAAGCCTGACGGTGCCGCCGCGCCGCGAATTCCAGACCTTCATGGATATTCTGCTGCACACCGACCTGGAGTCCCTGGACGCCCATGTCGCCGTGATCGGTCTGCCCTACGGCGATCCCTACACGATCGACGAGGTGACCAACGACCAGACCAACGCGCCGACCGCGATCCGCCGGGAATCGGCGCAGTTGAGCATCGGGCCCGACCAGTTCGACTACGATGTCGGCGGCCCCATGCTGGACGGCAGGCCGATCCGACTGGTCGATGTCGGCGATGTGCCCGGCGACGCCCGCGACCTGGGCGCCCATTTCCGCAAGGCCGAGGCGGCCGCGCGCAAGATCTTCGATGCCGGCGCGCGAATCGTCGCCCTGGGCGGCGATCACGGCGTGCCGATTCCCATCTTTCGGGCGATGGACCGCTGGAAGGACGTGACCCTGGTCCAGATCGACGCCCATCTCGACTGGCGCGAGGAACGATTCGGGGTGCGCGAGGGCTATTCCAGCCCAATCCGCCGGGCCGCCGAGATGGACCATTTTGGCGAAATCTTCCAGATCGGCATCCGCGGCCAGGGCAGCGCCCGGAGCGAGGAGGACAGGGCCGCCCGCGCCTATGGCGCGCATATCGTCACGGCATACGAGGTCCACGATCACGGCATGGAGTCGGTCCTCGCCCGCATCCCCGACGGCGGCACCTATTACCTGACGATCGACGCCGACGGCCTCGACCCGACCATCGCCCCGGCGGTCGCCGCCCCGGCCCCCGGCGGCATCACCTTCCACCAGGTCCGCAAGCTGATCCACGGCCTGG
>CAUZWC010000021.1:0-20102 GCA_963583595.1 Alphaproteobacteria bacterium | reverse complement strand
GCCCGCCCCCGGAATGCCAATCGTCTGGGCATGGAAGATCTCGGCGACCACCACGTTCTGGGGCACGCCGGGGCGGATCGTCTCGGCCGCGCGCATCATGGCCGAGGTGCAGATCTTCCCGGCTTCGCGCATCAGGACCAGTTCGGCCTCCGACTTCACGAGGCGCGCCCAATTCACCAGGTTGCCGTCATCGACGAAGGCCGCCTCCGGCAGGCCCTTGACCAGATGGGTGTGGGATCGGAGCGAGTAGAAATGCGCGTCGCCCTCGACCGCGATGCAACCCTTGTCCCAGCCGCGCGCCTTCACCAGCAGGCAGAGATCGTCGAAGGCATGGACATCCGGGCGATGCACCAGCGTGTCGGCATACATGACGATATCGTCCGGGGGCAGATCAGTGGTGATATGGGCCGCGGGCTCGTCCATCGGCCGGCCCCACCAGACCGGCCCGCCCTCCTCGACATGCAGCAGCACCGCCTGGGGCGTGTAGAAGGACCAGCTGTCATAACCAGTCAGCCAGCAGATATTGGCCGGATCGACCGAAACCAGCAGATCGATTTCGGCGGCCACCATGCGCTTGCGCGCCTTGGCAATACGCTCGGCATATTCGGCCAGGCCGAAGGGCTTGTCGAAATCCACCATGCGACGTCTTTCCCCGTTTGAGTGTTATTGCATGACCATGCCGCCATCGACCTGGATCGCCTGACCGGTCATGTAATCCGAATCCGACGAGGCAAGGAAGGTGGCGAGGCCGACGATGTCGTTCGGTGCGGCGAAGCGGCCGAGCGGAAAATCCGGATTCGCGTCGCCCAGGGTCGTTCCAACCGGCGTATCCGGCAGGGCGCGGAATTCGTCGTCGAGCTGACGCCACATATCGGTCTCGACGATGCCCGGGCAGAAGGCGTTGACCGTGATGCCGTGCCCGCCCCAGGCGCGCGCGCCGGCCTGGGTCAGGGCGACGACGGCGAATTTGCTGGCGCAGTAATGGGCGCAGAGCGGCAGGGCCTGCTTGCCCGCGACCGAGGCCGTGTTGACGATCTTGCCGCCCCGGTCCTGGGCGATCATCCGCTTGGCCGCCTCCTGCATGCCGAGCAGCACGCCGAAGGCGTTGACCTCCATCATCCGGTGCCAATCCGCGTCCTCGATCTCGAGCAGCGGTTTGGTCTGGGCGATGCCGGCATTGTTGAAGACGATATCGAGGCCGCCCTGGGCCGCCGCCGCGGCATCGAACAGCGCCGCCATGCTGGCGCGCTCCGTCACATCGCAGGCCAGGGCGACGGCTTCGGCGCCGCCCGCCCGGGCTTCGCTTGCCGCCGCCGCCGCGCCGGCCTCGTCGCGATCGGCGAAACAGACCCGCCCACCCTCGCGCGCCAGGCGCAGGGCGATGGCCCGGCCGATGCCCCGCGCCGCGCCGGTGACCACGCAACTCTTGCCATCGAACCGGCCGACGGGCATCGCCGTCTCCTGTCCTAGGGGTGTCCGGTTACCAATTGTCGCCTACCAATTGTCTATCGTGCGTTTGCGACCCGTGCGCGGCGCCTGCGGCGGCAGCACGGCCAGGAAGCGCAACACCGCCGCCCTGGTATCCGCCGGGTCGATGATGTCGTCGATCTCGAACCTCTCGGCGACCTCCATCGCCAGATTCCGGCGCAGATTCTCATCCGCCAGTTCGCGGATGCGAGCGTCGCGCGCCTTGTCGTCAGGGAGGGCCGCCAACTCGTCGCGATGGACGATTTTGACCGCGCCTTCCAGGCCCATATTGCCGAATTCGGTGGTCGGCCAGCCGACCAGCAGTTTCGGCCCGAGGGCGAGCGAACCCATCATGTAGAAACCCAGGCCATAGGCCTTGCGCAGGACCACCGTCATGAAGGGCGTGGTGGCGTTGGCCGCGGCCGTCAGTATCCGGGCGCTGTGGCGCGCCAGGGCCTCCGCCTCGACCTGGGGGCCTATCATCAGGCCGGGCGTGTCGCACAGGAACAGGATCGGGATGTCATGGGCATCGCAGAGCTGGACGAAGCGCGCGACCTTGTCGCAGGCCACGCTGTCCATCGCCCCGGACAGATAGCTCGGCTGGTTGGCGATCACCCCGACCGGCCGACCCTCGACCTTGATCAGGGCGGTCACCGCCGCCTTGGCGAAGCGCGGACGCAATTCGATGATCGAGCCGATATCGGCGATGCCGAGCAGCACCTTGCGCACGTCGTAGGCGCGGCGCCGGTTCTCCGGCACCACATCGCGCAGGGCCATCGTGTCGGGCGCCTCGCCCGTCCAGGCGTCGCCCATGCCCTCGCCCCGGAAATAGGAGAGATAGCGCCGCGCGATCTGGGCCGCCTCGTCCTCGGTCTCGACGACGATATCGACAGTGCCGCTCTTCTCGTGAATTTCGGCCGCACCCAGTTCCTCAGGCGTGAGCTTGAGGCCCAGCCCTGCCTCGACCAGCGGTGGCCCGGCCATGCCCATGGCGGCGTCCCTGGTCGCAATCACCGTGTCGCATTGCCCGGCCATGTTCGCCGTGCCGGCGAAACAGCGCCCGGCGACGATGGAGACCGTCGGCACCAGACCCGAAAGCCGGGCCAGCATGACGAAGCTTTCCTCGAAGAAACGCGGGTTGATGTAATCCTCATGGGCGCGCCAGCCGGCGCCCTCGGCGAATAGCACGAAGGGCAGGCGCAGGTCGCGAATGATATGAGCCATGCGGTCGAACTTGGCATGGCTGATGGTCGCCTGGGAGCCGCCGAGGACGGTGAAATCATAGGCCCCGACGGCGACCCGGTGGCCGTCCATCGTGCCGAAGCCGATGACGAAACCGTCTGCCGGACCCTCGATCCGCTTGAAGGCGGGTTTGGCGAGCTGGCCGAATTCCTGAAAGCTGCCAGGATCGACCAGGGAAGCCACATTCTCGCGCGCCGTCCGCTTGCCCTTGTCGTGGCGCTTGGCGACCGCCTCGGGCCGGGCCGCATCGAGGGTCGCCGCCTTGGCGTCGAGCGCGGTCTGGAGGTCGGGGCGAGGGGTGCTCGCCGCCGTGTTTTTCATTTCGTCAGGCATCTGCTCTCCGCTCAATCCAGGATGGCGATCGTCTGCCCCTCGGTCAGCACATCATCTTCTTCGACCAAAAGCTCTCGCACCTTCCCCGCAGCAGGCGCCTCGACCGGAACTTCCATCTTCATGCTTTCGAGCAGGCAGATCTGTTGCCCCGCCTCGACCGCATCGCCCTCGGCGACCGAAACCTCGATCACACGCCCTGAAATCTCTGACTTGAGCTCCGCCACGGCTCCCCCTCCCCATCTGTCGTCTCGTTCTTGTCTGTCTTACCACGCTACCCCCGATCACCAACCATCCGCGCGGCCGCAGACCAAAACAAAACCGCGCCAGGGATGGATATCCCCGGCGCGGCGAACTCTCACGATACGGTTGGGCATCAGGTGGATTGCAACGATCCACCGATCTGGTTTCTTTTCCCACCCCTCGCTCTCGTTGGACCTGTGCGCTCAGGCCACGACGGTGATGACCGGAAACATCACTCAATTCTTCATAGACCGGACGCGCCATCTGGCCGGGCGCAGTTCGCGCTCGCTCATCAACGACATGCCGAAGAGCAACCCCCTGCTGCCGATCCTGATCCTGGCCTACGGCACGGGCTGCGTTCTCGGGGCTCTCGCGACCGTGAATTTCGGCAATGGCTCGTTTCTCGTTCCGGCCTTTCTGGTGGTGGCTTCGGCGCCCTTCGCCCGGCACAGCGCCGGGGACTAGCGCCTTGCCGAGCGAGCGCGTCGCCGAATAGGAGGCCGGGCCGGGGCAGATAGACGCGAGACCCTGGCGCGGCACGGATCAGCCGGTCACCGCCTTTGCCAGCTGCACCAGAATAGCGGCCGCCTTGCGCTTCATGTCCCCGAACCGCGTCCGATCGGTCGGCGCGCCACCCGGCGGACAGTCATAGCCCGCGACCTGACGCAGAATCGCCGTCAGGTCGGCCGACACGGCCAGGGCCTCGGCATTCAGCTGGGCGACCTCGGCCAGCATCTCCTCGGTCGGCGGCGGCACCGGCGGGATCGGCCCGTCGCGGGCGATCATGTCGGGTTCGCGCAGCAACAAGAGGACAAGCGCGACCCCGACCGCGACGGCGAGCAACAGGGACAGGGCCAGCCAGGCCCGATGACCGGGTATTGCCCGAATGCCCCTTCGCCGCTCGGTTGCTGCCGCTTCGCTCATCCCTCGACCGTTCCGATCGTCAACCGTTGCGCCGCGCAAGCATCATGCGCCCTTCCACATGTCCTTGAGCTATCGTAGTTTTCGCGGATTACTTCCGCAACGAACCCGCGCAGCAAGGCGTTCGACGGCTCACATTCAGCGGATCGTAATGGCCCAAGCCACGATCAGAACGACAGGGGAAGCAGGCCACCGCCGTCTCGGCGCGGGAAGCCGCGACGCCGTGGCCGCGCGCGACCAGATCGCGGCGATCCTCCGAAACCGCATCGGCCCCCATGCCGCCACCCTCTTCGCCGAGGTCGAGACGACGCCGGATGGCAGCGCCGAGTGGCGCAGCGCCGATGGCGGGGCGCTGACCCCCATCGCCTCCCTGCCGGCGGAGCGGGCGGCGAAGTTGCAAGCACGGCATCAGGAAATCGCGGGCGAGATCGAGACCCTGGCCGCGCGGATCGCGGGCGAGGGCGATGCCGAGCGGCTGGCCGCCCATATGATGCGTCTGGCCCTGGTCACGCCGGAGGGCTATCCGGCGCTCCATGCCGCCGGCGATCAGCCGGTCCTGGTGAACTGGGGCCATGCCGCGGAAGGCCAGGACATCCCCGTCATGGCCGAGATACCGCAGCCCGCGCAGCCGGCGCCGCCGCCGGCTGGCGTCGCACCGACAGCCATGGCTGCGGCGGCCGCCGCGCCGGATGAGGATGCCGGACCGACCGGCGCGCCCCTCGCCGCACCGGCACGGCACGGCCTCGGCTGGCTGGCCTGGGCCTTGCCGCTCGCCCTGCTGATCGCCCTGGCAGTCCTGATCTGGCTGCTGCTCCAGCCCTTGGCGCCCACCGTCGTGGAGCGAGAGATGCCCGCCCCGCCGCCGGAGAATCCGGTGCCCGCCGCCCAGGACAACCTGGCCGCGCTGAAGGCGGAATTGGAGACGGCGAGGGTCTGGCTGGACGAATTGCCCAAGCTCTGCGAGCCGATCCCGGAAGCCCGTGTCGAGCCGGCCCCGCCCGAGCCCGAGCCCGAGCTCGAGCCACAACCGGAACCGGAAGCCGTCGTTCCGGCCAAGCCCCAACCGGCGCCCGAGCCCCGACCGCGTCCCGTGCTGCCCGCCGAAGTGCCCCGGGCCGACGAGACGCCGCCGCTGATCGCGGAGCGGCCGCCGGCAAGTACGCCCAAGCCTTCGGTCTGCGAACCGGGTTGGACGCCGACCCAGCGCCCGGAGGTGATGGTGGTGATCGACGGCTCCGGCAGCATGCGCGAGGGCTTTCCGGGCGCATCCTCGCGTATCGACGCCGCCAAGAAATCGATCACGCAGGTCGTCCGGAACCTGCACAAGGACATCAAGACCGGCCTGGTTTCCTTCACCGATTGCAACGAGACCTCGGCGCCGAAAAAATACAGCTATGCGGAGCGGCCGGAGCTGCTGTCCCGGGTGCGCGCCGTTTCGCCGACGCGCGGCACCTCCCTCGCCAATTCGATCCGGCGGGCGGGCAACGCGGCCAAGTCGGTCGGGCCGGCCACCGTCATCGTGGTCAGCGACGGCGAGGATACCTGCGGCGGCGATCCCTGCGCCGCGGCCCGCGCCCTCAAGTCCCAGAAGCCTTTGTTGACGGTCAATGTCATAGACCTGAGCGGCGATCGCTCGTCCGTACTACAATGCGTCGCGAACGCAACGGGCGGCCGCGTCTTCGTGCCCAAGAACGCTGTGGAGATAACCCGGGAAATGCAGGAAGCCACGGGCCAACCCGACACCAGCCAATGCAACCCGTGAAGCAATCCGGGAAATGATAATGCGCACCGGCCCCACGCTGACCGAAGGCCGGCTGGACAGGTTCGCGCCGCTGGGCGCCTTCGGCCAGCCCGTCTATCGGAATCATGTCCAGCTCCAGGCCGCCCTGCGCCAGCGGCTGGGCGCGAAATATGCTGATTTCTTCGCCCTGCCGCAGTTCGATTCCCAGGGCAAGACGGTGCGCTGGATTTCGCCCGTCGAGGGCGAGGCCCTGCGCTGGTCGGAGCTTTCCGAGGAAGACCAGGTCGCCCGCTCGCTCGACCTCCAGGTGATGAAAAGCGAGTTCGACACCTATCTGACCGAGCTCCGTACCTATCAGAACGAAGGCAAGGAGCCGCGCGGCGCCAAGGCTTTCGTCGCCGTGCTGGAACAGGCGTTGAAGACGCCGAATGACGGGCATCTCTTTTTCGTCGGCGATCAGCCCGTCGCGACCTTCTGGGGCTTCAAGGAGATCGACCGCCCGCCCTTCGAGACCCTGACCGCCGCGCCGCGTATCGCCCCCGCGCAGGCCGGCCAGGCCGCCGCCGCGCCGCCGCCGCCGGTCGGAGAGCCGCCGAAGCGGTTCGCCTGGTGGTGGCTTCTGCTGCCCCTCCTGCTTTTGCTCCTGGCCCTGCTGCTCTGGTGGTTCTGGCCGGACGGCCGCACGGACCCGGAGATCGTGGTCGATCGGCCGGTCATCGAAGAACCCTTGGAAGACCCGCGCCCCGAAGCGCCCATCGACCGCGCGCTGGATCGGACCATCGTCGATGGCGACGGGGTCGTCGTGGACGGCGATGGCGTGATCGTTCCCGGCGGCGAACTCGACGGCGCGGTCGACGAGAACGGCAATCCCCTGACCGAAGGCGAGGCCGCGACCGACGGCACTCTCCCCGGCGACAAGGAGGCCGGCACCGAAGGCGAAACCCCGCCCGACGAGGCGGTGGAACCGCCGCCGCCTGAACCCGGCGCGGAAGAGACCCCGCCCGAGGGCGAGGAGCCGGATGCGGATTCCCCCGACACCCCCGCCGAACCGCCCGCGCCGGAAAGCCCGGCGCCCGGCGAACCGCCGACCATCCCGGACGATGCCCAGGACGGCGCCGCCGGCTTCATGAACGGAAACTGGCGCAGCGACAGCGGGCTGGTCGACCGCCAGGCCAAGCAGAAGCTGACCCAGGAGTATCAATTCGACGATGACGGCAAGGGCGAGACGGTGATCCGCCGGGCCGACGGCGTCACCTGCCGCGCCCCCGCCACGGCCAAAATCCAGGGCGGCAAGCTGCAGGTCGAGGAATTGGAGAACCTGAAATGCGACGACGGCTCCGCCTTCAGGAAGTCGAACACAGTCTGCACCCGCGATGCCACCGGCAAGGCCGAATGCATCGGCACGGATGCGGACGGCAACCGCTATAAGGTGGATCTGAACCGGGGCGGCCAGCCGTGAATCGCACCCGCCTCGCCGGAACCGACCGCATCCACCCGGCCCGCACGGCGTCCTGCCGCATTGACCATGACCGGACCCGATGACTACGCTTGGCGATAATCCACTTTTCGAGAGGCAGTGAGCGACCCATGCCGCTTGCGCCCATTCTCAAGCGCCCGCCGGTGCTGTCACTTATCCCCTCTAGCGGCGTTCAGATCATCGATCTGGGCTTCGCCGGCGGCCGTGCGGCCGGAATCGAGACCAATTGGGGCTTCTACGACAAGGCCGGCGAGGCCGGGCCGCCCATCCGCGTAGAGACCGAAGATGACAGCGCCGCGACCAGCTACGAAGTCGATCTGAAGAAGCTGGTCGAGACCTTCGGCGGCGCCTGGATGCCCATTCCGATGCTGCGCGAGGAACAGGGCGGCGATTATTTCCACGGCCCGACCAACTGGGCGCGCGTCTATCTCACCCGCCTGGCCGAGCCGGACGAGAACGGCTTCGACCACCGCGTGCTGGTCGCCTTCGACACGGAGATGCTGCCGTTGCGCGAAGGCGAAGCCTATCTCTCCCCCTCCGAGGATGACGCCCAGCGCGGCGCCGCCTTCTCGATCTGCCAGTCGGAAAAAGCACTCAACTGGTTCGTCCAGGAAAAATGGGTCGCCGATTGGTGCCGCGAGGCCGTGCGCGACATGGTCCAGCGCGAAGAGGCGAAACGCCGCCGCGCCGCCGGGCCGGTGAGCGACGAGCAGGTCTTCGAGCGGCTGGAAGGCCCTAAGGAGGACATCGCCCGCTACAAGGCGCTGGTCTATCTGCTGGCCGATATGGACCTGCTGCCCAAGATCCGGATGATCGACCGCTACACCCAGCCAGCCCCGGCGCCGATCGAAGTCGATCTGGTCCTGGATGTCGGCAATTCGCGCACTTGCGGCATGCTGATCGAGACCCATCCGGACGAGGTCGGCAGCGATATCACCCAGGCCGTGAAGGTCCAGCTGCGCGACCTCTCCGATCCGACCCAGGTCTATTCCGACCCCTTCGAAAGCCGCATCGAGTTCAACCGGGCAAGCTTCGGCAAGGACGATATTTCCCTGACCAGCGGCCGCGCCACGGCCTTCGCCTGGCCCACGGTCGCGCGCATCGGGCCCGAGGCGCAGCGCCTTGCTGGGCTGCGCCGGGGCAGCGAGGGGGCGACCGGCATGTCCTCGCCCAAGCGCTATCTCTGGGACGAGGACCTGCGCCGCGACGGCTGGCGCTTCAACAGCCCGGCCGTGCATGGCGAACACGCGCCAGCCGCGACCGGCGTCGCCTTCACCACCCTGGTCAACGACGCGGGCGAGCCCCTGCACAAAATCGCCGATCACGTGCCGCCGCACGATGAGCGGCGCTTCCCGTCTTTCCGTGCGCTCTACGCCCGCAGCAACCTGATGTCCTTCGCCCTCACCGAGGCCTTTCTCCAGACCCTGGTGATGATGAATTCGCCGGCCCACCGGTTGCGCCGTCGGAACGCCGATCTGCCGCGTCGCCTCCGCCGGATCATCATGACCATGCCCACGGCCCTGCCCCTGGCCGAGCGGCAGATCCTGCGCAATCAGGCCGAGGCCGCGCGCGATCTGGTCTATCTCTGTCTGGGTCTGGCCGAGGTCGTGCCGGGCGAGACGAACGGCGCGCCCGTGCTGAAACCCGCGCCGGGCGTCGTCCTGCCGGAGATTATGATCGATTGGGACGAGGCCAGCGCGACCCAGGCAGTTTATCTCTACAGCCAGATCGCCATGGCCTATTCGGGCGACGCCCGCGCCTTCTTCAGCCGCAGCCGCCTGCCGGTGAACCGGACCGATTCCACCCTGGAGGACGACTTCCGCCTCGCCACCCTGGATATCGGCGGCGGCACGACGGATCTCGTCGTCACCTCCTACCGGGTCGAGGGACGGGGCGCCAATGTCACCCTCTTCCCGAAGCAGATCTTCCGCGAGGGGATGAGCGTGGCGGGCGACGACATCGCCTTCCAGATCATCCGCGACCATGTCCTGGCCCCCATCGTCAAGGCGATGGAGCAGGCCGGGCTGGGCGACCGCGCCGATTATCTGGCCCACCGCCTGTTCGGCGGCGACCGCGGCGACATGGATGTCGAGGAACAGCTCTACCGCCAGCAATTCGCCGTCCATGTCGCGATGCCCGCCGCGCTCCGCCTGATCGCCGCATACGAAGACTGGGAAATGCTGTCCGGCGAGACCGAGGGCGAGACGATCCGTCTGGGCGATCTGTTCGGCGAGGAGGACCGTGCAAGCGAGGCCGTGATCACCCATGTGAACGAGGAGGCGCGTCGCGAGGGCGCGGCCGAATTCGACCTCGCCTCGGTCGAACTGCCCGTGCGCTTCCGCGCCATCGATTTGACGGTGCGCAGCGTCATCCTGGAAATGCTCCAGGCCTTCGCCGAGATCGTCCACCGCGCGCGCGCCGATATCCTGATTCTGTCGGGCCGCCCGTCGCGCATGCCCGCCGTCCACGCTATCCTGACCGAGATCATGGCCTTGCCGCCGCACCGGGTGATCCCGCTGCACAGCTTCCGCGTCGGCTCCTGGTATCCCTTCCGCGACTACGCCTCGACCATCTCGGACCCCAAGACGACGGCCGCCGTGGGCGCGATGCTCTGCCTGCTGGGCGAAGGCCGGCTGCGGAACTTCAACTTCCGCTCCGACCATCTGACCGCGCGTTCCACCGCCCGCTTCTTCGGCAAGCTGGATCGTGACGGCCGGCTGCGCGCCGACGATGTCTATTATCGCGGCCTGGATCTCGAGGACGAGGATTACGACCTGCCCGAGGAGCCGTTCGAGTTCCGCGGGCCCATGACCCTCGGCTTCCGCCAGTTCGATGCCGATTGGTGGCCCGGCACGCGGCTCTACAGCCTGGACTATGCCAGCCCCGATATCGCCCAGCGGCTCAACCCGCGCACCCCGCTGCAGGTCACGCTCCGGCGCAACACACGGGGCGAGAACAAGGATATCGTCGATGCCTTCACCATCGACAGGATCGAGGATGCCGATGGTCGCGCGGTCGGCGCCAATCAGCTCAGGCTTCGGCTTCAGACCATCGACAATCAGGAAGGTTACTGGCTCGACACCGGTATCCTCCTGAACGAATGAAGGACGGATGATGGCGGATTCCGAAAGAAACGCCGCCCTGAAGGATGCGGTCGAACGCCTGGAAGAGGGCGGGGCCGATGCCCGGCTCTGGATCGACCGGGTGCGGGGCGAGGCCGTGGGCGTCGCCAACGAGGCCGACAGCCTGATCGGGACGACGCGCCGCGCCCGGCTGGCCGCGCGCCGGATCGGCGGCGCCATGCACCGGCGCAACTGCGTCGGCGTCTTCGGACCGAGCCAGGCCGGCAAGTCCTATCTCGTTTCGGCCCTGGCGCGGCGCAAGGACGCGCCACTGCGAATCGATTTCGGCGGCGATATCCGCGACTTCCTGAAGGAGATCAACCCGGCGGGCGATCGCGAATCGACCGGCCTCGTCTCCCGCTTCACCAAACACAAGGGCGAGGAGGACGCCGAATTCCCCGTCGAGCTGCGCCTGTTGAGCGAGACCGATCTGGTCAAGATCGTCGCCAACAGCTTCCTCTCCGATTTCGACCCGAACAACATGGCAATCGAACTGCCGGACGAGGAAAGAATCCGGGCCGTGATCCGCGCCGCCGAAACCGATGCGCGAAGCGGCCGCGAGGCGCCGGGCCATCTCGACGAGACCGAGCTGTTCGACCTCGGCGAGTATTTCCGCCGCCATTTCAAGAGCCGGGTCGGCGCGCTGGACCGGGCGGATTACTGGGATGCCCTGATCCGCACCGCCGGCCGCCTGCCCATCCAAGGCCGCGCCAAGCTCTTCGCCATGCTCTGGGGCGATCTGCAGCCCTTCACCGATCTGTTCGTTTCCCTCGCCAGCGCGCTCGAGAAGATCGGCAATCCGCCCGAAGCCCGCGCCGCGCTCTCGGGCCTGGTCCCACGCGAGGCGGGCGAACCGCCACAGCCCAACACGATTATCGATGTCGCCATCCTCGGCCGCCTGAATTCCGCCGAGGATGCCCAGGACGCCGTGCCGCTGAAGCCCGTCCATCGGGACGGGCCGGGCGAGCCCACCGCCCTGCCGCGCGCCACGCTCTCTGCCCTGATCGCCGAGGTCAAACTGGTGATCGTCGACGCGCCCTGGCCCTTCTTCGAGCATACCGACCTGCTCGACTTTCCGGGCGCCCGCTCGCGCCTGAAGCTGACCAACCTGCCGCCCGCCGCGCCGGACTGCGACAAACAGATCCGCGAACTCTTCCTGCGCGGCAAGATCGCCTATCTGTTCCATCGCTTCACCGACGAGCTGGAACTGACCGCCATGCTGCTCTGCATGCCGCCCAGCGTGCAGGAGGTAAAGGATCTCGCCGGGATGGTCCGGTCCTGGATCGAGACCACCCATGGCGGCACCCCGGCGCAGCGCGCGCGGGTCGCCAATGCGCTCTTCCTGGTGCTGACCAAGTTCGATCTGGAATTTTTGGAAAAGGGCGGCGAAACCGCGGAATCCCGGCGCGGCAAATGGGATCGCCGGCTCTACTCCTCCTTCCTGGAACTCTACGGCAAGGACGGCTGGCCGGAGAAATGGGACGACGGCCCCTTCGCCAACACCGTGTTCCTGCGCAATCCGGGCATGAAGCAGGTCCATCTGATGGACTATGCCGATATCGAAACCCTGACCGAGGAAGGCCCGGCGAAACAATCGGCAGGCCTGATCGAGCAATATCGCGAGGCCTTCGCCGGCTCGGCCCTGGTCGCCAAGCATTTCAACGACCCCGACGGAATCTGGGATGCCGCGATGCAGCCCAATGACGGCGGCGTCGAATATCTCGTCGGCCGTCTGTCCGCCGTGTTGAACCCGGAATTGAAGCGCCGCCAGAGCGCCGAACGGCTGCTCGAGGCCGTAACCCGTCTCGACCATGCGCTGCGCCGCTTCTATCACGATGGCGGCGAAGCGGCGCGGCGCGAGCGCGACGAACGGCTCCAGGCCGTGCGCAAATCCCTCTACGACGCCGTACGCGGTCAGGAATTCCGCCCCTTCGCCCATTTTGTCGAGGCGCTGACGCTGCCGACGATCGACGCGCGCGGCATCTTCTTCAATGTCGCGGCGATGCGCGAGGACGAGTTGGAAGCGGAAACGGCCGCCGCTGCTGAACCCGTGGCCGAGGACGACCCCTGGGCCGACGCGGGCGACCCCGCTGCCGGCGATGCGGACCCGAACGCCCCCACCCCAGGCGCCAGGCGGCGCGAGCGGCCCGAAATCTTCGCCGACAGGGCCGTCAACGCCTGGACCGGCCGCTTGCGCCGGTTGCAGCAGGACGAGGCGGCGCTGGAAATCCTCGGCCTTGCCGGCGACACGGTCGGCGAGGTCATCGACGAGATCATCGTCGGCGCCGACCGCAACGGAATCCGCGACCGCATTGCCGAGGCGGTGCGCGAGGAAACCCTGGCCGCCGGCGC
The DNA here is from genome assembly GCA_963583595.1 of Alphaproteobacteria bacterium. Lineage (GTDB taxonomy): Bacteria > Pseudomonadota > Alphaproteobacteria > CADEGL01 > CADEGL01 > JABIRQ01. Next base: position 7,207 of record CAUZWC010000021.1, on the reverse strand, counting down.
GCGCTGGGAGGATGCCGCCGAGCGCGCCGTCCGCATCGCGGTCTACGAGATCAACGACTATGTCGCCTATCTGGGCTATGGCGCGTTGGCCGAGAAGGATCGGCCGGGCTTCCCCGAGGCACCGAAGGAAGCGACGCGGGCGATCTTCTCCGGCGATGCCTTGACGGTGAAGGGTATCGAGATCGGCCCGGCGCGCGAGCCGTTGGAACGAAACTTCTTCGTCGATTGGGGCGCCGCCTTCCGCGCCCTCGGCATCGCCAATATCAGCCATGCCGCCGGCCGCGAGATTTCCGACGAGCACAACCGCGAGCTTGGCCGCATCATCGAAACGATCGACGTCCAGGACGCGCTCGAGCCGCCCGGCCCCCACGACTCGGCCGAGTAGGACAAAAAGCATGCCCGTCATCGTCGATCAGACTCCTGACATGGCCGCCGGCACCGCGCGGCTGAAACTCGCGAATGCCGGCGATCTGGATCCCGCGACCCTGGAAACCGGCATCTCCGCGCAGATCGACGGCGTCGAAAAGCATCTCGACCCTAGCCGGCAGGGGACCGGCGCCTGGGCGGCCGGCGAACGCTGGTTCCACGCCGACAGGGTAATCCGCGAGGGCGCGGCCATCGCCCTCGATCTCGGCCCTTCCGCCACCTGGCATCTGCGACCTTATCAGCCCTACCGGATCATCTTCCGCGACGCGGCTGGCAATCGCCTCGAAGACAGGATGAGCTGGATCGCCCTCCGCCTGCCCTCCAACCCGCCACCGCCCGCGCCGGAACGCCCGGCGATGGCGCCCGAACCCGAAAGCGCGCCCGAGGAAGATCCGCTGGCGGCCTTCGCCGAGCTGGAAGAGATCGCACCGGAAGACCCCGCTCCACCGCCTCCGGAAGAAAAGAAAAGCCGGACGCTCCTGTTCGTCCTGCTGGCCCTGGGCCTGCTGCTCGCCCTGGCGATCCTCTTCTGGCTGTTTCGCGACGACATTCTGGGCACGGACGAGGCCGAATCGCCTGCCATCGAGGAATCGGTCACGCCCCCAGACAGCACGACTGACGGCACCGTGCCCCAGACCCCGCCGGCCGCAGACCAACGCATCCCCCTTACCCTGGAGGCCGCGCGCACCTATTTGAAGGAGCGGAAGCCCGAAGCCGCCACCGCCGAGGAAGAGGCGCGGCGCTTCACCGAGGCCGGCCAGGATCAGGCGGCCTTCCTGCTGCGGAAATACGCCGCCCAGAAAGGCTCGGCCGAAGCCGCGTACGGCATGGCGCAATATTACGACCCGGCCAGCCATTCGGCCGAGGTCAGCGTCGTTCCCGCGCCCGACGCCGAACAGGCGGCGGTCTGGTACGAGGCCGCGGCCAAGGGCGGCAAGGCCGAGGCCATGCTCCGGCTCGGCGAGATGTTGAAATCCGGTGCGCTGGACCGGCCCGACGGCCCGGAACAGAGCGTCTTCTGGCTGCGCAAGGCGGCCGAAGCGGGCAACGATAAAGCCAAGGAATTGCTGCAATGATCGCCCGTCTCGTCCTGTCGCTCCTTGTGCTGGCCATGCTCCCGGCCTCGCCGGCCCTGGCCCAGGATCGCAAGCCGCTGCTGATCCTCGGCAAGACCGCGCTCTATCAGAAAGTGCTGACCCGGCCAGGCGCGGAGATCGCGGCCAAGCCCGGCGCGAAGGGCGACAAGGCCCTCGCCCCCTTCACAGTCCTTTATGTCTATGCGCGCGATCCGGCGTCTGGCAGCGGCGAGACCATGCTCGAGGTCGGCACCGACGCGAAGGGAAGCGTCGCCGGCTTCCTGCCGGAAACGGCGGTGGTGCCCTGGGATCATTCGCTAGTACTGGCCTTCACCGATCGCGGCAATCGCGGCCAGGTGCTGTTCTTCGACGAGGAGCCGGCGCTGGAACAATGGCTCGACGATCCGGACCTGACCGCTCGGGCCGATGCGGCGCGGGCCGAGGCCGAGGCCAAAACCCTGCCCCAGGACAGCCCGGTCATCTCCATCGAGCCCGAGGCCTTCGTCGATTTCGCCAACGAGTTCTACATGCTGCCGGTGTTGGAGGCGAAGCCGAAGCGCCTGCCCAACCGGCAGCGCGCCATGGCGGTCCGCGTGGCGAGCGTGACCAAGGCGGAAGAAGAGAAACTCGAACTGTTCAACACCCGCGAGAATATCGCCGCGCTGGGCGATCTCCGCGCCGGGGTCGTCTTCGTCATCGACGCGTCGAGTTCCATGGAGCCCTATATCCAGCGCACGCGCGAGGTCATGCGCGACGTACTGGCGAAAGTCGAGACGGCGGGGCTCGAGGACAAGGTGCGCTTCGGCGTCGTCGGCTATCGCGACGATCCGGCGGCGGTGAAGGGCATCGAATATCTGACCCGCACCTTCGCCGACCCGAACGATATCGACGGCACCACCGACTTCCAGACCGCGGTCGCGCCGCTCAGCGCCTCCAGCGTCTCCACCCGGGCCTTCTCCGAGGACGCCTTCGCCGCCATCGATCACGCCATGGGGCGGATCGACTGGGACGGTTTCGACGCCCGCTATCTGGTGCTGATCACCGATGCCAGCGCCCGCGACGCCGCTTCGCCCTACGCCAAGCTCAAGCTCAACGCCGCCGATATGCGCAACGACATGCGCGGCCGCAGCAAGACCCTGCCCACCGCGCTCTATGTCCTGCATCTGAGGACCCCGATCGGGGCGGAAGACCACGCCAAGGCGGAGAGCCAGTATACCGAGCTGACCCGGCAGGATTCGGGCCGCTCGCTCTATTACCCCGTGCCCTCGGGCGATCCGGCCGCCTTCGAGCGCAAGGTCTCGGCCCTGGCCGATGCCCTGGTCGAACAAGTGCGCGAGACCCAGGCGGCGGCGGACGGCGATGCCTTCCCGGCGGCACCGGCCCAGGCGAAGCCTGGCAAGGACGATGCCGAAGCCGATTTGAAGCAATCGGCGGCTGAACTCGGCCGCGCCATGGCCCTGGCCTATCTCGGCCGGGTCGCCGGCACGGTCGCCCCGCCGATGTTCGAGGCCTGGGCCAGTGACCGGGACTTCGCCAATTCGTCGGTCGCCGCCTTCACAGTCCGCCTGCTGCTGTCGAAGAACCAGTTGAGCGACCTGCAACGCACCATGCAGGCAACGGTCACCGCGCTAGACGCGGGCCAGATCGAGCCCGGCGATTTCTTCAACCAGTTGCGCAGTGCCGCCACCGCCATGGGCCGCGACCCGAACCAGGTCGGCCAGGGCCATGCCCGCAACCTCGCCGATTCGGGATTGATGGGCGAGTATCTCGCCGGCTTGCCCTATCAGAGCCGCATCATGTCCCTGAGCGAGGACGATTGGACCCGGATGAGCGTGGGCGAGCAGCAGGCGATCATCGACGACGCCAGTTCCAAGATCCGCCTCTACCAGCGCTTCCACGACGATTCCGACCGCTGGATCGCGCTCAACCAAGGCGACGATCCGGGCGACTGGGTCTATCCGGTGCCGCTCGACGCGCTTCCCTGATATGGCTGTCCCGCTTATCGAGTTCCGGTCGGTCGATCGGTCGCGGGGCGACGGCTTTCGCTTGAACATCGCGCGCTTCACCCTCGGCATGGGCGAAAGGGTCGCCATCGTCGGCCCGTCCGGCGCGGGCAAGAGCACCTGCCTCGACCTCATCGCCATGAGCCTCAAACCCGACAATGCCGGGACGATGGCGGTGACCGACGAGGGCGGACAGTCGATCGATATCGCCGCCCTCTGGCGGCGTGACGACCGAGGGCGGATTCGTGCCCTGCGGGCGCGGCGCTTCGGCTATGTCCTGCAGACCGGCGGGCTCGCCCCATTTCTCAGCCTGCACGAGAACGCCATGCTGTCGCGGCGCCTGCTCGGGATGGCCGGCGACGGGCCGGTCCCGGCGCTGTTTCAGCGCCTCGGCATCGCCCATCTGGCCCGAAGAAAGCCGCGCCATGTCTCGATCGGCGAGCGCCAGCGCGCCGCGGTGATCCGCGCTTTGGCCCATGAGCCGGCCCTGGTCCTGGCCGACGAGCCGACCGCCTCCCTCGATCCCGCCAATGCCGCCGAGGTGATGGCCCTGCTGACCCGCTCGACGAGCGATGCCGGCGCGGCCCTGGTCCTGGTTACCCATGACCGGGAGCTGGCGGCCGAGTTCGGCCTGCCCCTGGCCGAATGCCGCCCCGATCCAGCGACCCGCGTCTCGACAATCGAGCACGGCGCGCCATGACCCTGCGCCTGACCCAGCTTCTGCGTCTCTCCTTCGCCGATATTCTCGACGAATGGCCCTTCGCACTCGCCGTCACCCTGGCGATCGCCGCCGTCCTCGCGCCGCTGCTAGTCCTCAACGGATTGCAGACCGGCGTGGTCGGTGAGATTTTCGAACGGCTGCGCGCCGATCCCGCGATGCGCCGGATCACCCTGGACGCGACTGGCGCGCGGCGCTTCGACGGCGACTGGTTCGAAGCCATGCGCGAAAGACCCGACATCGCCTTCGTCCTGCCCTCGACCCGCTTCGCCGCCGCCCAGGTCGATATCACCCCGGCGGACAAGCCCGGCGCCGCGCCGATGCGGGTCTCGCTGGTGCCGACCGGCACGGGCGATCCGATCTTCGGCGAGGATTCGAGCGATCTCGGCGAGATTTCCGAGGTGAAGTTATCGGCTGACGTCGCCGCTCAGACGGGCCTTGCGTCCGGCGATCGCCTGTTCATCGATGTCGAACGCCGGCGCGGCGACGGCCGGGTCGAGACGGCCGGCATCGACGCCACGATCCTAGCCGTTGCAGCCCCCGAACGGCATGGCGGCGCGGTCGTCTTCGTGCGCCCGGATCTGCTCCTGGCGATCGAGGCCTTTCGCGACGGTTTCGCGGCGCCCGAACTCGGCAATGCCGAGGGCGAGGCGCGCGCGGCACGCGATGCCTATCCGAACTTCCGGCTCTATAGCCGGCGCATCGAGGATGTCGCGGGCCTCGCCCGCTATCTCCGCGAGGATCAGGATCTGAGTGTGAGCACCCAGGAGCTGCGCATCGCCAGCGCTATCGCGCTCGACGCCAATATCGGCGCGGTCCTGCGGGCCATCGTCATTCTCGGCGCGATCGGCCTGGCGGGCAGCCTGGCGGCGATCCAATGGGCCGTCGCCGCACGCAAGCGGCGGGTCGTGGCGATGCTCAACCTGATCGGCTACGGCCGCACCTGGCTGATCGGCTTTCCCACCGTCCAGGCCGTGATCCTGGCGCTGACCGGCTCGGCCGCCGCCACGGCCCTGGCCTATGGCGCGGCGCTCTGGATCAACCGCTTCTTCGCCGACAGCTTCGGGGCCACAGGCGAAGCCTGCGCCATCGAAGCGCCGGCGGTCCTGATAGGCCTGGCCATCGTCCTGCTGTTCTCGCTCCTGCCGGCGGCGGGGATCGGCCTTCATTTCGCGCGACTGGAGCCCAGCGATGAGATTCGCGAGATTTAGCCTCGCGGCGCTGATCTTCTGTGCCCATGCCGCGCTGGCTGCCGACCCGGACTGGCCCCCGGAGACCTACGATCCGCAGCCGGCGGAAGCCGACCTCCTCCTGCCCATGCCCTGCGGCGGCGCGATGGCGTTCCGGCGGGTCAATGTGCCGAGCGGCGGCATGCTCGGCGACTACCGCGTCACCCTCGGCAGCCACGAAGCCGAGCGCGGCTATGCCGAATATCGCCGCGTGGCTTGGCTCGCCGGCGCCTTTGCCGGCGAAAAGGGTGAAGGAGACCGTCATTATTTCATCGGCAAATACGAAGTCACGGCGATGCAGCTCGCGGCGTTGAGCGGCGCCTGTCCCGATTCCGGCAACGCCGATCTGGAACTGCCGGCCGTCGAAATTTCCTGGGCCGAGGCCGTGCTCTTCGCCGAACGCTATTCCGAATGGCTGCTGAAGAGTGCGCCCGATCTGGTTCCGACCCGCGACGGCTCCGTGGGTTTTCTGCGCCTGCCGACCGAGGACGAATGGGAGTTCGCGGCGCGCGGCGGCACCAAGGTCGGCCCAGCGGAATTCTCGGCAAAGACTTTCGCGCCTGCCGGCAACCTGGATGAATCTGTCGTCCATGACGGAAATTCCTATCGCGAGTTGAACCTGATCGGGACTCTGAAGCCCAATCCGCTCGGCATTCACGACATTCTGGGCAATGCCGCCGAGCTGACCCTGGACCCGTTCCGCCTGAACGCCATCTCCCACCAATTCGGCCAGGCCGGCGGCTTCGTCGCGCGCGGCGGCAGCTTCCGCACCCGGCCGGCCGATATCAGCGCCGCCCATCGCGAGGAATACCCGCCCGTCGACAAACACGGCATTCGCCGCCAGAACACCACCGGCTTCCGGCTGGTCCTGACCGCACCCGCCCTGCCCAGCCGCGACAGTATCGAGGCCGCGCAGAAGGCCTGGCAGGCCCTGGCCGTCGATCCGAATTCGAAGGCTGAGCCGGGCGGGCCGAAACTGGCCGAGGAACAGGCCGATCCGGTCAAGGAGGCGAGAGCCCTGGCCGAGGCCGCACCGAGCGACGAGATGAAGCGGCGCCTGGAAAATCTCTCCTTCGTCATCGCCGAAAGCATCCGCACCCGGAATCAGGAACGCGAACGTGCCGCGCGCGAACTGCTCTCGAACGCCGTCTTCGCAGCGCGCCGGGTGATGGACAATATCGCGATCCTGACGCGCTGGACCGAGCTGGTGAAGGCGACCGAGGATCCGACGCGGCGCGCGCGTTACCAGCAGAACCTTGACAAGGACCGCCAAGTCTACCGGTTCAATCTGGGATACTATCTCGACCGGCTGACGACCATCGCGGAAAGCTATGACGACATTGCGCTGGTCACCCAGGCGCGGGTATTGACAGTCGAGTATAACGACCGGGCGTTGACAACCCTGCCTTCGATTACTGACGATGTGCTGAAACAGCTAACATTGATGCGCAGTCAAGGTTCGGCGGCGAAAGCGCCTATCGAGAAGTCGCTTGCGGCCATGGTCGCGAAAGAGGGTCGATGATGAGAAGAGCAAATTTCATGGTGGCGCCCAGCGGCCGTTTTGGCCGCGTTCTGGCCTTTGCGTTCCTATCCATGGCCCTCGTCTTGGCAGGCTGTCAGACAGCCGGCGATTCCGACCAGATCAGTCTCTTCGAAAGTTCCGCACCGCTCACGCCGGCGGAGCAGGCGATGCGCGACGATGCCGATGTCTTCAACGAGACTCTGTTCGGCGGAGCGGCTGCCGGCGCCGTGCTG
>CAUZWC010000020.1:0-20214 GCA_963583595.1 Alphaproteobacteria bacterium | reverse complement strand
CCGGTGATCGGCGGCGCCGCCGTGACCGAGGAGATCCATCCCGGCTACAGGGCCTCGACCTTTTCCTATCTGATGAGCCTGCTGCACCCGCGGATCATCGCCGACCTGGAATTGCGCAAGCATGGGTTGGAGGTCCTGCCCTGCAGCGACATGTTCTCGCCGCTGGACGGTGACGACTACATCGTCTTCTCCGACAGCGTGGCGAAGACCCAGGGCCAGTTCGGGCGCTTCTCCAACCATGATGCCGCGATCTATCCGGAATTCGCCCGCTATATGAACGAGAGCGCGGCGATCGTCCGCAAGCTGCTCTGGGAGACGCCGCCCGATCCCAGCCGGCGCGACTGGAAGACCTTCAAGGACATGGCCGGACTGCTCTGGCGCAACCGCAAGGTCGGCGACAAGGTCTTCCGCATCGTCGATCTGATGACCATGAGCGCGGACGACTATCTCAAACGCTGGTTCGAGGACACGCGCATCCGCGCCGTGCTGGCTTATTACGCCTCTATCGGCACCTTCGCCGGGCCGCGCACCCCTGGCTCGGCCTATGTCATCATGCATCACATCATGGGCGAGCATGACGGCGCTGGCGGCTGGGGCTTCATCCGGGGCGGCATGGGGGCGATCACCGCCGCCATCGAATCTTACGGCAAGACCCTGGGCATGGATGTCGAGACGAATTCGCCCATCGCCGAGATCACGGTGAAGGGCGGCCGGGCGGTCGGCGTCGTCACCGAGGACGGCCGAGAATACGAGGCGAAGACCACCGTCTCCAATGCCAGCGCCAAGGCGCTCTTCCTGCAGATGCTGGATCCGGGCCATCTGACGGACGAATTGCTGCGCGACGTGCGCGACTACCGCACCTTCTCGACCGCTTTCAAGATGAACGTCGCCTGCGACCGGCCGCCGCAATACAAGGGCCTTCCCAAGGCCCTGGCGGACGGCGCGCTGGGGGATTTCGACTACCCCACCTATGTCCATATCGGCCCGACGATTGAGTATCTGGAAGCGGCCTATGACGACGCCAAATGGGGCCGCTATTCGGCGCGGCCCTTCATCACGCCGGTCAGCCCTAGCGTGGTCGACGACTCATTGGCGCCGCCCGGCAAGCATGTGATGAACTTCTTCGGCGGCCATGCGCCCTACAAGCTCGATGGGGCCCAATGGGCCGACGAAAAGGAGAACTTCAAGAAGACCGTCCTGGACACGATCGAGGGTTTCGCGCCCGGCTTCTCGAACGACATCACCCATGCCCAGCTTCTGTTGCCCGAGGATATCGAGGAGATCGTGAACCTGCCCCAAGGCCATATCTTCCAGGGCGAATTGTCCCCCGAGCAGCTTTTCTTCAAGCGCCCGGTGCCGCATTACGCCGATTACCGTACCCCCCTGGGCGGGCTGTACCAATGCGGCTCGTCCTGCCATCCGGGCGGCGGGGTTTCGGGCATTCCCGGCCATAACGCGGCGCGCGAGATTCTCAAGGATTTGAAGCGCAGAGCGGTCCGATAGGCCGTCGAATTTCCACAACCGCACTTCGACTAGCCGGCGGCTCAAGGCGCGCCGCTGAGCGGGACTGCATTCTGCGAAGCGCGATGGTTATTCGCCGGCGAGGCGCCGGATGCTCAGCCCGGCCGCGGCGAGGCTCAGCCAGCCGAGCAGGAAGGCGAGGCCGCCGACGGGAATCAGGGCCGGCGCGGGCGCCGCGCCCGTCCAGGCCTTGAGGTAGAGCGAGCCTGAAAAGAGCACCAAGCCGAGCAGGAAACAGGCCCCGGCCAGATGTGGGAGAAATCGCGTCGGGCCAGCCAGGCCGCGCTCCACCAGCCAGGCCACGGATAGCAGCGCCGGGATATGCCAGAGGTGATAGGTCTGGGCCGTGTGGAACAGGCGTTGCGCCTCGGGCGAGGCGTCGGCGAAGGCATGGGCGCTGAACGCACCGAGGGCGACCGCCAGGGCGCCTCCGATGCCCGCCAGAACGAGCCAATATCTCCACATTGCGGAACTCTCCCGTGACGTCGCTGCGCAAGCATGCTTCACAAAGCTTGCTGGCGAAGGCGTGAACCGATTTCATGGCGATCGAACATAAGCACAAGAACAGGAGCCTAGCATGGTCGATCGTATCGGATTCGTCGGATTGGGCCGCATGGGCGGGCCGATGGCCAAGAACCTGGCGCGCAAGCAGATGTCCCTGACCCTCTTCGACATTTCGGAGGCGCGCATGGATGACGTGGCCGGGGTCGGCGGGCGCAAGGCCGGCAGCGTCGCCGAACTGGCCGCCGAATCCGATATCGTCGTGACCATGCTGCCGGGGCCGCCCGAGGTTCAGGCCGTCGTCCAGAGCGCCGGCGGGGTGCTGGCGAACCTCAAGAAGGGCGGGCTGGTCCTGGATATGTCCACCGTGCTGCCGCAAACCTCGGACGCCCTCGCCGCCGCCTGCGCCGAGGCGGGCGCGGAGTTCGTCGACGCCCCGGTCGGCCGTCTCGCCAGCCATGCCCAGAAGGGCGAAAGCCTGTTCATGGTCGGCGCGAGCAATGCGGGCTTCGCGCGGGTGAAGCCGCTGCTCGAGGCGATGGGCACGACGATCCATCGTTGCGGCGGTCCCGGTTCGGGCACCCGGACCAAGCTGGTCAACAATTTTCTGGCCATCACCTCTTGCATGATGAATGCCGAAGCGATGGCCCTGAGCCAGGCTTTCGGCCTCGATCTCCCGACCACCCTGGATGTGATCCACGGCACCACGGCGACCAACGGCCAGCTCAAAATCAACTACGCGACCAAGGTTTTCCGGGGCGATACGGAGCCGGGCTTCGCCATCGACCTCGCCCATAAGGATCTGTCCCTGATCCTGGACAGCGCCAATCGCGAGCAGGTTCCGCTGCCGATCGTGGCCAGCGCGCGCGAGAGTCTGAGCCAGGCCCGGGCCGCCGGCTGGGGCGGCAAGGACTTCTCGGCACTCTGCGATTTCTGGTGCGAAAAGGCCAGGGTCGAGAAGGCGCGGATCGACGAGTAATCTCAGCCCGGCTTTCGACGAGTCGGAAGAAGACGGGGCGGCCGAATCGCCCCGTGCTACTCGAGGCCCGCGACCAGTTCGGCGGCTTCCTCGTCCGTCTTGTGCGGGACGACCGGGCCGGGCTGGTTGAGCGCTTTCCAGACGAAGGCGGCGGCGGCCATGGTGCCGTTCTTGAGCTCGCCGACGGGCGCCTTGTCGCGGGTATCGGCGGGGGTGAGAATCAGGCCGACCCGGCTGTCCGGCTCGTCGAAACCGGCGACCAGACGCATCGCCGGGATGCCCCGGCGGGCGTAGTTGTAATGGTCGGAATTGCGCTTGGGCGGGCGGATGATACGAAAGCCCTGGCCGATCTCCGCGCCGACTCCGCGCACCCAGTCCTCCAGTTCGACATAGCCGCTGGTCAGGCAGGCCAGGTTTGGGCTGCCCGCGATCGTGTCGAGGTTGACGTTGACGGCGATGGCGCGCCGCTCGGCCTCGGTCAGGTCGTTGACATAGCGGTAGGAACCCAACAGGCCCCATTCCTCGGTCGTGTAGAAGCTGACCCGCAAGCCGCGCTCGCAGTCCGGGACGAGGGGCGCGAGGGTGCGCAGGATCTGCAGGATCGCGGCCACGCCGGTGGCGTTGTCGAGGGCGCTTTCGGCCAGGTCGTGGCCGTCGTAATGGGCCGTCAGGGAGACCCATTCCGGACCCTTGCCCGGGATTTCGGCGATCAGGTTGACGCTCTTCTCGGTGCGCCGTTCGCCCTCGACCTCGATCCGCGCCCGGGCGAGGGAGCCGTCCGGGCGCCGGCCCAGCAAGGCCGCGCCTTCATAGGCCAATCCGGCAGCGGGGATGTCCTCGGGAATGTTCAGGGCGCAATAGCCGGTGGCGACCAGCTGGCCCGGTGCGGGATAGGCGAGCAGATAGCCGGCCGCGCCGAATTCCTGCGCCCAGCGGTATTTCACCATGCGGTGGACCGTATCCGCCCCGAAGGGATAGTCCTGGCGGACCAGGGCGATGCGGCCGCGAATCAGCTCGCCGGCGCTCTCGAAATCGGCCCGGTGGCCGCGGCCCAGGTCGACCACTTCGCCTTCCAACCCGCCCGGCGGGGTGTCCTTCGACCAGATCAAGGCATGACAGGGCAGGGTTTTCTCGCCTTTGCCGAGCACGGTGACTCGGTTCGTCTTTCGGCCCCAGACCTCGTAGTCGAAGACGTACTCGCCGCGCCCGATGCCGGGGATTTCGGCCAGCCGTTCGCGCAGGAAATCGCGGGCAATGGCCTCGCTCTCCGTGCCGCAGAACCGGCCGCCGGTATCGCATAAGGCCTGGAAGTCCCGAATTAGTTCGGGCGCGCTCCAGATTGCCCCCAGTACGGCATCGCGCTTGTCCATGGCGTTTCCCCTTTTCCTCCGGCCGGATTCGCGTCTCTATAGCATGCGGAGGCCAGCGATATCAGATTGGGGATATCAGGCAGGGGGAGAGACAGAATGGCGACGACGCGCTATCCGGACCCGGCGGCGGGAGGCACGCAGCCGGCCGCCCGGCCCACGGTCATGGGCATCGATCACATGGTCTCGGCCGGGCACTACCTGGCGGCGGAAGCCGGTTTTGCGGTGCTGGAAGCCGGCGGCAACGCGGTCGATGCCGGGGTCGCGGCGGGCATCGCGCTGGGCGTGGTCCAGTCCGAACTGGTCAATGTCGCGGGGGTCGCACCCATCCTGATCCGCATGGCGGAGACCGGAAAGACCGTCTCCATCGCCGGGCTCGGCCCCTGGCCCGCCAAGACCGATCCAGCGCGTTTTGTCGGGGAATTCGGCGGGACCATCCCCATAGGGGTGCTGCGCATGGTGGTGCCGGCCGCGCCCGACGCCTGGATCACGGCCCTGGCCCGTTTCGGCACGATGCGCTTCGGCGAAGTCGCCCGCGCGGCCATCCGCCTGGCCCGCGACGGCTTCGTCATGTACCCGCTGATGGCCGAGATCGTCGCCATGCAGGCGGAGAATTACGCCCGCTGGCCGTCCTCCGCCGCGATCTACCTGCCCGGCGGCCGGCCGCCGGCTGTCGGAGAGCGCTTCGTCCAGGCCGATCTCGGCGCGAGTCTCCAGTTCATGGCCGATGAGGAAGCGGCCTCGCGCGGCTCGCGCAAGGAGGGACTCGAAGCCGCCCACGCGGCCTTCTACACCGGCGATATCGCCGCCCGGATCGGCGATTACGTGGCCTCGGAAGGGGGTTGGCTGGACCGCGCGGACCTGGCCGCCTACCGCTCCCCGGTCGAGGACGCACCCTCGATCAGCTGGCATGGCGCGACCGTCTACGGCTGCGGACCCTGGTGTCAGGGTCCGGCGCTGCTCCAGACCCTGAAGCTGCTGGAAGGCTTCGATCTCGCCGCCATGGGCCATAACTCGGTAGACATGATCCACACCGTCGCCGAGGCCCTGAAGCTGGCCTTCGCCGATCGCGAAAAATTCTACACGGATCCCGCGCATGTCCCGGTGCCGCTCGACCGGCTGCTCTCGGATGGCTACGCGGCGGAGCGCCGGGCGCTGATCCGCGCCGATAAAGCCTGGCCCGATTTGCCGCCGCCCGGCGACATGTTGCGCGGGCTCGAGGGCGGCCCCCAGGGACCGGACCTGGACACCTCCTATGTCGCGGTCGTGGACCGCCAGGGCAATGCCTTCTCCGCGACCCCCAGCGACACCTCCTACAGCGCGCCCGTGGTGCCCGGCACCGGTCTGGTGCCGTCGAGCCGGGGCAGCCAGTCCTGGGCCGATCCCGACCATCCCCGGGCGGTCGCGCCCGGCCACCGGCCGCGCCTGACCCCCAATCCGGCCTTGGCGGTACGCGACGGCGCCTATGTCATGCCATTCGGGACACCGGGCGGCGATGTCCAGGTCCAGGCCATGACCCAGACCTTCCTGAATCTGGAAATCTTCGGCATGGACCCCCAGCAGGCAGTCGAGGCGCCGCGCTTCGCCATGCACAGCTTCCCCAATTCCTTCGAGCCCCATGCCTATTACCCGGGGCGCCTCACCCTCGAACAGCCCCTGTTCGACGAACATGGCGCGACCCTCGCCGCACGCGGCCACGATCCGGAGGCCTGGGCCGCCGGCACCTGGCGCGCCGGCGGCATGTGCCTGGTGCGCCACGATCTGAAGCGAAAGATTCTGGAAGGCGCGGCCGATCCGCGCCGGCCGAGCTATGCCCTAGGATGGTAGTTAGTAGAAATTAGCTTCGAAGAAAACTTTACACCAAAACTCCAAGTCGATCGAAGAAAGCTTGGTGCCTAGTGGATTGATCGGAACAAAAGAATCTGATTTGGGATGCCGTTTTGTCTGTTTGCATGTGGGTCTGCTGCATGCGCACAGTTATCTCTTTCACCGTCTCGTCTCACGATTGTCAGCGATTGCAAGCGATCGTCGCGGGCTCCAAGAGCCTGCAGAAGCACGTCTGGCGGGCACGTATCGTTCTTCTGAGCGTCGACGGACTGGGCACCTCGGCGATCATGGCCGGGACTGGCAAGTCCAAGACCTGCGTGTGGCGCTGGCAGGAGCGCTTCATGCACGAGGGTGTCAACGGGCTGCTTCGTGACAGGTCCCGTCCTCCCGGCAAGGCGCCGATCGCGCCCGATCATGTCGCCGGGATCGTCCGCCTGGCGCTCAAGCCACCGCCGCTCGAGGCGACCCACTGGACGCTGCGCGCGATGGTGAAGACGGCCGGCGTTGCGGCGTCGACGGTACCAGGCGGTCTGGAAGGCGCACGGCCTCAGCCCACACCGCTGGCGACACTTCAAGCTCTCGAACGACCGGGCTTTTGCCGAGAAGCTCACGGATATCGTCGGCCTCTATGTTGACCCGCCGGCCCATGCGGTGGTGCTGTCGATCGACGAGAAGTCGCAGATCCAGGCGCTCGACCGAACCCAGCCCGGCCTGTCGATGAAGAAGGGCCGCGCCGGCGCGATGACCCATAACTACAAACGGCACGGCACCACGACGCTCTTCGCCGCTCTCAATGTGCTGGACGGAACGGGCATCGTGCAGAACATGCAGCGGCACCGCCATCAGGAGTTCATCCGCTTCCTCAACCGCATCGAGCGCGAGACCCCGGCGGACAAGGATATCCACGTCATCCTCGACAACTACGCGACGCACAAGAAGGATCAAGTTCCGCGCCTGGCTCGACCGCCATCCGCGCTGGACCTTCCACTTCACGCCGATCCCCTGCTCGTGGCTCAACGCCGCCGAGGGCTTCTTCGCCAAACTCACCCGGCGCAGGCTCAAACACGGCGTGTTTCATTCCCTCGTCGATCTCCACGCCGCCATCAACCGCTTCGTTCGTGAATACAATGCCGAAAACCCCAAACCCTTCGTCTGGAAAGCCGATCCCGACAATATCATCGCTGCTCGAAACCGAGGGTTCCAAACGTTGGAATCAATCCACTAGGTCATCCGGGATGGTGTATTTAGGGTCGGTGATCAGGGACATATAAACTTACCGATGATGTTTTTGAGCGGTCATTTTCCAATTCCGCACCAAATTTGAAGGAGAAAACAACGGCCGGAATCGCGTATTTTGGCGTTTCCGTATTTGATTTTTGTAGCGGCATAAGAAATAAGCCTTTCGGCAACGATATATTGCCGGCTTCATCGATCGGGAAGCCGGGATTTCAGGCGACCTCCCACAAATGCCCGTCGGGATCGGCGAAATAGCCCGAATAGCCGCTCCTGAAGACCTCCTCCGCCGGTTTGACGATGGCGGTGCCCGCCTCGCGCGCCGTCTCGAGCAACCGCATGGACCCCGGCCTTTTCGCGGGCGCTATAGGCCAGCGCGACACCTCGGAATCCGGAACTCTCGGCCGGCAACCCGGCATCGGCGGCGAGGGCGTCGCGGCTGCAGAGCCCCAGGATCATGCCGCCCGTCTGGAAGAAGGCGTCGTCGTCGTTGCCGGGCGGCGAGGCACGCCAGCCGAGGCGCTCGTAGAATGCCTGCGCGGTGGTGAGATCGCCGACGCCGAGGGTGATGAGACTCAACCGCTGTTCCATTGCCGCTGCTCTCCTGCTGCCCTTTGCGGAGGATAGCCTCGGCGCGGCGGGCGGAGAAAGCCAGCCCGCAATAGAAAACGGGGCCCGAAGGCCCCGTTTTCCCACCCGATGGTGGCAGGCTTACATGAAGCCGCCGTTTTGCGCCGCGACCATGCAATAGAGCAGGGGGATCGAGAGCAGCGTGTTGGTGCGTGAGAACATCTTCGCGGTGTTGGCGGCCGCGGCCTTGGTCGCGGCATCCGCCTCGACAATGCCCAGGGCCTTCTTCTGCTTCGGCCAAATGATGAACCAGACGTTGAACCACATGACAGTGCCCAGCCACATGCCGATGCCGATGGGCGTGCTGGCGCCACCGTCGGTGAAGCCGAGGGCGATCGCGTCGACAAGATAGCCGCTCATCCAAGCCAGAATCAGGCCGGTGACGATGGTCGACATCGCGCCCCAACGGAACCAGAACAGCGCGGCCGGTGCGATGACCTTGCCGATGGCGGGCTTCTGTTCGTCCGGAATCTTGCCCATGTTGGGGATCTGGACGAAGTTGAAGTACCACAGCAGGCCGATCCACATCACGCCGCTCAGGACGTGGAGATAGCGGAACAGGAAAGCGAACCAGCTATGATCGAAGCTCGGCATGGTGCCGGTCGCTCCGACCACGATGATGATGGCGATCAGCAGGACGATGCCCGCGATCACGGTCGATTGTAGACTGTTCAGAATTTTTGCCATGACCCTATTTCCCCACCTCTTTTAAATCGATGCCAGGGTGTACCTCGTGGACACAAGATAAGGTGTACCATCATGATAGTGGCACAACGATGCGTGGCGGCCAAGGGGAGGTCGAGAAAACAGCCGCTCCAGTTCCCCCAGCGCGCGGCGCCGTCGCTCCGAGAGGTAAGGCGTATCACGCCGTCTGATAAGCCGGATCGACCTTGAATATGGCCCAGCCCGAACTTTCCTATTGCGCAACCGAGGTTCGCGCGGCCGATCCCGAGCGGTTTTTCGCGGCCATGTTCGCGCCGCCCGACCAGCGAGAGGGTCTGTTCGCCCTCTATGCCTTCAATCTGGAACTGGCGCGTATCCGCGACAGCGTGTCGGAATCCCTGCTCGGCGAGATCCGGCTGCAATGGTGGCGCGACACGGTCGAAAGCATTGCGGCGGGGCCGGGCGTCGGCCGGGCCCGCCATCGGGTCAGCGAAGCCCTGGCCGCCGCGACTCGGGCCCATGATCTGCCGCCGGCCGGCCTTTTGCGCCTGATCGATGCGCGGGCCTTCGATCTGGGGGACGAAGCGCCGATCGATCTTGAATCGTTCGAGGCCTATGCGCGCGACAGCGCCGGGGGGCTCAACGATCTGGCCCTGACCGTTCTCGATGTCGCCGGCGCGCCCGCCCGGCGGGCCGCGGATTGTGTCGGCATCGCCTGGGCGCTGACCGGTCATCTGCGCGCGATCCCGCATAATGCCCGTATCCGGCGCAGTCTCCTGCCCGGAGACCTGGTGGCGGAGGAGGGGTTGTCCCTGACGGATCTGTTCGAAGGGCGCCGGCCCGCGGCCCTGGCGGCGATCGCCGCCCGGCTCGCCGGCCGTGCTCGCGAGTTGTTGGCGGAGGCAAGGGCGTTGCGTGGAGAGGTGCCGCGCGCCGCTCTGCCGATCTTGCTGACCGCGCGTCTCGCCGACCGCCATCTGCGCCGCCTGGCGCGCTGCGGCCACGATCCCTTCGACCCGGCCATTGCGCGGCCCGACGGCGGGCGGCAATTCTCGCTGCTGACGGGCTGGGCGACGGGACGTTACTGAGCCGTCAGTCGCCTATCGCCGCGGGATCGGCACGTTAGAAGCGCAGCGCGCGCTCCATGCTGTAATCGACCTGGATCTGACCCATCGTGCAGAATTCCTTACTCAGGATATCGGACTGGGCCTTCATTATTTCCTGAAAGATGGGGTCGACCTCCTGGACGTCCTCGATGGCTCGGCCGCTGCCGCGCCAGCTTCCGATGACGGCGCGGTAGAGCGGCCGCCAGTTCATCTTGCAGAACTTGGCCTGCCCGACGAGCTCGGCGTCCTGGCGGATGGCTTCGCGTTCGAGCTAGCTGAGTTCCGCAAGGGCGGGAGCGGGTGCGAGTGCGAGGCCCGCGATGAAGACCAGCGGCAGGGCGCGCACCACAGTCACTTCGCCGCGACGCGTTGGGTTCCCAGCCAGGCGTCCAGATCGTCGAGGGCCCGCCGGGCCATGGCCTGCTTGCGGTCGCGCCCGCGCTTGCGCACGTCTAGGGGCGGGAACAATCCGAAATTCACGTTCATGGGCTGGAAGCCCTTGCCGCTCTTGTCGGCCAGATGGCCGCGGGTGATATGGCCCAGCAAAGCGCCCAGACAGGTCGTCGCGGGCGGTATTTCCGGCGCGTTTTCCAGACGCTCGGCCGCGGCGAAGCGTCCGGCGAGCAGGCCGATGGCCGCGCTTTCGACATAGCCTTCGACCCCGGTGATCTGCCCGGCGAAGCGCAGGCCCGGCCGCGCGTGCAGGCGCAGGGTCCCGTCGAGCAGCCGCGGGCTGTCGATGAAGGTGTTGCGGTGAATGCCGCCGAGCCGCGCGAATTCGGCCTTTTCCAAGCCGGGAATCATGCGGAAGACGCGGCCCTGCTCGCCGTATTTCAGCTTGGTCTGGAAGCCGACGATGTTGAACAGGGTGCCCAGCGCATTGTCCTGGCGCAGCTGGACGACCGCATGGGCGCGCCCGCCCGTGCGTGGATCGGTCAGGCCGACTGGCTTCATCGGCCCGAAGCGCAGGGTGTCGCGTCCTCGTTCGGCCATCACCTCGATGGGCAGGCAGCCCTCGAAATAGGGCGTGTCCTTCTCCCAATCCTTGAATTCGGTCTTCTCGCCGGCGATCAGCGCGTCGATAAGGGCTTCGTAGGTGTCGCGGTCGAGCGGGCAATTGACGTAATCTGCGCCGTCGCCCTTGTCGTAGCGCGACTGCTTCCAAGCCTTGTCGAAATCGATCGAATCGGCATGGACGATGGGCGCGATGGCGTCGAAGAAGGCCAGGGATTGGGTGCCGGTCAATTCGCGGATTGCCTCGGCGAGGCCCGGCGCGGTCAGCGGGCCGGTGGCGATGATCGCCGAATCCCACTCCGGCGGCGGCAGGCCCGCGATTTCCTTGCGCCGGATCTCGATCAGCGGCTCACCCTCGATGGCAGCCTGCACGTCGGCGGAAAAGCCATCCCGGTCCACCGCCAGGGCGCTTCCGGCCGGCACACGCCGCGCATCGGCCGCGCGCATGACAAGCGAGCCGCAGCGGCGCAATTCCTCATGCAGCACACCGACCGCATTGGTCTCGGAATCGTCGGAACGCAGGGAATTGGAGCAGACGAGTTCCGCCAACCCATCCGTGTGATGGGCCTCAGTCCCCCGCAGGGGCCGCATTTCGTGCAGCACGGCCGGCACGCCGGCGCGGGCGAGCTGCCATGCAGCTTCGGAACCGGCCAACCCGCCGCCGACGACTTGCACAGGTACAAGAGGGGTCTTCGCCATGACTATGGACAGCGCTTTTGTTATGCCTTCGGGTTCTACTCACATGGACCGGCCAAGGCGCCAATGCAAGCTCGTGTGCGGCGCACTCAGCGTCGACGGCGATAGAATCCAGGCTTCTCCGGCGGTCCATGCGGTTCGATATCGAGCTTGCGGAAGTGGCGCAGGCTGCGCACCCCGATGGCAAAACAGCGCAGAACATAACCGCCGATCATCAGGGCGAGCCAGCTCTGGTCGGCCGTGAGCATCGGCCAGATCAGGAAGGCCGCGGCGAAAAGCGCGAGTGCGCCGGCGACGACTTCCAGCTTCTTGTAGCCGGCAAAATAGATATAGCCGTAAAGCACGGCCTGGAGCATCACCACCGGATTGATCAGGGCATCCTGGTTGACCACGAAAACCGGCCCGCCGGTCATCGTCTCGATGCCTTCGGGCAGGAAGATCGGCGACAAGACGATCAGCGCGGCAAGCAGACCGGCCCGCCGGCCATAGCCGAGAGCGCTCGCCGCCTGTTCCTCCGTCTCGATCGGTGGAATCAGCCAATGGACAAGGGCCAGCTCGCGCCGATGGACCGCGCCCAAAAACCCCTTGCGCGGGGGTGGGGGGGCATCTTCATAGGGATCGCTCATGGCCTGCCTCATACACGGGGGCGGGGCCGAGGACAACCTGATTGACCCATCCGCCGGGCGAGTCCTGTGTTGACCGAACCGGATTCGCGTGGAACCCCGTTTTGATAGCTTCCTTGCCGAGGTGCCGCAATGCGCCCGTTCCGCCTCCTTCTCGTTGCAGTCGGCTTGGCATTCATCACCGTGCCGGTCATCGCCGCGCCGCAGATACTGCAGATCGTCTCGACCGGCGGGGCCAAGAAACTCGAATGCACCGACGGCATCTGCCGTGCCGAGTTTACCTCTCTTTGCATGTAGAAGGAGCGGCCCGTGCCACTCTCCGGCACCGGCTACGGTCTTGTTCCCAACGCTCGGGACGTGATCGATGTGGCCGGGCGGGATGGCACGATCCGGCGCCTGGCAGCCGGGGATTTGCCGCTGAGGATCAATACTTTCCGCCGCTATTCGGCGTGGTTGAGATCGGGATCGATGAATCGGCCCTGAAAGCGCTCGATGCGATCGCTATCGCCATTGTGGTGTACGGCGCTCCCTATCTCGTCCCGGTGACCGAGCCGGACGATCCCGATCCGATTTCGGCCGCCGAAATCGCGCGCGTGGTGGGCCACGACCCCGTCCTGGCGGAATGGCTCGACGGCCGGCGCCGGGTCGAAGTTTCGAGCCTGCGGGCCTTGAGCGAAATGATCGCGGCCCTTCCGGCCAGAGAGAACGTTTCCGCCGAGACACGCTCGACCATCGCAGCGGCTGTCATGACGCGCCACGCCGGGGCGGACGAACGGGTCCGGACCGGTGTACGCGACGCACTTTCGTGCGACATGGGCATTTTCCGCAAGGCTTACGGCACCGTCCCCGCCAATGCCTGCAATACCGCCACGACCAGCAGGCCATGGGCCTCAATGCCGACTATATGCAACCGCGTGCAGGCCAAGCCCGGCGGTTAGGGCCGACGTCGCCACGGGTCAGTCGCCGGTCGAATACCTCCAGATCCTGCGCGTCGAGGAAGCCAAACAGATGCTGGAGACGACCGATATGCCTATCGACGGGATCGCGGCCGAGGTCGGCTATTCCGAACCGTCGAGTTTTCGCGCCGCGTTCCGCAAGCATGTCGGCCTGCCGGCGTTGGCCTACCGCAAGAAATGGCGCGGCATCCCGGCGCGACGGAGTGTAGAGACCTAGGCTGGTGTTTGGCTAACCACCGCCGTTTGCCAAACCGAAGGTCGCGGGATCGGCGAGGGCCCGGTGCTTGTCGAGAAAGCCCAGGGCCGCACGGTTGAAGGCGTCGGGCGCCTCCAGGTTGCTGACATGGCCCGCGCCGGGAATCTCCGTGACTTCGCTGCCCGGCAATTGCGTGGCGACGCGACGCACGATATCGGGTGTGGTCAGGCGGTCGTGTTCGCCGACGATGAAATGCACCGGGCAAGCCAGGGCCGAAAGGTCGCCGACCCGGTCCTGGGTCACCGTCGCCTCGATCGCCTTGAGGTAGCTCTCTGTGTGCAGGGCCGAGACGCTGGCCAGCAGGGCCGCGCGGGTCTCGTCCGAGACCTCTGGCCCGACCAGCCGTTCGACCACGCCGGGCGCGATATCGGCCGGGTTTTTCCCGGCCAGCAGGGGTTCGCGCCGGGCCCGGACATAGTCGGCGCGCTGGTCTTCCGTCAGGTCGCCGAAGCCGCTATGGGTGTCGGCCAGAACCAGCGCGCCGACCCGGTTCGGATGGGCCAGGGCGAAGGCCTGGGCGACCCGTCCGCCCATGGACAGCCCGATCAGATGCGCCCGCTCGACGCCGAAACGGTCCAGCACCCGCAACAGATCGTCGATGAAATCCGCAAAGGCGAGGGGGCCGTCGTAGTCGTCGCTGTCGCCATAGCCCCGCGCGTCCCAGGCCGCCGCCGCGAAGCCTGCCGTCGCGAAAGACGGCAATTGCCCGGCCCAGTTGGACCGATTCCCGCCGATGCCGTGCAGGAACAGACAGAGCGGCCCGCCGCCCGCGGTTTCGACGGCCAGGCGGGGCAGTCCGGGTACTAAGGTCGTGGCCATGCTTCGATGTCTTCCCGTAAATGACTGGCCTATAAAATGACGGGCGGATACGCCGCCTTTCGCCTGAAAAGCTTCGCAAGCGCCAGCAGACTGCAATCCGGCCGCCCGGCGCGTTCCGCGAGTCGGTCTGCCCGGTCTTCCAGGACACCCTAGGCCCGCTTCTTCTTGGCCTTCTTGGGCAGGGCGAGATAGGGCGCGAGATACTGGCCAGTATAGCTGGCTTCGACCGCGGCGACCTGTTCCGGCGTGCCGGCGGCGACGATGCTGCCGCCCTTGTCGCCGCCCTCGGGGCCCATGTCGATGATCCAGTCGGCGGTTTTGATGACTTCGAGATTGTGCTCGATCACCACCACCGTGTTGCCCTGTTCGACCAGGGCATGGAGCACGTCGAGCAGCTTCCTCACGTCCTCAAAATGCAGCCCCGTGGTCGGCTCGTCGAGAATATAGAGGGTCCGCCCCGTGGCCCGGCGCGACAGCTCCTTGGCCAGCTTCACGCGCTGCGCCTCGCCGCCCGAGAGGGTCGTGGCCTGCTGGCCCAGATGAATGTAGTTGAGGCCCACTCGTTCCAGGGTCTCGAGCTTGTTGCGGATCGTCGGCACAGCCGTGAAAAAGCCGCGCCCTTCCTCGACTGTCATATCAAGAATATCGGCTATAGATTTGTTCTTGAAGGTAATTTCCAAGGTTTCTCTGTTGTACCTCTTGCCCTTGCAGACATCGCATTGGACGTAAATGTCGGGCAGGAAATGCATCTCGATCTTGATCACCCCGTCGCCGTGGCAGGCCTCGCAGCGCCCGCCCTTGACGTTGAAGCTGAAGCGGCCCGGCTTGTAGCCGCGCGCCTTGGCCTCAGGCAGGCCGGCGAACCAGTCGCGCATGGGCGAGAAGGCGCCGGTATAGGTCGCGGGGTTGGAGCGGGGGGTGCGGCCGATGGGCGACTGGTCGATATCGACGATCTTGTCGAGATGCTCCAGCCCGTCGATGGCATCGTGCTCGCCGGGAATCTCCCGCGCGCCGGAGATGCGCCGGGCCAGAGCCTTGTAAAGCGTGTCGATCACCAGGGTCGATTTGCCGCTGCCCGAGACCCCAGTGACGCAGGTGAAGGTGCCGAGCGGAATTTCGGCCGAGACGTCGCGAAGATTGTGCTCGCGCGCGCCGGAAACGGTCAGGACCTGGCCCTTATGCCCCTTGCGCCGGGTCTTGGGCACCGGAATCTGCCGGAATCCGGTGAGATATTGGGCGGTTAGGCTCTCGGTCGAGCGCATGACCTCGTCGGGCAGGCCGGCGGCGATGACCTGGCCGCCATGGATGCCCGCGCCCGGCCCCATATCGATCAGATAATCGGCCGTGCGGATCGCGTCCTCGTCATGTTCGACGACGATCACGGTGTTTCCCAGATCGCGCAGGCGCCGCAATGTGTCGAGCAGGCGGCGGTTGTCGCGCTGATGTAGCCCGATCGACGGCTCGTCGAGGACGTAGAGCACCCCGGTCAGGCCCGAGCCGATCTGCGAGGCCAGGCGGATGCGCTGGCTTTCGCCGCCCGACAGAGTCGCGCTGGCCCGGCTGAGGGTCAGGTATTCGAGCCCCACATCCATCAGGAAGCTGAGGCGGTCGTTGATTTCCTTCAGAATGCGCGCGGCGATCTCGCGCTGCTTCTCCGTCAGGTGTTCGTCCAGGCTGCCGAACCAGTCATGGGCCTGGGCGATGCTCAACCGCGTGATCTCGGTGATCGTCTGCTTGCGGATCTTGACCGCCAAGGCCTCGGGCTTCAGGCGATGGCCGCCGCAGGCCTCGCAGGGACGCGAGGTCTGGTAGCGGCTCAACTCGTCCTTGATCCAGGCGCTGTCCGTCTCGCGCCAGCGCCGCTCCAGATTCGGCACGACCCCTTCGAAAGCCTTGCTGGTCTCGTATTGGCGCAGCCCGTCGTCGTAGCGCATGGTGACCTTCTCGGTCCCCGAGCCGAAAAGGATCGCGTGTCGCGCCTTTTCCGGCAGATCGCGGAAGGGCACCGTGATCGAAACCTTGTAATGGCGCGCCAGGCTGTCGATCGTCTGGTCGTAATATTGCGACGGGCTGCGCGCCCAGGGCGCGATGGCCCCTTCGCGCAGGGTCAGCCCGTCATTGGGCACGACCAACTGGGCGTCGAACTCCATCTGCAGGCCCAGCCCGTCGCAGGACGGACAGGCGCCATAGGGGTTGTTGAAGCTGAACAGCCGCGGCTCGATCTCGTCGATGGTGAAGCCCGAGACCGGGCAGGCAAATTTGGCGGAAAAGGTATGCCGCTCTCCCGAATCCGCCTCGTCGGCGAAGACCAGCCCATCGGCCAGATGCAGCGCCGTCTCCAGGGAATCGGCCAGCCGGTTGCCCAGGTCCTCGCGCACCACCAGGCGGTCGACCACGACCTCGATATCGTGTTTCAGCTTTTTGTTGAGGACCGGCGGGTTCTCCAGGTCGTGGACCTCGCCGTCGATCCGCACCCGCTGGAAGCCGCGCTTGCGCAGATCGGCCAGTTCCTTGCGATATTCGCCCTTGCGCCCGCGCACGATGGGGGCGAGCAGATAGAGCCGCGTGCCCTCGGGCAGCGCGAGAATGCGGTCCGACATCTGGCTGACCGTCTGGCTTTCGATCGGCAGGCCGGTCGCGGGCGAGTAGGGGATGCCGACCCGGGCATAGAGTAGGCGGAGATAGTCGTAGATCTCCGTCACCGTGCCGACCGTCGAGCGCGGATTCTTGGACGTTGTCTTCTGCTCGATGGAGATCGCCGGCGACAGGCCCTCGATCGAATCCACGTCCGGCTTCTGCATCAGTTCCAGGAACTGGCGCGCATAGGCCGAAAGCGATTCGACATAGCGCCGCTGCCCGTCGGCATAGATCGTGTCGAAGGCGAGCGAGGATTTGCCCGAGCCCGACAGCCCCGTGATCACGGTCAGCCGGTCGCGCGGAATCTCCACGTCGATATTCTTCAGATTATGTTCGCGGGCGCCGCGAATGACGATTTTATCGGCCATCAGGCGGGGATATCGGGCTCGAAACCAGGGGATTAACGGCCCCAATGGGCCGCATCCGAACTATAGGTCGCGGCCGGAGCGGGGGCGAGTCGGAAGATTGGGCCGCGGTCTCACTGGTCCGGTTTCATCGCCAGGTCCGCCATGATCGCGGCAGCGGCCATGGCGTCCATATGGATGGTGGTGTTGCCGTTCTGACGGCCGGCATAGAGCAGGTCCCCGGCCGCGTAGACGCCGGACAGCCCGGTCCGGTAGCCGTCTCGTCGACCGCGACCTGGGCGGCATCGTCCAGGGGCAGGCCCATCTCCCGGACGAGTTCGGTTTGCGCTTGGGAGGGCCAGAGCACCAGGGCCTGGCGTTCGATGGCGCTGCCGTCCGCCATCTCGACGGCCTGCTGGTCGGGCGCATCGACACGCAGGCCGCGGATAGCGCGTCGCTCGACGCGGCCGCCCGTGGCGGCGAGGGCCGCCTCTCGCTCGGTCGGGACCGCGATACCCGTATCCAGGAACAGGATCAGGTCGTCCGTCCAGGTCAGATAGATCTCGGCCGCGTCGAGCATCTCCGGGCGGTTCACGAACACCCCCCGGGGCCCGTCGCGCAGCTCGAAACCGTCGCAGAACGGGCAGTAGACGGCGCTCCGGTTCCAGAAATCGTCGAGCCGCCGAATCTCAGGAAAGCGGTCGACCATGCCGCAGGCGAGGAGGACGACCGCAGCCGTGGCGCGTGTGCCGTCGGCGCCCAGGATCGAGAATCCGCCACCGGGCACTTGCTCGATCCGCGCGGCATCGGCGCCATGAAACCGTGCGAAGCCGTAGCGCTCGATTTCCTCGCGGCCGATGGCGTGTAGGTCGGCCGCGGTCGCTCGCTCGCGCCCGAGTAGGCCGCCGAAACCTGGCGATGCCGCGTTTCGCGGTGCGCGCGGCGAATCGAAGACGATGACCGGCCGCAAGGCCCGCGAGAGCGTGAGGGCCGCCGACAGCCCGGCGGGTCCGGCCCCGATGATCGCGATCTGAAACTCTCCCGTCATGTCCGAACTCTTTTCCTTGTCGGCGTCTCGCGGGCGCGGTGCTGCCCCTGAAAACTGCCGCTATGGCCGGCGCCGGGCAACGTAAAGTTCGCCGAGGCGTCGCGAGGCGAACTCCTCCCGCTCCTGCCATCTATGGGGGCATGAAGGGAGGGGAATACGGCGACGTTCGAGCAAACTGGCGCTGTGACCTATCCGAAGGTCGAAGATCCTATACGGAGGTTTAATAGCGAGGACTGTGCAACTTCTTTAGACCGGCACAGGCCGAATGCATAACTGGCAAGTCATTGAAAATAGGGGGCGCCGCCGTGCCGAAAACAATGCGCGTATTTCGACCTTTCGCGGTGGTTGCTTTTCTCTGCCTGGCCCTCGCACCCTGCGATCTGCCGCCCCTGATCGAACGGACCTTCACCTTCGAACCCGACAAGACGGCCAGCATCTTCGGCGTGAAGCAACACGATACCTTTGGCGTTTGCTATCCCGGTTTCCTGGATCGCCGGGGCACCCGCCTCTATGTCTGGGACGAATTCATGCGCCAGCGCGAATTGTCCTCGCCGGCGAACCGGATCCGCGAACTGGCGGGCTACGAGGTCTCCGTCGCAAGGGGCCAGTCCTGCCATCTACGTATCGTCGACACCTTCCAGGCCGCTGTGCATTTCGATCTTTCCAGCCTTCCGCTGGGCGCGGTGGTTACCCATGCGGAACTGCGCGTCTACCGCTATTTCTCGCTCCTCGACGCGCCTTACCTGCGTGGCAGCCAGGACCAATGCACCGTCATGATGATCGGCCAGGTGACCGAGTCCTGGGCCGACGGGCAATTCGAAAGGAACAGCGACTATGGCCCGCGCCGCCTCATCGCCTCGCGCGCCGCGCGCCCGGACACCGGCCCCCACGACGCGGGCCACACGAACATCTGGAACCCTCGACGTCAGCCGCCCGGTCGGCGAATGGGTGCGCGGCGCGCGCCCGAACGAAGGCTGCACCATCACCCCGGACATCGACAGGGTGAGGGGGTATCCCCCGAGGTTTAGTTGGGCACTCACACCCTAAACCTCCAACACCGCCTTCAAGAAATCCCGCGTCCTCTGCTGCTGTGGTTCCTTGAAGATCTGCTCCGGCGGGCCTTCCTCGACCAGCTGGCCGCCTTCCAGGAAGCACACCCGGTCGCAAATTTCGTTGGCGAAGCCCATCTGGTGGGTGACGATGAGCATGGTCAGGTCCTGCTCATGAGCCAGGTCGCGGATCACGGTCAGGACCTCGCCGACCAGTTCCGGGTCGAGGGCGCTGGTCACTTCGTCGAACAGGATCACCTCGGGGCGCATGGCCAGAGCGCGGGCGATCGCCACGCGCTGCTGCTGGCCGCCCGAGAGCTGGGCCGGCTTGCTGTCCATCTTGTCGGCCAGGCCGACCTGTCGCAGCAAGGCCTCGCCGCGTTCCACCGCCTCGGCCTTGTCCAGGCCCAGCACATGGATCGGCGCCTTAGTCACGTTGCGCAACGCGCTCATATGGGGGAACAGGTTGAAATGCTGGAAGACCATGCCGATCTTCGCCCGCATCTTGCGCAGATGGGCCTCGTTCGCGGCCACCAGCCTGCCGCCGCGCTCCATGTGCCAGAGTGGCTCGCCGCCGACCTCGACCACCCCGCCGCTGATCGTCTCCAGGGTCATCAGCACGCGCAGCAGGGTCGATTTGCCCGAGCCGCTGGGCCCGATCACCGCCAGCTTCTCGCCCTTGGGCACGGCCAAGTCGAACTTGTCGAGCACGACGAGTTCGCCGAAGGCCTTTGTGACCCCGTCGAAACGAACCATTGGGGTCTCTCCGGGGGGGGGCTTGCCGCGTTGTTCCGTCTCGCTCACGCGGACCTCCGGGGTTTGAGTTTGCGTTCAAGCCAGCTGATTCCGGTCGCCGAGACCACGCTCATCACGATGAAGAAGGCTCCGATGATGGTCAGCGGCTCCATATACTGGAAGTTGTCGGAACCCATGATCTTCGCCGCC
>CAUZWC010000019.1:0-20748 GCA_963583595.1 Alphaproteobacteria bacterium | reverse complement strand
GGGATTCAGGCTCAACAGCACCGCGATGATGCCGATCAGCAGCACGAAATCGCCGATTGCGAAGATCGAGGATTCGAGGAATTCCTGCAGAGCGTAAACATCGCCCTGCAGGCGCGACATCAGGCGTCCCACCTCGGTCCGGTCCATGAAGGACAGCGAAACGATCTGCAGATGCGCATACATCGCCCGGCGCAGGTCGAACAGCAGATTCTGCGTCGTCTTCCCGACGATGGTTTCCATGAAATGGTTGGCCGCGTAGTTGACGACGACCATGGCGACGAAAGCGGCGATGAGGATGCGCAGCAGGGCCTCGTCTCCGGCGCCCTTGGCCAGGGCATCGTCGACGGTCCGGCGGACGATCAGCGGAATCGTCAGTTGCGTCAGGGTAAAGACCAGGACGGCCGCGATGCCGAGCGCGAGACTTCGCCGATAGGGGGTGAGATAGTGCATGAAACGGTGGACGATCCATTTGTCGAAGACTTGGCCGAACAGCTCCTCGTCCTGGCTGATCTGGGAGCCGACGACGGCGAGGGGCGGGGCCTCGTCCGGGCGACCCGCCGTGGGCTGGATATCGCTCATGACTCGGCCCTCGGTGCGTCTTCGGCCCCATCGCTCAATTCGCGCGCCTGCAGGTCGCAGAGCTGCCGGTAGCGCCCGCCGGCGGCCATCAGTTCGTCATGGCTGCCGCGCTCGACGATACGGCCCTTCTCCAGGAAGACGATCTCTTCGGCATCCATGAGCGAGCTCAGCCGATGAGCGATCACGATGACGGCGCGCTCGGCCACGAATTCGCGCAGCGCTTCGCGGATGCGTCGCTCGGTCGCGGCATCGACGGCGGCGGTCGCATCGTCGAACACCAGCACCTTGGCGTCGGGCAGGATGGTGCGCGCGATCGAAAGACGCTGTCGCTGCCCGCCGGACAGCGACACGCCCCGTTCCCCGACCAGGGTCTGGTAGTCGTTGGGCAGGGAGCGGATATGGCTGTGAAGCTGGGCGGTCTGGGCCGAGCGCTCGATGCTGGACCGGCCGGCCCAGGGATCACCATAGGCCACGTTGTGGTCGATGCTGGCCGTGAACAGGAAGGGCTCTTGCTGGACGATGCTGACTGCTTGGCGCAGCGACGACAGGGTGACGTCCCGGATATCCTGGCCGTCGATGGTGATGCGGCCCGCCGCGACGTCGTAATAGCGGCCGAGAAGCTGGGCGATGGTGGTTTTCCCGCTGCCGGGCGGGCCGACGATGCCGATCATCTTGCCGGGGCGCGCCTCGAGATCGATCCCGGACAGGGTGCGGTCGTCCGTCGCCCAGCTTGGATAGCGGAAATCGACACCTTCGAAGCGCACCACGCTGCCTTCGATCCGCAGGGGCTTGGCGTCGGGCGCGTCGGCGATCGAGGGCGTCAGGTCGAGCACGTTGAACAGCCGCCCGCCGCAGGTCGATGCCCGGGCGATCGAATTCACCATCCAGCCGATCTGACGCACCGGCATCTGCAGAATCAGCATGAAGGTCAGGGCCTCGCCCAGCTCGCCCAGGGTGATCTCGCCGGCGATCGTCATCTGGCCGCCGACCCACAGGGTCGCCGCCATCGCCAGGAAATAGACGAAAGTCATCTGCGTCGTGGACAGCACGAACAGGCGGACGCGCCGGCCGGCGATCGCCAGGGCCTCGTTGGATATCCGATCGAACCGGGCCAGCTCGTAGCCCTGGGCCGCGAAGGCGCGCACGACCCGGATACCGTCCAGGTTCTCCTCGATCACCTTGGTCAGCTGCGACATCTTGTCCTGAAGCGCCAGCCAGGTGTCGCGCAGCCGCAATCGGGCGATCGAGGCGCGGATGCCGACCACGGGCACGAAGCTGAGGGCGACGAGGCCGAGCAAGGTGTTGTTGCCGATTAGGATCACCGCGCCGCCGCCGATCAGCACTGTCAGCAGGATCATGCGTAGCACGCCGGTATCGATCCACAGGCGCACGCCTTCGATATCGAGAATGCCGCGCGTCATCAGATCGCCGGAATGGACCCGGTCGTGCCAGGACAGGCTGAGAGTCTGCAGCTTGCGGTAATAGTCCAGGCGCAGCTGGTAGCCGACGAGCTGGCCGACCGCCTCGCCCTGGTAATTCTGCATCATCGTGCAGAAGCCGCGTGCGACGGCCACCGCGAGCAGCAGCAGTGCGGTCTGCAGAAGGGCGGATTCCGCCTCGTCCCGGACCGCGCTTCCGGCTGCCGCGCCACCGATCAGGCTTTGGGCCTGATCGATGGTCCGGCCGAGATATTGCGGCACGAAGAGCTGGAACCCGCCGGCGAGCAGGGTTGCCACGATCGCCAAAGCCATGCGTATGCGGTGGCGAAAGGCCATCATCGTGATTCTGAACAGAACCCAGGGATTGGCCTTCGATACGTCGATATTGTAATCGGCCTCGGCACCGGTGCGTCTGCCGGGCCTTCGCGGTCGCGCCATGAATGCGTCCAGGAGGATGGGTGGGGGTCAAGCGGACGATTATGGCAGGGCGGAGGCTACCGGGGAATGATGGCGCCGATGGACGGGTCGATTTCTCATTCGTGGCAGGGACGGCGGTGCTCGCCTACACGGTCAGATGCGGCGGGGCCCGCTCGAAAACGGCCTGGGCGATGCCGTAGGTCGACGCGGCGACCTTGACCGCTGATGCCGGATAGACGTCGCGATGGCCGGGCCGCGCACCGGCATATTCTTCGCTGGTCGCATGCAAGTGCTTGAAGCCGCGCGTCTCGACGAAATCTTTACACTGCATTTATACGGAATTGGGTGCCATAAGAGCTGTGTTCCGCCATAGTCGCGCCTATCTTCCATGGCAGGGTATCGGCGTAATTCGGGGGGGCCTTCCCGGCGTTCTCGCCGCGATGCATCCAGGGGCGACGAACCGTATATGCTGATCGCATGAAACCGATGAAGCAACTTCTGGTTGTGGCCGCGATTTGTGCGCTGGGCTATCTGGCCTATGCTTTCGCCTGGCCGTTGATCCAGCCGGCCGACAGCCGTCAGGCGGGCGAGCGGGCAGGCACATCCAGGCCGGTTGTCCGCGCTGTGGTGCACCGGCCGGAACTAACGCCCGAGCGAACGCGGATAGAGGCCGTGGGCACGGGCGAGGCGATTCGTTCGGCAACCCTCTATCCGGCCACGGCAGGAGAAGTTGTCGGCGTCGGTATCGCGCCCGATCAGATGGTTGCCGAGGGCGACCTTCTGCTGGAACTGGACAAGCGCAGCGAGGAACTGGCGGTCGAACTGGCCAAGGTCCGGCGGGGCAACGCCCGCCAGCTCCTGAAACGCTACGAATCGACGGGCGGCAGCGGTGTCGTGCCGGCCTCCACCATCGACGATGCCCGCTCGGCGGTGGAGGAGGCGCGCATCGCCGTGCGCCAGGCGGAGGTGGCGCTGACCGACCGCATGGTGATCGCGCCCTTCGCCGGCCATGTCGGGATCACGGATGTCGAGATCGGCGATCGCATCGGGCCGGAGGTTCCGATCGCCACGCTCGATGATCGAAGCGCGCTGCTGGTCAGTTTCGCGATCCCCGAGATCTTTCTCGAACGGGTCGCGGTCGGCCAGCCGGTTTCGGTTTCCGCCTGGGGCGTGCGTGACGGCGCCTATCCGGGGCAGATCGTGGAATTGGGCAGCCGCGTCGATCCGGTCAGCCGCAGCTTCACGGCCCGGGCGAGGGTGACAAACGAGCATGATCGTCTGCGTCCGGGGATGAGTTTCGCCGTCCTGTTCGATCTGCTGGGCGATCGTTATCCCCTGGTGCCGGAGGTTTCCGTGCAATGGGGCGGCGACGGCGCCTATCTCTGGGTCATCCGGGACGGCAAGGCGGAGCGTGAGACCGTCCTTATCGTTCAGCGCCAGG
Source organism: Alphaproteobacteria bacterium (assembly GCA_963583595.1). Taxonomy (GTDB): domain Bacteria; phylum Pseudomonadota; class Alphaproteobacteria; order CADEGL01; family CADEGL01; genus JABIRQ01. The sequence goes on along the minus strand of CAUZWC010000019.1, from coordinate 16,872 downwards.
AAGGCACCGTTCTGGTCGATGCCGCCGTCGCAGCCGGCGAAGCGGTCGTCGTCGAAGGGATACAGCGGATGCGCCAGGGGCTGGAGGTCTCGATCGAGGACCCGGCGGAGCCCAGTTCGTGAGCCGACGGCGGCTATTCCCAAGCCGGAAACCGGTCCCATGTTAGGCGGCGGCGATCTGCCATCGCTGGCCATTCGACGGCCCCTGCTGATCCTCGTCCTGAATCTGCTGATCGCCTTGGCGGGATTCGCCGCCATATTCGGCGTCGAGGTGCGCGAACTGCCGGATGTGGACCGGCCCATTGTCACCGTGCGCGGCGATTTTCCCGGCGCTTCGCCCGAAACCATGGACACCGAAGTCACTTCCATCGTGGAAGGCGCGGTGGCGCGGGTCTCCGGGGTCAAGTCGATCCGGTCTTCCAGCGAAGAGAACAATTTCCGGATCCGGGTCGAGTTCTCGCCCGGAGCGGATCTCGATTCGGCTGCCTCCGATGTGCGCGAGGCGGTCAGCCGGGTCGAGCGGGAATTGCCCGAGAGGGTCGAGCAACTGACCGTCGTCAAGGCCGACGCGGATTCCGAGCCGGTGGTCCGCCTCGCGGCCTATAGCGACTCCTTGAGCGCGGAGGAACTGACCCGGGTCGTCGAGAAGGACATCGTGCCTGAGTTGATTTCGGTCGACGGCGTGGCCGATGTGAACCTGTTCGGCGACCGGCAAAGGCTCTTGCGCGTGGTGGTGGACCCTCTGCGCCTGACCGCCTACGGCCTTTCCGTCACGGATGTCGCGGACGTCCTGGAGAAGGCGCCCTTCGACGTGCCCGCTGGCAGCTTCGGTTCGGACGACCAGGAATTGATCGTGCGGGCGGATGCCACCGCGGTGACGGTGGAAGAAATCGCCGGCCTGACAATCCGCGGCACCGTCAAGATCCGGGATGTCGCCCAGGTCCGGTTCGGGCCGGAAGATGCCGAATCCTATGTCCGCCTGGACGGACGACCGGTGATCGGCCTGGGCATCGTCCGCCAGGCGCGATCAAACACCGTCAGTATTTCGGATGGGGTGATCGAAGCGGTCGAGAGTCTGAACACGCGCTTCGAGGACGTGCATCTGGTGGTCACGGCGGACGATGCCGTCTTCATCCGTGGCTCCGTGCGAGAGGTTCTGATCACTCTCGCCATCGCCGTGCTCATCGTGATCGGCACGATCTGGCTCTTCATCGGCTCTCTGCGGGCGACCCTGGTGCCGACAGTGGCGATTCCCATCGCGTTGATCGGCACGATCTCGGCCATCTGGCTGCTCGGCTTCTCCATCAACCTGCTGACCTTGCTCGCGATGGTCCTGGCGACCGGGATGATCGTCGACGATTCCATCGTCGTGCTCGAGAATATCCAGCGGCGCAAGGCGCAGGGCCTGGGCAGCCGCGCGGCGGTGGTGCTCGGCACCCGCCAGGTCTTCTTCGCTGTGGTTGCGACCACAGCAGCGTTGATCTCGGTTTTTGTGCCGATCTCCTTCCTGCCCAGCACCGCCGGCAGGCTCTTTCGCGAGTTCGGCTTCGTGCTGGCATTCGCCGTCGGGATTTCCTCTTTCGTGGCGCTGTCCCTCGTCCCCGTTCTCGCCGCCCGCCTGCCGGAAGGGCCGGTTCGCTATCCGGGCCCCCTGGCCGCGCTTGGAACCCGTCTGGCCCGGGCCTATGAACGCTCGCTTTCCGCCGCTCTCGATGCGCCGTTGGTGGCCCTTGCCGTCGCCCTTGCCTTTGCCGGATTGGCTTGGCTCACCTTCCAGACCCTGGACGAAGAACTGCTGCCTCCGGAGGATCGCGGCGTCATCTATGTTCTCGCCACGGGACCGGACGGAGTCGGCCTCGGTTATTCGGCGCGTCAGGCCGACCGGATCGAGGCGATCCTGCAGCCCTTCGTCGACCGGGGCGAGATTGCGAGCGTTCTGACCATCGTCGGCCGCTGGGATCTGAACCGCGTCTCGGTCATCGCCCCTCTCACGCCATGGAGTGACAGGTCGCGCAGCCAGCAGGAAATCCTTGCGGAACTGCGCGGTCCCTTGGCTGAAATTCCCGGCGCGCGGGTCAACGCCTATGGCACGAACAGCCTGAATCTATGGAGCGTGGGCGGCGGGATCGACGTGGCGCTTCTGGGCAGCGATTACACGCGCCTTTTTCAGGTGGCCAAGGACTTCGCGCGCGGGATCGAGGACGAGCTGCCCAGTCTCAGCAATCCGGACATTTCCTATCAGCCGACCCAGCCTCAGCTCTCGGTCCGCATCGACCGGCAGCGCGCCGCCGATCTCGGCCTGCCGCTCGACGATTTGTCAGCGACCTTGCGGGCCATGGTCGATGGCGACCAGATCGCGGACCTGAACGTCGCGGATGAGGCCATCCCAATTCTTCTCGAGGCGGCGGTCGGTGCGATCGACGATCCCTCGGATCTGACGAACCTCTATGTTCGAAGCGACAGCGGGGCCCTCGTCCCGCTGTCCAGCGTCGCTACCCTCACCGAGGAAGGCGTGGCCGCCGAACTGGACCGCCATCGCCAGCGCCGGGCCATCGAGGTGGATTCGGATATGGAGCCCGGTTATCCCTTGCGCAGCGGCGCCGATGACCTGCAGGGGCTTGCCGAACGGGTCCTGCCCTCGGATATCGACATGATCCTGATGGGCGAGGCCGAGGCGCTGGACGAAACCTCCCGCCAGGTGGCGATGACCTATGTCATCGCGCTGGTCGTGGTCTTTCTGGTCCTGACCGCCCAGTTCGAAAGTCTGACCTCGGCGGCGGTCGTCATGACCACCGTTCCCTTCGGGATCGCGGCGGCGGTCATGGCGCTCTTCGTAACCGGAACCTCCGTGAACATCTATTCGCAGATCGGGCTCGTCATGTTGATCGGGCTGATGGCCAAGAATGGTATTCTGGTCGTGGAATTCGCGGATCAGCTGCGCGATCGCGGCTTCAGCGTCCGGGACGCCGTCGCCACCGCGGCCAAGGTCCGCCTGCGGCCGATCGTCATGACCATGATCTCGACCGTGATGGGCGGTTTGCCGCTGATTCTCAGCGGCGGACCGGGCGCCGAGGCGCGCGCGGCGATCGGCTGGGTGGTCTTTGGCGGGCTGGGTCTGGCGGCGATCTTCACCCTCTATCTGACGCCGGTCGCCTATCTCGGCCTGGCGCGCTTCGCCCGGGCCCGCGCCGCAGAGGGCACGCGCCTGGAAACGGAACTGCGCGATGCGGAAAAGATCGCGGACAGCGCGATCGAAAGAACGGCCGAATGAGGTGGCTGGCGGTTGCGTGCAGCCTCGTGCTGGCGGGATGCATCCTCACGGCCGGGCCGGATTACCAAGCCCCCGAGATCGAGACGCCGGCAGCCTATAGCCAGCCGGCGGCCGTGCCGGCCGGCACGGCGGAAACGGCGCAATGGTGGCGTGGTTACGGCGATCCGGGGCTCGACACTCTGGTCGCGCAGGCCCTGGCCGACAATTTGGATATTGCGGCCGCGGAGGCGCGCCTGCGCGAGGCGCGCGCCTTGGTCGGCGAGGCGGACGCGGTCGGCGGTCCGACCCTGGACATTGGGTCCAGCATCGAAGGCGAGCGCGTCTTCGATAGGGAGCGCCGGTCCGACCGGGCGAGCAACACCAGAAACGGCAATGACACCGGCAGCAGCCTCGAAGGCGCGGCCGAGGCAGGGCTGCTTTTCTCTTGGGTGCCGGACCTGTTCGGCGGTCAGCAGCGCGGCATCGAAGCGGCCGAGGCGGAATTGCGCGCGCGTGGCCTGCTGCGCGACGATCTGGCGCGCACGACGGTCGCCGATGTTGTCCGGCGCTATTTGGAAATGCGCCGCGACGAAAGGCAGCTCGAGCTGATCGAGGATTCGCTCGGCCTGCAGCGCCAGACCCTCGATCTGGTGAGCCGGCGCTATCAGGCGGGCCTGGCCTCGCAACTCGATGTCAGCCGGGCCGAGGCCCAGGTTTCTGCGACCCAGGCCTTGCGCGGACCCTTGCGCCAGAACCTCGCGACCGCCCGTTCGGCTCTGGCGGTGCTGACCGGGCGCCAGCCCGGCACCCAGGAAATCGCGGCGGCAGCCGATATCCCCCGGTACCAGGGCGGGCCGCCTCTCGGCTTGCCGCGCGATCTGTTGCGCGCGCGGCCTGACGTGCAGGCCTCGGAGGCCGTTCTGGCGCGGGCCACGGCCGAGATCGGGGTCGCCGAAGCGGAGCTTTATCCGATGCTGAGCATTCCGGGCAATCTGACCTGGGCGATCAGCGGGCTGGGCTCGGGCGAGGTGATCGAATCGTTGATCGCGACCCTGGCGCTCGGCCTCGATATTCCGCTGTTCGATGCGGGCGGGCGGCGGGCCCAGGTGGCCGCCGCCGAGGCACGGTCGCAGGAAGCGCTGCTCCTCTATCGTGCGATACTTCTCGATGCGCTCGGCGAGGTCGAGGTGGCCCTGGCGAATCTAGTCGCTGCCCGGGACCGCCGCGACGACCTGCAGGCCGCCGCCGATGCCAGTGCGCGCGCCGCGACCCAGGCGGAGCAGCTTTACACCCAGGGCCTGACCGGGTTCCTGGATGTATTGGATGCGCAGCGGACCTTTCTGGACAACCGGCAGGATCTGGCCGAGGCGGAAGCGGCGGTCAGTTTGGGCATTGCCGATCTGTACAGCGCCGTCGGGGCGCAGGTCACGAACCTCGACATCGTCCGCTGAGCGACGCCGAAGATGCGCATTCTCGAAGCCCGCTGACAGGCTGTCGAGAAAGGCGAACAGACGCGTCGAGAGGGCCCTCTCATCCTGAGGAACTCGCGCCAGCGAGCGTCTCGAAGGATGATCGGCACGGCATTCCTGTTTCGGCAGCCTGCTAAACGGCGCGGTCCACCGCGACGTCCAGCAGGCGCGGCTTGCCGGCCGCCACGGAGGCCTCGATGGCGGGCCGAATGGCGGCGGGATCGGTGATGCGCTCCGCTTCGACCCCCAGGGATTTGGCGAGACCGACGAAATCGATCTCTGGATCCATCAGGTCCATGCCCACGTAGTTCGTGTTGCCGTGGAAGCTGAGCAGGCGCTGCTTGAGGATGCGATAGCCGCGGTTGTTGGGAATGACATAGGTGATCGGCAGGTCGAGATGCGCCGCTGTCCACAGGGCCTGGATCGAGAACAGGGCGCTGCCGTCGCCGATCACGGCGACTAGCGGGCGTTCCGGCCGGGCGATCTGGATGCCCGCGCTCGCCGCCATGGCCCAGCCGATGCCGCCGCTGGCGAAGGCGTGATAGCCGTAGCGGTCCCGGTAGGGCAGGAACTGGAGGAGGGAGGTGGTGCTGCTCAAGCCCTCCTCGACCACCACCGCATCCGCTGGGATCGCTTCGGCGATCTGCAACATCAGCCATTCGGGCGCGATCGGGGTTTGGCTGGCCAGGGCCTGAATCTCCTCCTGGCGCGAGACGCGCTTGACGCTCCAATTTTTCGCCTCGATGGCCTGGACGCGGGCACCGGCCACCCGGGCATGGGTCGCGCCGCCCTTCTCCTGGAGAAGCGGGGTGAGGGCGTTCAGCGTCTCCTTGAGATCCGCGCGCAGGGCGATCTCGGCCGAATAGTTCTTTCCGAGTTCCCAGTCGTCCAAACCGATCTGGATCAGCGGCAGCTCAGGCGGCAGCGGATCGGTCGGACTCCAGACCGACATCCGCAGCACATCGGCCCCGGCGACCAGCAGCAGGTCGTGCTCGCCCAATATCTCGCGCACCCGGGTCTGGTTGCGCGGGAGGGTTCCCATGAAACAGCGATGGGTCGAGGGGTAATGGGCGCCGAAGGGCACGGTCTGCTGGTAGGCCGGCGCGCCGAGGGCCTCGGCGAAATCTGCGATTTCCGCGAAAGCGTCCGAGGTCACGACCTCGTTTCCCGCGATGATCACAGGGTTGCGTGCGGCCAGCAGGCGGGTAGCCAGGCGGTCCAAGGCAGCATCCGAGGGGCGGCCGGCGGCATCCACCCGGGTCGGGCGGCCCAGGTCGATGCCCTTCTCGTCGTTGAGGATATCGCCGGGCAGGGAGATGAAGACGGGCCCCATGGGCGGGGTGGTCGCGATCTTGGCGGCCCGGCGCACGATCCGCGGCAGGTCTTCGAGGCGGGTCACTTCGATGGCCCATTTGACCAGCGGTTCGGCCATCGGGACGAGGGGGTCGTAGAGCAGCGGCTCGGTGAGTCCGTGACCGATCTCCTGCTGGCCGGCGGTAACGATCATCGGCGTGCGCGAGAATTTCGCGTTGTAGATCGAGCCCATCGCGTTGCCGAGACCGGGCGCCACATGGACGTTGCAGGCCGAAAGGCGGCCCGAGGCGCGGCTGAACCCGTCGGCCATCGCGACGACGATCGATTCCTGCAGGCCCAGGACGTATTTCATCTCGGTCTGCTTGCCGACCGCGTCCATCAGGGGCAATTCGGTGGTCCCCGGATTGCCGAACAGATGGGTGATGCCCTCGTCCTTCAAGATCGCCAGGAACGCATCGCCGCCTTTGATCGTGTTCATACCTCCCCCTCCGTCATGGGTAGCTTGACCCTTCCCTTTCTTAGCATGATTGTTCCGCCGCTGGATCAATGGGCGAAGGATGAGGCGAATGGCAAAAATAGTGCCCCTCGACGAGGCCGTGGCAGCTTGCGTGTCGGACGGCGCGTCCCTCGCGATGGAGGGCTTCACCCATCTGATTCCCCATGCAGCAGCGCATGAGGTGATCCGCCAGGGTCGCAAGGATCTGACGGTCATGCGGATGACGCCGGACCTGATCTACGACCAGATGATCGGCATGGGCTGCGTTTCCAAGCTGATCTTTTCCTTCGCCGGCAATCCCGGGGTCGGCCTGCTGCGCCGCCTGCGCGACGCGGTGGAGAACGACTGGCCGCGTGCCATCGAGATCGAGGAGCATTCCCATGCTGCCATGGCCAATGCCTACGAGGCGGGCGCGGCAGGGTTGCCCTGCGCCATCTTCCGCGGCTATCGCGGCGCCGAGTTGAAGCGCGTCAATCCCAATATAAAATCGGTGATCTGCCCCTTCACGGGCGAGGAATTGGCGGCGGTTCCCGCGCTCAAGCCGGATGTCGCGATCATCCACGCCCAGAAGGCCGACAAGCAGGGCAATGTCCTGATCGAGGGTATCGTCGGGGTCCAGAAGGAGGCGGTGCTGGCCGCCAAGGCGGCCATCGTCACGGTCGAGGAGGTGGTCGAGGACCTGCGGGGCCTGCATCCCAATCTGTGCATTCTGCCCCATTGGACGGTCGACTATGTCTGCGTCGTGCCGGGCGGGGCGCATCCGTCCTACACCCACGGCTATTACCCCCGCGACAATGCCTTCTACACCGAATGGGACGCTATCGCGGCGGATCGCGACGGCTTCCTCGCCTGGATGAACGAGCATGTCCTGAAGGGCGGACCGGGGGATTTTGTCCGCCATGCCGGCAAGGGAGTCTAAGCTGATGCCCGAATTCAAACCCGCCGAGATGATGACCGTGGCCGCGTCCCGCGCGCTCTCCAACGACGATGTCTGCTTCGTCGGAATCGGCGCGCCTTCGGCCGCCTGCAACCTCGCGCGCCTGACCCATGCGCCCGATATCACCCTGATTTACGAATCGGGCACCATCGGCACACGGCCCGATGTCCTGCCGTTGTCTATCGGCGATGGCGAACTCTGTGACACGGCCCTGACCACCGTCGCGGTGCCGGAGATGTTCCGCTACTGGCTCCAGGGCGGGCGCATCACCATCGGCTTCCTGGCCGCCGCCCAGTTGGACAAATACGGCAATATCAACACCACGGTCGTGGGCGATTATCACAAGCCCAAAGTCCGCCTGCCCGGCGGCGGCGGGGCGCCAGAGATCGCCATTTCCTGCGCCGAGATCTACATCACCGCGCGCCACCAGAAGCGGGTTTTCGTCGAGAAGTTGGACTTCATCACCTCCCTGGGCCATGGCCCGAACGGCGAGGGCCGTGCGGCCTTCGGCGTCGATACCAAGGGCCCGACCAAGCTGATCACCGATCTTTGCATCATGGAGCCGGACGCCGAGACCTTGGCCTTCAGCGTCACATCGCTCCATCCGGGCGTGACGCGCGAGGCCGTGCGGGACGAGACGGGCTGGCAGGTCGCCTTCGCCGAGTCGGTGGTGGAGACGCCGCCGCCGACAGAGGAGGAACTGCAGGTCCTGCGCGACCTGCAGGCCCGGACCAAGGCCGCCCACGCGGCCGGCTAGATTCCGTTCAGAACCGTGATCAGGCCCGGCAGGTCCGGGTAGACGTAAAAGGCCGCCCGATGCGCGATCGGCCTCCCCGGCTCCCGCCGATAGCCGCCTTCGTAAAGGATAAAATCGACGCCGGCAGCCAGGGCTGTTTCGGCATCGATTTCGCTGTCTCCGATATAGAGGGTCTCGTTCGGCTGCGACCCGCATAGTCGGGCGCAGGCGAGCAGCGGCGCGGCGTCCGGCTTGCGGCGCCCTGTGGTGTCGCCGCCGACCACGGCATCGAGACTGGCGAGAAACCCGGTCGTGGCGAGAATATCGAGCGCGAAACTCTCCTCCTTGTTGGTGCAGGCGGCGAGGCGGTGGCCGGACGCTTTCAACCGAGCCAGTGCCTCGGCCGCGCCCGGATAGATCGTCGTGCCCCTATGGTCCCGTTCCGCGTAGTGGCGGCGGAAATGCGCCGAGGCGGCCGCGATCTTCGCGGGGTCCTTCGCCGATGCGGCGAGGCAGCGGGCGACCAGCACGTCGATGCCGTCGCCGATATAGGATCTGATCGTGGCGGGGCTCAGCGGCTCCAACCCCTCGTCGGCCAGGGTCGCGTTGGCGGCGGCATGAAGGTCCGGCGCACTGTCGACCAGGGTGCCGTCGAGGTCGAAGTCGATGGCGGCCACGGGACCAGTCAGCGCGACAGTTTCACGCCGGCCGCGACCCGGTCCCAGGTCGTCGGCGTCACGCCTTTGTCGCGCAGGGTGAATTTCTGGATTTTTCCGGTCGGAGTCTTCGGTATTTCATCCGAGAAATCGACATAGCGGGGCACCATAAAATAGGCCATGCGCTTGTCGAGGAAGCGGATCAATTCCTCGGGATTGATCTTCCGCCCGGCCTTGGGCGTGACGACGACCATGACTTCCTGCTCGGAATGCTCGTCCCAGACCGGGAAGACAGCGCATTCGAGGATGTCCGGGTGCTGGTTGACCTCATCCTCGACTTCCATGGACGAGATGTTCTCGCCCCGTCGGCGCATGGAATCGGTCAGCCGGTCGACGAAATAGAAGCGGCCTTCCTCGTCCTGGTAGCCGGCATCGCCGGTGTGGTACCAGAGGTTCCGGAAGGACTCGGCCGTGTAGTCCGGCTGGTTCCAGTATTTCAGCATGATATCCCAGCTGTTCTTGGGGCGGATGCAGATCTCCCCCATCGTGCCGCGCGGGCATTCGCGGTCCAACTCGTCGAAGATCTTGACCTCGAATTTGTCGGCCCGGGCATAGCCGACGCATTTGTTGTTGGGATAGGGCTCGCCGAAATGATGGATCATCGGGCAGGGATCCTCGGTCGAGGCATAGCCCGAGGAAATCTCGACACCGAAGCGTTCGGCAAAGGCTTCGTGCTGCGGCAACAGGGGGAACATCCCGATCTTCTGGAGCGGCGTGGCCGCATCCTCGGGACTCTCCGGCTGCTGCCAGAGAAAATTGGCGATCGCGCCGAGCAGGAAGACGACCGTGGCGCCATGCTCGGCGATATCGGACCAGAAATGGCTGTTGGAATAGCCCAGGCGCAGGATCACCGTGCCGCCATAGATCATGGTGGCATAGCAGACCGCCCATTGGCCGCCGACATGGAACAGCGGCAGGCCGGAATTGTAAAAGACGTCTCCCGGGCAGAGCGCGAAGATCTCCCCCGCGCCGTCGGCATAGGCGAAGGAATGGGCATGGGTCACCGCGACGCCCTTCGAGGCGCCCGTCGTGCCCGAGGTGTACATGATTCCGACCAGATCGTGGAAGGCGGGCTCGGGCTCGAACGGGCCGTCCTCGTCGGCGAAGATATCCTCGAAGGCGGCGGCCCGGCAGCGTTCGGCCAGCTTGGGCGGCAGGGAGAGATCTCCGCGCAGGGCCTCGTCCTGGGAAAACAGGACGCAGCTTTCGAGCGTTTCGAGCTCGTCGGCGACCTCCTCCAGCCGATCCAGATAGATTCGGTCGACGATGATCGTCTTGGCCCCGGAATCGTTGCAGATCCGGCGCAGGATGCTTTTACGGTAGGCCAGATTGACCGGCACCTCGACGGCGCCGCGTTTGCCCAGCCCGCACCACAGGGCGATGTAGTCGGTCACGTCCGGCAGCATGACCAGCACCGTTTCCTGATGGCCGATGCCGAAGGCCGCGATGCCGTGCGCCAGGCGGTTCGAGCGGCGGTCGAGCTCGGCATAGGTCACGACCTCGCCTTGGACGGTCTTGAGGAACGGCTTGTCACCGAACAGGGCGACGGCGCGTCCGAGAACCCGGCCGAGGGTGCGATCCTCCAGCGGAATCTCTGCCGGCGTAAAGACATTTGCCACATGATCCTCCTTCGTGAAGCCGTTCCGTGGAGGGCAAGTTTAGCGAATGCGGCGCGCAGAATCACGCCTCTCCATTCGGCGGCCGGGTGGGCTGGGTTCCTTTCGCACGCAGGAACTGAAGGCCGAGAACGGCGGTCAGCACCAGGCCGGCGCCGAGGATTTTCTGAGGCGTCAGGCTTTCGCCCAGCAGCAGGGCCGCAAGGCCAACCGTGAAGACGACTTCGCCCGTCTGGGCCATGGCCGTGCGCGACGGCCCGGCGAGCTTGATCGCGGTCAGGCTCAACAGGGTGCCGACGCCGCTCAAGGCGCTCATGCCGAGCAGCGCCGCGATACCGGTGCCGGTCTCGGGCAGGTCGATGCGGCCGCTCAGTCCGAACACGGGAAGGGCGACGGCGAGTCCGCCCATCTGCATGTGAATCAGCAGCTGTATCGGGTCCGATGTCCTCAGGAAGCGCCCGCTCGCGATCATCCGCGCACCGACGATCAGGGCCGAAGTCAGGGCGAGGGCGATCCCGACCGGATGGATCTCAGCGAAATCGACCCGCAACGCAAGCCAGACCCCCGCGATCGCAGCGACGAATGCCGTCAGGCGGCCCCAGGTGAGGGCCTCGCCGTACAGCGCCCGCATGGCCAGCAGAATCAGCAGTGGATAGGTGTATTCGATCAGGGTCGCCAGGCTGATCGGGATGTAGCGGTAGGACGTAAATATCGCGAGGCTCTGGCAAGCAGTGACAACGCCCAGGGAGAGCGCGAAAAGCCGCGCGCGGAAGGGCAGACGGATCGGCCGTCGCACCAGAAAAGCGTAACCCAGGAAGACGGGCAGCAGCAGGGCCAGACGGGACACGACGATGGCCGGCGCATTGCCGCCGGTGGCGTAGACGGTTGGCGAAAGCATGACGCCCATGGAAAAGCAGAGCGCCGCGCAAAGCCCGCAGGCGAATCCGAGCCAGGTTCGTCCGGGTGAATCGGTCTCGATCATCTGGGATGCTTGGCCCCGCCTGCGTTGCCGGCATATTACGCCGTGCGGCCGAGCCCATGCCAAGGGCCAGCCGAACGTGCTGATGCGCATTGCTAGAGCGGGGCCGGTGTACGATCTTGTCCGCACGAATGCCCAGCCATCCAGGACGAGGGACAGGCCATGACCGACGACGCCATTCGAATCGATCGCGCCGATCCGGCCATCCCGGTGGTGACGATCGATAGGCCCGAGCGCCGGAACTCGATGACTCTGGCGATGTGGCGTCGGCTGGCGGCGGTCTTCGAGGAACTGGCGGAGGACGACACGGCCCGCGTCGCGATCCTGACCGGTGCGGGCGGCTTTTTCTGTGCCGGGGCCGATATTTCGGAATTCAAGACCGTCCGCAAGGGACCCGAGGACGGGGCCGTCTACGAACAGGCGGTGCGGGGCTGCGGCGAGGCCATCGAACGCCTGCCCAAAGTCACGGTCGCGGCAATTTCCGGCTATTGTATCGGCGGCGGCTTCGGCCTGGCCCAGGTCTGCGACTTCCGGGTCGCGGATGCCACGGCCAGCTTCGCCATCCCTGCGGCACGCCTGGGCATTGTCTATAACGGCCATGAATGCCAGACCCTGCTCAACCTGGTTGGCTTGGCCCAGGCCAAGCGCATCCTGTTCGGGGCCGAGCGCTTCGATGCGGCCGCGGCCGAGCGTATCGGCTTCGTCGACCGGATGGCCGAAGAGGGAGAAGGGGCGCTGGCGGCCGCGCAGCGCTTCGCCGCCGGCATGGCGGGCAACGCGCCGCTGACGATTTCCGGGGTCAAGCTGATCCTGAACGCCCTCGCCGCGGGCGAGGCGGAGCGGCGCGCGGAGGAGATCGCCGCGGCCGGCCATCGCGCCCTGGCGAGCGAGGACTACCAGGAAGGCATCCAGGCCTTCGCCGAGAAGCGCAGCCCGGTGTTCCGAGGGCGGTAGGCGCCCGCCGAAAAGGCCACTGCGTAAAATATCCTTCGAGACGCTCGCTTGTGCGAGCTCCTCAGGGTGGGGATACGGAATACCTCAGCCTCGCCTTGAGGGGGCGCGCCCTTCGGCTGTTCCTCACCCTGAGCCTGTCGAAGGGCGAGGGACGGCTCGGGATGCTCTAGAGGTCCTTGCAGAAGCGCATGGCGTCCAGGGTCGCGGCGTGGATGTTGCGCCCGGCCCAGGCGTCGCCGATCCGCAGCAGGGTGAAGGTCCCGTCCGAGTTCGTCTCGATCGTCTGGGGCGCGAAGCGGGTCATGGCGTCGATATCGGCCTCACCCAGGTTCTTCGAAAGCGGCTTGAGAGCGAAATAGAGATCGTCGTTCGGTAGGGTGCCGTTTTCGCCGATCACCTGGTCGATCTCGATCTCCTCCCAGGCCTCGCTGTAAATATTCTCAATCCGCGCCAGCAGGCGGTTGCCGGCGCGCGAAAGGGCGGTCAGGCGCATGTCCGGCCTGATCTCGATGCCGCGTTTGTACATTTCGTCCATATGCGCGCCCAGATTGGTGCCGCCCAATTCCCGCCCGACGGAGCGTTCGGCCGTGACGAAACGGACCTTGGCCCCGGCATCGGCGGCGAACTGGGCGCAGGACAGGCCGGCATGGCCGCCCGCCTCGTCGAAGAGCAGCACCTCGCCGCCCACGGGCACGGCGCCCGCCAGCACGTCCCAGCTCGTATCGGCCAGCTCCGCACCCTCGAAGAAGCCCGGATTGGGCAACCCGCCGGTCGCCACGATCACGACATCCGGCGCCTCGGCCAGCACGTCCTCGGCCTCGGCATAGGCGTTCAAGCGCAGATCGACTCCCAGCCGCGCCACTTCGGTCGCCAGCCAGGCGGTGATCCCGCCCAACTCGCGCCGCCAGGGCGCCTTGGCGGCCAGAACCAGCTGGCCGCCCAATTCGTCCGCCGCCTCGAACAGCACCACGTCATGGCCTCGCTGCGCGCTGATTCGCGCGGCTTCCAGCCCGCCGGGCCCGCCGCCGACCACCACGACCTTGCGCTTCGCGCCGCCGCTTTTGCCGACAATCTGGGGCACGAGCAACTCGCGCCCCGTCGCCACGTTATGGGCGCAGAAGGCGTCGAGGCCGCTGATCACCCGGTCCACGCAATAGCGGGCCCCGACGCAGGGCCGGATTTCCTCGTCCCGGCCCGTGCGCAGCTTTTCCGCGAGATGGGGATCGGCGATGAAGGCCCGCGTCATGCCGACCATGTCGACCAGGCCCTCCCGCACGGCATAGGCGGCCGTGGCCGCGTCGTTGATCCGCGTGGCGTGGAAGATCGGTAGGGAAATCTCTTCCCGGATGGCCTTGGCGAGGTCGAGATAGGCGCCCGACGGCACCCACATGCTCGGCCAGAGCAGGGCCTCGGCCTTGAGGGTCGAGGCCTGCGATCCGACGACATTGATGAAGTCGATCAATCCGCTGCCGGCATAGGCCTTGGCGATGGCGATGCAGTCGTCCCGGTTCAGCCCATCCTTCATCATCTCGTCGCCCGGCATGCGGATGCCGATGACGAAATCGTCGCCGACCGCGCCGCGCACGGATTCGAGAATTTCGAGACCGAAACGCATGCGGTTTTCCAGCGAACCGCCATAGCCGTCGGTCCGGACATTCATGGCGGGGGACCAGAACTGCTCGATCAGGGTGCCCGCCTGGCAGGAGATTTCGACCCCGTCGACATCGCCCTCGCGCACCCGCTGCGCCGCTTCGGCGTAGTTGTGCCGGGTGCGGCGGATGTCGTGATCCTCCATCGCCACGGGAAAGGAGCCGTGGATCAACTCGCGCCGGCAGGAGGACGAGAAGGACGGCAGCCAGTTCGAGATGTCCCAACGCTCGCGTCGGCCGCCATGGGTTAGCTGTACGGTCCAGGCCGCGCCATGCTCGTGGATCGCGGCCGACATCTTGCGGAACTCGGGCACCACCGCGTCGGTCGAGGCATCGACCTGGCCGTAATAGATCGAATTCTCGGGCGAGACCGTGGTCGCCCCCATCTGGGTCAGGCCGATGCCACCCCGGGCCTTCTCCGCCTGATAGGCGATATAGCGGTCAGTGATGCGGCCATTGTCCTCATAGGCCGGCGCATGGCTCGTGCTGAGGAAGCGGTTGCGGATCTCCAGGCCCTTGATCCGCAGCGGTTGGAACAATGCGTCGTATTTGCCCATGGTCAGGCGACCCCCCAGTTTCGATTTGAGGAAAGAGTGTATTAGCGGGCGTAGTCTTGGCGAGAGGAATTCGCCGAGGGGCGCCCGCGGCTATGGTCCGTGGCCTGAGGCATGGCTAGTGTACCGGCCGAACTGAGTGTTTCCCGCCGAGGACCGTTGCACGATGCGCCTTCTCACGCTTGTCGGACTACTGGCGGGGTCTCATTCTGACCGGCTATCTGATTTCTCTCCACGATGTCGATGCCGTTTGGACTTCGCTCGTCGCGGTGGGGTGGGGTTTTGCACTGATCTGCCTGCTCCTGATGCTGAATATCGTCGTCGATGCCCAATGCTTTCGCCTGATCTTTCCACCCGCCGCCATGCCGTCCCACTGGCGCGTGGTTTGGGGGAGCTTCGTCTCGCGCGCGGTCAACACCTTGCTGCCCATGGGGGCCGTGGTGGAGGCGAACTGGTCAAGGCCCGTATCGTGATCCAGGGCGGATCGTCCGGGGTGCTGGTCGGCGCGGCAACCGTCGTGGACAAGACCGTGCAGGCCGCGTCCCTCAGCCTCTGGGGCTTGTTCGGCCTGGCCGTCCTTCTCGCGTCCGGCGCGGAGGGCGGAATCGTGCGCGGGACCGCGATCGCGGTCATCGGATTGGGGCTGGGCGCCACCGGCTTCGTTCTGGTCCAGCGAATGGGGGTATTGGCCTCATTCGCGCGGCGCGTTCAGGTCCTGTTTGGCAGGCGCGCCGGGGCGCGTGTCGCCCGTTTCGTCGATATCGCGTCGCGCTCTGACGAGGCGCTCTAGGACACCTACCGCAGGCCCTGGCGATTCGTTGCGGCCGTGCTTTTGATGACGGTTTCTCGCGTGTTTACCCTCTTGGAGGTCTGGGTCGTTACGCGGCTGATCGGCCTGCCTATCGATTTCCTCGATGCGCTGATGCTGGAGAGCCTGACCGGCGCGATTCGGGGCGCGATATTCGTCGTGCCCGTGGGCATCGGCGTCCAGGAAAGCGCATTCGTCCTGCTGGGCGCGCTGTTTGGCTGGCCGGCCGAGGCCATGCTGGCCATTTCACTGGCGACCCGCGGCCGCGGGTCGCGCTCGCCATTCCCGGTCTCATCGGCTGGCAGATCGTCGAGAGCCGGGCCCTTGTCGGCCGACTCCGGCGGGCTCGCGAGGCGGACGGCTAGGCCAACCCAGATATCGTTCCGGCCCGGCCCAGGATGAAGTTTACGAGAGAATTTAAGGACAAATAGATGACGCTTTGGCGCTCGGCCGTTATGTTACGCGCTATGGCCCGGCAAACCGAATGCCGGCATGTACCGCTGAAATAACATAGAGATTTGATCATGGGTGTTGTGCTGAAGAGCGATGAGCGTAGCCGGCCGGTGGCCGGTAATGCGGCGCGCCTGGGCGCAATGTTGGCCTCGCCGGATTTGCGTTTCCTGATGGAGGCCCATAACGGATTGTCGGCCAAAATCGTCGAGGAGGCGGGATTCGAGGGAATCTGGGCGTCCGGTCTGTCGATTTCCGCTGCTTTGGGTGTGCGCGACAACAACGAAGCGTCCTGGACCCAGGTGCTCGAGGTCATCGAGTTCATGGCCGATGCGACGACGATCCCGATCCTGTTGGACGGCGACACCGGCTACGGCAACTTCAACAATTTCCGTCGTCTGGTGCGCAAGCTCTGCCAGCGCGGTGTTGCGGGCGTTTGTATCGAGGACAAGCAGTTCCCGAAGACGAATTCTTTCCTGGGCGAGAATCAGCCCTTGGCCGATATCGACGAGTTCTGCGGCAAGATCAAGGCCGGCAAGGACAGCCAGACCGATTCCGATTTCAACGTCGTCGCGCGGATCGAAGCGCTGATCGCCGGTTGGGGGATGGATGAGGCCCTGCGGCGCGCCGAGGCCTATCACGCCGCCGGGGCCGATGCTCTCCTGATCCATTCCAAGAAGTCTAATCCCGCCGAAATCCTGTCTTTTTGCCGGGAATGGGACAATCGTTGCCCGGTCGTCATCGTCCCCACGAAATATTACGCGACGCCGACGGACCGGTTCCGCGAGGCGCGCGTCTCCTTGGTCATCTGGGCGAACCACAATATGCGGGCGGCCGTCTCTGCGATGCGCGAGACCTCGCGTCGGATCATGGAAGAGGAAAGCCTGACCGGCGTCGAGGACGAGGTCGCCCGTCTGGGCGATATTTTTGCCCTGGCCGGCAACG
>CAUZWC010000018.1:0-20767 GCA_963583595.1 Alphaproteobacteria bacterium | reverse complement strand
TCTTCGGCCCGGATATCGACTATCCTGCCCATAGCCATCCGGCGCGCGAACTCTATTTGGTGCTCGACGGCACGGCCGAATGGTGGCGCGACGGCGAGGATTATATCGCCCGCCCGGCGATTGTCCTGCTGCACACCGAAAGGCAGAGCCACGCTATGCGCATGGGCGCGGAGGGCCTGCTCGACCTCTGGACCTGGACCGGCGATCTGGAGACCGAGGCCGCGATCAACTAGGCCGCCCGTCTGCCTCAATCCTCCAGCAAATTGCCCTTGCGACTGGGCAGGGGTTCGCGGCCCCTGATCTTGGCGATCGTGTCGCCGGGCCGGACGAATTTGTCGGTGCGGAGGGAATAGATCGGGCCGGCGGTCGCTGCGCGCACTGGGGTCCGTGCCTTGGCGGCGTCCTCGGCCATCGGATCGACGATCTCGGCGATGACATCCCCCGCGGCGACCTCCTCGCCCAGGGCGACCTTGTAGGCGACGACCCCGGCGCAGGGCACGCGCACCACATCGACAGCGGTCAGGGGCGCGGCCTCGCCGACCGGCTCGGGCAGGGGGCCGGGGTCGCCGCTCACCACGCCGCGGCCCTGGAGAAAGCGGAACAGGGAATCCGCATCGGCTTCGGCCAGATCGTCCGAGACATCGGCATAGCCGCGCAACTCGACCGTGGCCGAAAGGCAGGCCTGGGGAATCTTCCGGTCCGGCCCGAAGCGGGCGGCCAGATCGTGCCACAGGCCGGTGAAGACCTCGTCGAAGGAATTGCCTCCCGAATCGACCGCCAGGAGGGTGGCCCGGCTGCCGATGCGGCGCGCCAGATCATCGGCCTCCGGCCAATGGTGGGGGGTGAGGAAGAGATGGGTCAGGGCGTCGTTATCGCAATGGAGGTCGAGGACGATATCGGCGTCATGGGCCAGGCGCAGCAGGGCGATGCGCAGGCTCTGCAATTCGTTGCGCGGGGTCATGGCCTCGACCGCCTTGGCCACGGCGGTGCGGATGATCAGCTGATTGGCGCCCGGGTCGTAATCGACCATCTCGGCCAGATCGTCGCCCACCAGGTCGGCGAGGTTGGGCCAATTGCGGTTGAAATTGCCGCCGCCGCCCAATTCGTGGCGCCCGGCATGGCCGCCGTTGACGAACTGGGCGAGGCCGATGGGATTGGCCGCCGGCACGACGGCAATCTCGCCGACGATCGCGCCCTCGGCATCGGCTGCGTCGAGGCGGCGGACCAGGTGATGGGCGACCAGCATGGCCGGGATCTCGTCGGCATGGAGCGAGGCCTGGATATAGGCCTTGGGCCCGGCGCCCGGCTCGCCATAGCGGTGGACCACCAACTCACGCCTTGTACCGGGCGCGGGCGAGAGCAGGGGAATGTGCGAGACGGTCTTGGTCTTCATCGATGGCTCCTTACTTTTAATCGCAGGGCTGTGCCACACCCCCACCTCACCCCGCTTCGCCTAGGAGTTGCACGCCAAGGCTCCGCAACTCTCTCCTCCCCCGGGGGAGGAGAGCGAGGGACCCGCGAAGCGGGAGGGTGAGGTGGGGGTGTGGCACCGCGCCGCGATCTCCAGTCCGTCGGTCGCGCGCGATTCTGTCAAGGCGTCGCATCCCAAGGCCGTCGCATCCCCGGCAAGTCATGCTATGGATAGGGCCGAGCCATGTCCGATATCTTCGATCTGACCGACGAACCCGAACCACCCTCCCGACCCGCACCCGCGGGCGGCCCGCCGCCCTATCTGGAAGGTCTTAACGAGGTCCAGCGCGAGGCGGTGGAGGCGATCGACGGCCCGGTGCTGGTGTTGGCCGGGGCGGGCACGGGCAAGACCCGGGTGCTGACCACAAGGCTCGGCCATATCCTGTGGCAGCGCCGCGCCTGGCCCAGCCAGATCCTGGCCGTGACCTTCACCAACAAGGCGGCGCGCGAGATGCGCGAGCGGCTTTCCGCCCTGGTGGGCGAGGCGGTCGAAGGGCTGTGGCTGGGCACCTTCCATGCCCTCTGCGTAAGGATTCTGCGCCGCCATGCCGAGCTGCTCGGCCTCAAGTCCAACTTCACGATCCTCGATTCGGACGACCAGGTGCGCCTGCTGAAGCAGGTCATGCAGGCCGCCGAGATCGACGAGAAGCGCTGGCCCGCCCGAGTAATGATGGGCTCGATCCAGCGCTGGAAGGATCGCGGGCTGCTGCCCGACAAGGTGCCCGGCGCGGATGTGCCGGAATTCGCCAACGGCAAGGGAATGGAGCTCTACGCCGCATATCAGGGCCGGCTGCAGACCCTGAACGCCTGCGATTTCGGCGACTTGCTGATGCATTGCATCACCTTGTTCACCGAGAATCCGGATGTCCTGGCCGAGTATCAGCGCCGCTTCCGCTATATCCTGGTGGACGAGTATCAGGACACCAATGTCTGCCAGTATCTCTGGCTCCGCCTGCTGGCCCAGGGCACCCACAACATCTGCTGCGTGGGCGATGACGACCAGTCGATCTATTCCTGGCGCGGGGCCGAGGTCGGCAACATCCTGCGCTTCGAGAAGGATTTCCCGGGCGCCAAAATCATCCGGTTGGAACAGAATTACCGTTCGACCCAGACCATCCTCTCGGCCGCCTCGGGCCTGATCGCCCATAACGACGGGCGGCTGGGCAAGACCTTGTGGACGGCGGGCGAGGCTGGCGACCTGATCACCCTGCGCGGCTTGTGGGACGGCGAGGCCGAGGCGCGCTTCGTCGCCGACGAGATCGAGGCCCAGCAGCGCGCGGGCACCTCGCTCGACCAGATCGCGATCCTGGTCCGCGCGGGTTTCCAGACCCGCGAGTTCGAGGAACGCTTCATCACCCTGGGGATCCCCTACCGGGTGATCGGCGGGCCGCGTTTCTACGAGCGGATGGAGATCCGCGACGCCCTGGCCTATCTGCGGGTGATCGCCCAGCCGGCCGACGATCTGGCCTTCGAACGCATCGTCAACAAGCCGCGCCGGGGATTGGGCGACACCACCCTGCGCGCGGTCCACATGCTGTCGCGCGGCATGGGAATCCCCATGACCGATGCGGCGCGCCGCCTGACTGAGAGCGACGAGTTGCGCCCCGCCGCGCGGCGCTCTCTCTCGGGATTATTGGAGGATTTCGACCGCTGGCGGAGCCTGGTCGAAACGATGCCCCATGACGAGCTGACGGCCACAATGCTGGACGAATCCGGCTATACCGAGATGTGGCAGAACGACAAATCGCCCGACGCGCCCGGCCGGCTGGAAAACCTCAAGGAACTGGTCAACGCGATGGACGAGTTCGAGAACCTGGCCGGGTTCCTCGAACATATCAGCCTGGTGATGGAGGGGACCGAGGGCAGCGACGGGCCGATGGTCAATGTCATGACCCTGCACGGCGCGAAGGGGCTGGAATTCGAGACCGTTTTCCTGCCGGGCTGGGAGGAGGGGCTGTTCCCCCATCAGCGCGCCTTGGACGAGGGCGGTATTTCGGCCCTGGAGGAGGAGCGCCGCCTGGCCTATGTCGGCCTGACGCGGGCCAAGAAGAAGGCCATCGTCTCCTTCGTCGCCAACCGGCGGATCCACAATCTCTGGCAGAGCTCGATCCCCTCGCGCTTCGTCGACGAACTGCCCGCCGATCATGTCGAACGCGAGAGCGAGCCCGGCATCTATGGCGGGGGACAGGGCGGCGGTATGGCGGAGGAGGGGATCGCAACCTATGCCGCCCGGCCGGGGCCGCAGCTTGGCGCGTGGCGCAGCCGTTCCGCATCGGGGCCGCGCCGTGCCACGGCGCCCTTCATCGAAGGCAAGGCCCGAGAGATCGAGACCAGCGCCGCGGCCGCCGCGCGGTTCCAGGTCGGGACGCGCATCTTTCACCAGAAATTCGGCTATGGCCGCATCAAGACCGTCGAGGGCACCCGCCTGGAAATTGATTTCGAGAAGGCCGGAATCAAGAAGGTCATCGACAGTTTCGTGGAGAAGGTTTAGCCGACGGGTGATTGGCACGACGTTTGTTTCCCGATCGCCTGCTTTCCGCCGCGCGCTCCTTGACCCGCAGCGGATGCGGCGCATAGCGTCGGGGCCGATCGCGCGCCCATTTTCGAGAGTTTCATGTGAGCCAGTTCAGCCCGCCCGCGCAGACCGTCTCGACCGGATTCGTCGTCGCGATCGTGGGCTTCTTCAGCTCCTTTCCCATCGTGCTTCAGGGTTTGCTGAGCGTCGGCGCGAGCGACGCCCAGGCAGCTTCGGGATTGATGGCGGTGACCATGGCCATGGGCCTTGCGGGGGTCGCGCTCAGTCTCTGGAAACGGGAACCGATCAGCGTGGCCTGGTCGACGCCGGGCGTCGCCCTGCTGGCGGTCACCGCGCCGGTCGAGGGCGGATTCGCGGGCGCGGTGGCGGGCTTCCTGATTGCCGGGGGGCTGACCTTGGTCGCGGGACTCTGGCGTCCGCTGGGGCGGCTCGCCACCCGCATCCCGGCAGCGCTGGCCCAGGCGATGCTGGCCGGCGTGCTGATCTCGCTCTGTATCGCGCCCTTCCGGGCCCTGGCCGAGACGCCCTATACGGCGCTGCCGATCGTGCTGACATGGTTCGTCGTCGGTCGCTTCAACCGGTTTTTCGCCGTGCCCGCGGCGGTCCTCGCCGCCTTGGCGGTCATCGGGCTGTCGGCGGATTTCAGCCTGCCCCTGCCGGATAGCGTCCTGATCCGGCCGCTGCTGATCGCACCCGAGTTTTCGCTGGCCTCGCTCCTGGGGATCGGCCTGCCGCTCTTCATCGTGACCATGGCCACGCAGAATATCCCCGGCATCGCCATTCTCCGCAGCTTTGGCTACACGCCGCCGCCGGGCCCATTGCTGACCGGGGTCGGCGGCGCGAGCGTCCTGACGGCGCCTTTCGGCGCGCCGGCGATCTGTCTGGCGGCAATCACCGCCGCGATGTGTTGCAACGAGGACTCCCATCCCGATCCCCGGCAGCGCTATTGGTCGGCGGTCATGGGGGGCGTGTTTTATTGCGTTTTCGGGCTTTTTGCGGTGGTGATCACGGGCATCGCCGCCGTGGCGCCGCCCATGGTTCTGGCCACCCTGGCCGGGGTGGCGCTGATCGGCATCTTCGCGAATTCGGCCGCCGCGGCGCTGGAACAGCCCGAATACCGCGAAGCGGCCGCCGTGACCTTTCTGGCGACGGCCTCGGGGATGACGGTGTTCGGCCTGAGCGCGGCGGTCTGGGGCCTGGTGCTGGGCGGCATCGTGCTCGCCGTGACCCGCAGGCTCGCGGCGAAAAGACGGTCCGCGCCCGATGGAAAATAGGCGGGTCTTAGTCCGCCTTCTCTGCCCGGCGCTCGGCCGCCACGCCGCTGCGAATCAGGTGGGTTTCGCGGTAGATGACGTAGAGGCCGCTGCCGATGACGATGGCCGCGCCGACCCAGGTCAGGGCGTCGGGGAAGGCGCCGAAGACGAAGAAGCCGAGGGCGGCCAAGGTCACGATCTGGGTGTAGTTGAAGGGTGCCACGATCGAGACCGGCGCCAGGGTATAGGCCTTGATCAGGAAATAATGGCCCAGGCCGCCCAGCACACCCTGGGCCGCGATCAGGCCCCAGGCCCAGAGTGGCACCTCGGTCCAGACGAAGGGGACCACCACGCTCATCATCACCACGCCGACCGCCGAGGTGTAGAACAGGGTGACGTTCGGCTTGTCATAGGCCGCGAGAATCCGGGTGGCGATCTGGAACGGGGCATAGACGAAGGCCGTGAAGACGATCAGCAGGGTGGCCCAGTTGAAGGAGTCGAAGCCCGGCCGGATCATCACCCGACCGCCGTCCAGCGGCGAATGCCCACGACTTCGCCCAGCAGCGGCACCGAGAGGGCGACGACAATGAGCGGCGAGACGAAGCCGATGGCCGTGGCCTCGGCGATCGGTAGAAAGCCGATGGCGCATATGAAAACGCAGGTCGAGACGATGTTTGAGCCGGAGCGGGCGATCTGCAGCCAGGGCCGGTTGCTCTTGACCAGGTCGAGCGGCCGGCGCGGCAGGAACAGCACGCTCATCACCACCATCTGCCCGCAGTAACGCGCCCAGGCCGCCAACAGGACGGGATAGTCCTCGGTGACGTATTTCGCCACGACATCGCCCATGGAGAACAGGCTGGCGGTCATGCAGATCGCCATGATGCCGCGCAGGGTTGTTTTTTTGGTCAACCGGGGCCGTTTGGATGGCGCTCATAAGCACTGGCTCCGCATTGCGACTTCGGGGGTGCCCCCGTGGCTGCCCTGCGGCTGCTCTATGCGCTTGCCGGCGGCCGGTTACAAGTCTTGTGTCGCGCCCCGCGCCATCCGTTCCCGGTAGGCGACATAGAGGCCGCTGGCCACGATGACGCCCGCGCCCAGGAAGGTCCAGGAATCGGGGAAATCGCCGAAGACCAGATAGCCGCAGGTCACGCTGCTGACGATCTGGAAATAGTTGTAGGGGGCGAGGGCCGAGGCCTCGGCATAGTCGAAGGCCTTGATCAGGATGAAATGCCCGACGACCCCCATGCCGCCCATGACCGCCATCCAGCCCCAGTCGATCGCCGTTGGTGACACCCAATTGAAGGGCACCACGACCGAGACGGCGAGGAGGCCGGTGATCGAGGTGTAGAAGATGGTCGTATAGGGATGGTCCGTCGCGGCCAGGCTGCGCGTGGTGATCTGATAGACGGCATAGAGACAGGCGACGGAAAAGGGGAAGAGCGCTGGCAGGCCGAACACGCCCATGCCGGGGCGGATGACGACCAGCATCCCGACCAGGCCGATTCCGATGGCAATCCAACGCCGGTGCCCCACCGTCTCGCCCAGCAGGGGTACGGACATCACCGCGACGAGCAGGGGGCTGACGAAAAGGATGGCGGTGGCGTCGGCCAGGGGCAGGTATTTGAGGCCGGAGATGAAGAGGATGTTGGAGCCGATCATGATCGAGCCGCGCAGCAGTTGCAGGCGCAGGCGCCGGGTCCGAATCACCGAGAGCGGGCGGCGCAGGAAGACGAAGAAATAGGCCAGCAGAGCGAGCGTCTGGAAGCCGTAGCGCGCCCAGGTGATCTGCACGACCGGATAGTGGACCGCCAGGGTCTTCGCGATCGCGTCCAGCATGGGAAAGATGCTGACCGCGACGACGAACATCAGGATGCCGTGGGCCGGGTTGACCCCTTGACCGAGGCGCGAGGCGGCCGGATTCACGACGCGCCAGTCGGTCGGGGGCGTCGGCGGTCGATGGTGACAAGGGCGAGATTAGCAGCGACGATCACGGCCGCGCCCGCGATCGTCCAGCGGTCGGGAAGGTCGCCGAACACGATGAAGCCGAGCAGGGTCGCACTGACGATCTGGACATAGGCGAAGGGCGCGAGAAGCGACGCCTCTGCCGCCTCGAAAGCCTTGATCAGGATGAAATGGGAGAGCGCGCCGACCGCGCCCATCAGGGCCATCAAGGCCCAATCCGCCGGGCTTGGCGAGACCCAGACGAAGGGTATCAGCGGGCTCAGCGCGAGAAGCCCTGCGACGGGCGTATAGGCCAGGGTGGTGAGCGGCGAATCGACCGCGTTCAGGCCCCGGGTCCAGACCTGGTAGAATGCGAAGCACAAGGCGCTCAACAGGACCAGGGCGGCGGCCCAGTGCAGTGCGCCCAGGCCCGGGCGGATGATAAGCATGGCGCCGAGGAAGCCCGTCATGACCGTAAGCCAGCGCGCCGGGCCGACCCTCTCGCGCAGCAGGACCGCAGACAGGGCGACGACCAGCATGGGGCCGATAAAGAGGAGCGCGATGCTCTCGGCCAGGGGGACGAAGACGAGCGCCGAGACGAACAGGACGGTATGGGCTAGGAAGCCGCCCGACCGGAGCAGCTGCAGGCGCGGGGCGGCGGTGCGCAGCGCGTCCAGGCGGCCGAGGGCGAGCAGCAGGATCACGGTGGCGAGCGCCTGGAACGCGAGACGCGCCCATACTATGTGCAAGACATGGTATTCGTCGCTGATGTATTTGGAGATGGCATCCATCACCGGGAAGAGCGACCAGGCGAGCATCATCAGGACGATGCCTCGCATCCGGTCGCCTTGGGGCCCTTGTATGCGGGCGGGCGCGGCGGCTCGCTGGCCTCTGTCTGGTTGCATTCTCACCCCCCCCCGGCCAAGCGGCCTGGCGCGGCAGTCTGGCGATGGCGTGGCACGGCGGCAAGGCATCGCAGCATGATCGAAACGGCGGCTCTCAGATGAACGCTCCCGAATGACCGAGTTGTGGCGGATCACCGTGACGGTGCCGGAGGCGGCGCGCGAGGCCTTCGAGGAGACCCTGCTGGCGGTGGCGGACAGCGCCGGCACCGAGATCGCCGAGGGTGGCGGCTGGCGCATCGAGGCGCTGGCGCGGGCGTGTCCGGACGAGTCGCTCCTGGGCACCCTGCTGGCGGAGGTCGCGGAGGCATTCGGCCTGGCCGCGCCCGAGGTGGCGGTCGAAGCCTTGGCCGAGCGAGACTGGCTGGCCGAGAACCGTGCGGCCTTTCCGCCGGTCGCCGTGGGGCGGTTCTACGTCTATGGCAGTCATGTCGAGGATCCCCGTCCCGATGGCGCGATTCCGCTGCTCATGGATGCCGGGCCTGCCTTCGGTGCGGGCACCCATGGCAGCACCATGGGCTGCCTCGAGGCGTTGGGCCGTATCGGGACTGCGCCCGGCTCGGTGCTCGATCTCGGCTGCGGCTCGGGCATTCTCGCCATCGCGGCGGCCAAGCTATGGCCCGAGGTGCGGATCGTGGCGGTCGACAACGACCCCGCCGCGGTCGCCAATGCGGCAGAGAACGCCCGGCGCAACGGCGTGGCGGATCGGGTTTTCGTGGCAGAGGGCGATGGTGCGGCGGACAGGTCGCTGCGCTGGGCGGCGCCCTTCGATCTCGTCCTGGCTAATATCCTGCTCGAACCCCTGGTCGGCATGGCAGCCGATCTCGCGGCTCTGGTCGCACCGGACGGGCGTGCCATCCTGTCCGGCGTGCTGATCGGCCAGGGCCCCAGGCTCGACGCGGCCTATCTCGCGGCTGGGCTTGGTCTGCGCGAGACCGTCGAGTTCGGCGAATGGAGGACCGCGATCCTGAGCCGCGCCGCCGCCGCGTAGATCCGAGATTGGACCGGGACCGGGAACCTGCCGGTCCGGAATCGAAAATGGGGCGCCCGAAGGCGCCCCGTTTCCAGTCTGAGACAAGGGGGGAGGAGGAAGCCTCCGACTAGGCCGCCATCGGCGGCTCGTTCTCGTTCGCTGTCTCGTTCGCTGTCGGGCGGCGACCGTAGATCTGACCGACCGCGGCGCTGATCCGATCGCGGGTCAGGCCGATATCGTTCAGGGCCCGGTCGTCGAGCCGGCGCAATTCCTCGATCGTCGCCCGCCGCCGCTTTTCGCGCAGCAGGGCGTCGCCGGTCCGCACGACCACGCGATGAAGGGCGCCGATCATGGCTATGGCTGTCGCTTGCGCGCGGCGCTGATCCGTCCGGCCGTTCGTGGCTGCCTGAAACATGGTGTCCATGGCTCACCTCACTCGACGAAGAAACAAAACGGACGGCTGGCAC
Source organism: Alphaproteobacteria bacterium (assembly GCA_963583595.1). Lineage (GTDB taxonomy): Bacteria > Pseudomonadota > Alphaproteobacteria > CADEGL01 > CADEGL01 > JABIRQ01. The sequence goes on along the minus strand of CAUZWC010000018.1, from coordinate 11,225 downwards.
GCGCTCGCTATATTGCGACGCACAACAAACCACTATAACTGTCAGTAAGATGCAATATAAACATGCAATCTGGCGCCACAGCAGAGATTGCGGCATCGCAGCATTGCGCATGCGGCATGAGTTGAGATCGCCGCCCTGCGCTTGCCGCGCTCCGCGCCGGGGCCTAGCTTCGACGGCAGACGAAGCGGAGGATATGAAGGGGTGCCGGTGGACGGAACGAGGACGGAAAGCGGAAACTATGGCGGCGACGAAGAGCTGGCCGCGTTGCTACACGGAGCCGGCCTGGAGCAGGGGCCGGTAGAGCTGCGCGCGCTGATCGCCGGCGTGCTGGCCGCGGCCCCTTCGGTCGAGCCGGACGATTGGATGTGGCTCGTTCATCCCGACCTTGGCGCGCAACCCGGCACCGATTCGGAAAAAGCCCTGGAGGAGCAGCTGCGCGCTCTCAAAGCGGTGATGGCCGCGCGGTCCGACGGGCCGGCCCTCGACGCCGCCGCGCGTCTGGCCGCCCTGCGCAAGCGCCTGGCGGCGGACGGGCTGGACGGGTTCGTGGTGCCCCATGGCGACGAATATCAGAACGAATTCCTGCCGGCACGGGCCGAGCGGCTGGCCTGGCTGACGGGATTCAACGGGTCGGCCGGGCTGGCCCTGGTGCTGCGCGGGCGCGCCGCGATCTTCGTCGACGGGCGCTACACGCTTCAGGTCCGCGACCAGGTCGATGCTGCGCTCTACAATATCCGCCATATCTCGGACGAGCCGGCGACGGATTGGCTGGCCGAGGCGGCCGAGACGGGCATGCGCATCGGCTTCGATCCCTGGCTCCACACGCCGGGCGGCCTGGCCGGGCTGCGCAAGGCGGCGGAGCGGGCAGGCGCCCAGCTTGTCCCGGTCGAGACCAACCCGCTGGACGCGGTCTGGAGCGATCAGCCGGCGCCGCCGGTTTCCCCCGTCCGGCCCCATGATCTGCGCTACACGGGGCGCGACTCCGAGGCCAAGCGCCAGGATATCGCGGCCGTCCTGGCCCGGCGCGACGCCCGGGCGCTGGTTCTGACCTCGCCGCCCTCGATCGCCTGGCTGCTCAACCTGCGCGGCGGCGATGTGCCCTGCACGCCGCTGGCCCTGGCCTATGCCATCCTGAACGCGGCGGGCGAGGTCGATCTGTTCATGGATCTGCGCAAGGCGGCGCCAGACCTGGCCGGGCATCTCGGCCCGGCGGTGCGCCTGCGCCCGATGACGAAATTCGACGCGGCGCTCGACGCACTTGGCGGTGGGGGAGATGGGAGCGGCCGGGTGATGGTCGATCCGGGCGGGGCGCCGGTCGCGGTATTCGACCGGCTGGAGCGCGCCGGCGCGGAAACCTTGCGCGAGGCCGACCCCTGCATCCTGCCCAAGGCACGCAAGACCGAGGCGGAACTGGCCGGCACGCGCGCCGCTCATATCCGCGACGGCGCGGCGCTGGTCCGCTTTCTCGCCTGGCTCGAGGCGGAAGCGCCCTCGGGCAGGGTGACCGAACTGGACGCAGCCCGCCATCTGACCGCACTGCGCGCCGGGCTCGACAAATTCCGCGGGGTGAGTTTTGAGCCGATCTCCGGCACTGGACCCAACGGAGCGGTGGTCCATTACCGCGTGACCGAAGCGACCAACCGGACCCTGGCACCCGGCGATCTCTATCTGGTCGATTCGGGCGGGCAATATCTCGACGGTACCACCGATGTCACCCGCACCGTCTTGGTTCGAGGCGCGGGCGAGAGCGAATTGGAGGTCGAGGCGCGCGACCGCTTCACCCGCGTGCTCAAGGGTCATATCGGGCTGGCGCGCGCGGTTTTTCCGGCCGGCACGACCGGCGCCCAGCTCGACGTGCTGGCGCGCGGCGCGCTATGGCGCGGCGGGGTCGATTTCGACCATGGCACGGGCCATGGGGTCGGTAGCTATCTGGGCGTTCACGAGGGGCCGCAGGGCATCTCCAAACGGTCCCATCAGGCCCTGGATCCGGGCATGATCGTCTCGAACGAGCCAGGCTACTACAAGACCGGCGCCTACGGCATTCGCATCGAGAATCTGATCGTCGTGGTGGCGGAGGAGCCCGTCGCGGGCGGCGAGCGGCCGATGCTGGGCTTCGAAACGATCACCCTGGCGCCCATCGACCGCGCGCTGATCGAACCGGCGCTGATGAGAGGCGAGGAAATCGCCTGGCTCGACGCCTATCACGCCCGGGTGCGCGAAACCCTCGCGCCGCTGCTGGATGGCGTGGCGGCGGATTGGCTGGTCGAGGCGACGCGGCCTCTCGGATAGGAGAAAGGGTATCCGGCCGGGCGCGATCGGCGCCCGGCACGGTAACCGCTACTGCTTGCCGCCCGGTCCGCCCGGATGGAGGAGGCGGAGCAGGGTAAGCTGGTCGGGCAGGCCCGTGGGCTCCAACTCGGCCGACTTCTGGAATGCAGCCATGGCGGTGCGGGTGCCCGGGCCGTAATCGCCGTCGATCGTGCCCGTATAGTGGCCCTGGTCCTTCAGCGCCTTCTGAATGCGCCGGAGGGTATCGACGTAATGGGCCACCTTGCGGCCCTCGCCGAGATCGACCTGCTTGCTCTCAGTCGAGCTGCGCAGACGTTCGGCGAAGAGGGACTGGACCAGACCGCGCACGATCACGACGACCTGCAGATCCGGGTTCTGCTCGCAATTGCTCTCAAGCAGGGCCATGAACAGATCGGTTTTCTCCCAGGGGGTCAGATCGAAGGTGTCGTCGGTCAGGGCGTTGACGGCCGTAATGTATCCCCCGATCCAGCCGCCGACCGCGAGGAAGAGCGAACGATTGTCGCCCTCCCTGGCCTTGAGCAGGGCCGAACAGGGCGCGGCGCCGATGCCATCGATGGCGAATTGACCTTTGGCATCGGCGGCGAATGCCGAATTGGGCGGGGCCATGGCAAAGACCATCGGAACGAGGGCCAGCGCGAACAGGATTCTCTTCATTGTTTTCTCGGTCGTGGGGGGCTCATGGGAACCGACCGGCGCACCCTGCCAGAGCGGAGCCATCCGGTCAAAAGCGACATTGGGGGTAAGGCTCCACGGGAGACGCGTCGGGATAAAGCGTGATCAGGGCGGCATCGGCCGTTCCGGCGCGGTTCCGGGCCCGGCAAATCAGGCGGTTCATGATGGCTGGCCCGCCTTCAGTCCGACCGGACGAAGACCTGGCGGCTGAAACGGTCCCGGTAGGGTAGCCAATCTGCGCCCGGCACGCAGCAGGCCGAAAAGCCGGTCGTGCCCCGGGCCAGAATATCGAGGGCCGACTGGGTCAGGGCATAGCCCTTGATGGGGGCGAATTCGGCGCCGTCCGCGGTCGCCACGCCGATGGTGTAGATCTGGCCGGGCCGGAGTTCGGGCCGGTCCGTCGCGCGGAAACAGGCCGCCGCCTCGCGCTGAAGCTGAAGGTAGCGCCCGCGGAAATGCAGGCCGTCGATACGACCCTTTCCCCATTCCCCGCAGAAGATGTGATCGAAGCCGTCGCGGCCGAGCCAGATGCCGGCAAGCTTCCGGTGGATCGCGGAATCGTCGAGCCCATGCTAAACCGCCGGCAGGCGCGGTCGGATCAGGGCGATATGGTCGAAGATCAGGGTCTCAAATTCCGTCGCTGTGGCACGGCCCCGGATCGGTCCACAGGCCCGCAGCACGGTCCGATCGAAGCCGTCCAGCGCTGGGGCGGACGGGCGATAGGCCGTCGCCGGATCGTCGTCGAAGAAAGGGTCGCAGCCGTCCGGCAAGGCGCGCGCCGGGGCGACGCCCGTGGCTGTGGAGAGGTCGTAGGACCAGTAGCTCCGGTCCGCGCCGTCGCGGGTCTCGCGCGGTGTGTCGAAAACGGCCAGGAGCCCGACGATGGCAGCCAGGACCGCGAGTGCGGCGAGCACGCCGGCTTTGCTTCGGGATATCAAGGCGGTTCGACCGCCGACCCGGCCCGCGTTGCGACCTAGGCGGCGGTGCCGCCGACGGTCAGAGCGTCGATCAGGAGGGTGGGCTGGCCGACGCCGACCGGCACGCCCTGGCCGTCCTTGCCGCAGGTGCCGATGCCCGAATCCATCGCCATGTCGTTGCCGATCGCGCCGACCTTAGTCAGCACGTCAGGCCCGTTGCCGATGAGGGTGGCGCCCTTGACCGGCGCGCCGAGCTTGCCGTCCTCGATTATGTAGGCCTCGGTGCAGGAGAAGACAAACTTGCCGCTGGTGATATCGACCTGGCCGCCGCCGAAATTCACCGCATAGAGGCCGTGCTTCATGCCGCGCAGGATTTCGCCGGGATCGCGGTCGCCGCCCAACATGCAGGTGTTGGTCATGCGCGGCATGGGGGCAAAGGCATAGCTTTCGCGCCGCCCGTTGCCAGTCGGCGCCATGCCCATCAGCCGGGCGTTCATCCGATCCTGCATGAAACCGACGAGGCGGCCGTCCTCGATCAGCACGGTCCGTTCCGTCGGCGTGCCCTCGTCATCGACGCTGAGCGAGCCGCGGCGATCTGGAATCGTACCGTCATCGACGACCGTGACGCCGGGCGCGGCTATCCGCTGGCCCATCAGCCCGGCGAAGGCGCTGGTCTTCTTGCGGTTGAAATCGCCTTCCAATCCATGGCCGATGGCCTCGTGCAGAAGGATGCCGGGCCAGCCGGGGCCGAGCAGGACGGGCATTTCGCCCGCCGGCGCGTCGATGGATTCGAGATTGACCAGGGCCTGGCGCAGGGCTTCGTCGACCTGGGCCTTCCAGTTGTCTTCGCTCAGCCAGGTGGAATAGCCGCCGCGCCCGCCGCGGCCCTCGTTGCCGGATTCCTGCCGATCACCTTCGGCGGCGACGACCTGGACGTTGAGGCGGACCAGCGGGCGGATATCGGAGCGCGATTCGCCTCCGGCTCGGATGATCTGGACCGCTTGCCAAATCCCCATCAGGTTGACCATCACTTGGCTTACCCGTGGATCGCGAGCCCGGGCATAGGCATCGATCTCGGCCAGCAGCTTGACCTTGGTTCCGAAACCCACCTCGTGCAGCGGATTGTCTTCCACATAGAGGTGACGGTTGGTGCGCGCCGGGGCCTCGGCCATCGTGCCGCCATAGCCACGCGCGACCGATTCCACCGTCTCGGCGGCGCGGCGGATCGCGGCCTCGGAGAGTTCGGAGGCATGGGCATAGCCGGTCGCCTCGCCCGCCACGGCGCGCAAGCCGAAGCCCTGGGTGGTGTCGAAGCTGGCGCTGCGCAGGCGGCCGTCATCGAACACGAGAGATTCGGACTGCTTGTATTCGAGGAACAACTCGCCGTCGTCGGCCTTGGCCAGGGCGTTTTCGACGATAGATTCGGTGCGGTGCCGATCCAGGCCCGCCCGGGTGAAGAAAAGATCGTCGGTTGCCGCGATATCGGTCATTTCTATTCGCTTCCTGTCGCATCGCCCGCGCCGATGGGCGCAAGGCGGGCTGTCATTCAGTGACTATATGGAGGCTAACCGGCGCGAGGCCAGAGCCATGCGACAGGCGCAAGCATATTACCGTCTCGTTTGTGTTGTTTCCTGGGGGGAGGTGTGGTGTATTCGGCGCCGCGAAAGCGACGACAATGACCTGTCGTGGGGGGAGGGCGCGCGAAGACGTCGCGGGCCGTTGTGTATGATAGGTCGCTAATTTACTGTCGGCGCTCGCTGCAGCTCGATCCCGGGCGGCAATCCAGGACCTGTAGAAGAGCGGAACTGGCCCAATGAAGCTTGGACGATTCGGTTTGGTGGTGATTTCGGCGGTTCTCGCCTTGCTGGGTATCTCGACGGCCTGGGCCGCGGGGCAGCCCGAGCCTTGGGAATTGGGTTTCCAGAAGGCGGCGTCTCCCAACATGGAGAACATCGTCGCCTTCAACGAGTGGCTGCTCATTACTATCGTGGCGATCGCGGCATTCGTGCTGGTCTTGCTGGTCTATGTCATTGTGCGTTTCAACGCGCGGGCCAATCCGACGCCGTCGAAGGTGACGCACAACAGCCTGATCGAGGTGATTTGGACCGCGGTGCCGGTCATCATCCTCGTGTTGATCGCGATACCGTCGCTGAAGCAGCTCTATTATCTCGACAAGGTCGAGACCCCCGATATGACGCTGAAGGCCGTCGGTCACCAGTGGTACTGGACCCATGTCTATCCCGACTACGGCGACTACGAAATCGATTCGATCATGGTCGAGGACGAGGATCTCCAGCCTGACCAGCCACGCCTTCTGACGACCGATGCGGCCATCGTCCTGCCGGTGGAGACCAATATCCGCCTGCTCGTGACGGCGGACGACGTGATCCATTCCTGGACGATTCCGTCCTTCGGCGTGAAGAAGGATGCCGTTCCGGGCCGCGTGAACGAGACCTGGTTCCGGATCAACGAGCCCGGGATGTATTACGGGCAATGTTCCGAACTGTGTGGCGTGCGCCACGGCTTCATGCCGATCATGATTCAGGCCGTTTCGAAGGAAGAATTCGACGCCTGGATCAAGGAAAAGCAGGCAACGCGCGATATGGACGACGGCGACAAGCCGTTGCGTCTGGCGAATTCCGCTGCGACCGAATAACCGAGCGAGACCGAGAGGAACGACGATGGCTTACGGTGCCAATGCCCACGGCGATCATGCCCACGACCATCCGACCGGCTGGAAACGCTGGGTGTATTCGACCAACCACAAAGACATCGGCACGATGTACATCATCTTCGCCATCGTCTTCGGGCTGATCGGAACGGCGATGAGCATCGTGTTCCGCATGGAGCTTGCGGAACCCGGCGCGGGCATCCTCGGCGGTGACAACCAGCTCTACAACGTGCTCATCACCGGGCACGGGCTGATCATGATCTTCTTCATGGTCATGCCGGCCATGATCGGCGGGTTCGGCAACTGGTTCGTGCCGATCATGGTCGGGGCGCCGGACATGGCCTTCCCGCGCATGAACAACATCAGCTTCTGGCTGCTGGTTCCGGCCGGCATCCTGCTTCTGCTCGCGGCCTTTACCGGCGGCGGCACGGGCACGGGCTGGACCTTCTATCCGCCGCTCAGCAGCACGCTCGGCCATAGCGGACCGCCGGTGGATTTTCTGATCTTCTCGATTCATCTGGCGGGTGCGTCGTCGATCCTGGGCGCGATCAATTTCATCACGACCATTCTGAACATGCGCGCGCCGGGCATGACCATGCACAAGATGCCCTTGTTCGTGTGGTCGGTGCTGATCACGGCGTTTCTGCTGCTGCTGTCGCTGCCGGTTCTCGCCGGCGCGATCACGATGCTGCTGACCGACCGCAATTTCGGCACGACATTCTTCGAGGCATCCGGTGGTGGTGACCCGATCCTGTTCCAGCATCTGTTCTGGTTCTTCGGCCACCCTGAGGTCTACATCCTGATCCTTCCGGGCTTCGGTATGATCAGCCAGATCATTTCGACCTTCTCGAAGAAGCCGGTCTTCGGCTATCTCGGCATGGCCTATGCGATGGTTGCGATCGGCTTCATCGGCTTCATCGTCTGGGCCCATCACATGTATACGGTCGGGCTGAGCGTCGACACGCGGGCCTATTTCACCGCCGCCACGATGGTCATCGCGGTGCCCACGGGGGTCAAGATCTTCAGTTGGATCGCGACCATGTGGGGCGGCTCGATCGAGTTCAAGACGCCGATGCTATTTGCGATCGGCTTCATCTTTCTGTTCACGGTCGGCGGCGTGACCGGCGTGGTGCTTGCCGCTGCCGGCATGGATATGGCGTTCCACGACACCTATTACGTGGTCGCGCATTTCCACTACGTCCTGTCCCTGGGCGCGGTCTTTGCGATCTTCGGCGGCTTCTACTACTGGATCGGCAAGATGTGCGGCCGGCAGTATCCGGAGCGGTTGGGCAAGATTCATTTCTGGATCACCTTCATCGGTGTCAACGTGACCTTCTTCCCGATGCATTTTCTGGGGGCGTCCGGCATGCCGCGCCGCATCCCGGACTATCCGGACGCCTATGCCGGCTGGAACCAGATTGCGTCCTACGGCTCCTACATCTCGGCCGTGGGCGTCGTGCTGTTCATCTATATCGTGTTCAAAACCATGACCTCGGGCGAGCGCATCGGCGCGAACCCCTGGGGCGAGGGCGCGACGACGCTCGAATGGAAAGTCAGCTCGCCGCCGCCGTTCCACACATACGAGGAACTGCCCAAGATCGACTAGGCGGGCATCGGGCTCGTCCGGCCGCAAGGGTTCGGAGGTAGGTAAGCGAGGTGAGCGACAGCACAATCAAGAGTGACGGCATTTCGGTGGCTGCGGCGGATGGCGCGTCAGTCGTCGATTTCGTGGCGCTCCTGAAGCCGCGCGTCGTATCCCTCGTCGTGTTCACCGGCCTGGTCGGCCTGTTCCTGGCGCCGGGCGGCATTCACCTGGTCCTGGCGGTCATCGCCGTGTTCTGCATCGCCCTGGGCGCCGGTGCGGCTGGCGCGATCAATATGTGGTACGAGCGCGATATCGATGCGCGCATGCGCCGGACGATGCATCGTCCGCTGCCCGCGGGCCGGATGAATCCGGGCGAGGCCCTGGGCTTCGGCGCCGTGCTCGCGGTCGGTTCCGTCGCCCTGATGGGGCTGGCGCTCAACTGGATCGCGGCGAGCCTGCTGGCCGCCAGCATCCTTTTCTACGTCTTCGTCTACACCATCTGGCTGAAGCGCCGGACGCCGCACAATATCGTCATCGGCGGCGCCGCGGGCGCCTTCCCGCCGATCATCGGCTGGGCGGCTGTGACCGGCGATATCGGCCTGCTGCCGGTTCTGCTTTTCTTCATCGTGTTCATGTGGACGCCGCCGCATTTCTGGGCCCTTTCGCTCTATCGCTGCGACGATTACGAGCGGGCCGGGGTGCCCATGCTGCCGGTGGTCGCGGGCGCGCGGGAAACCAAGCGCCAGATCCTGTTCTACACCGTGGCGCTTCTGCCGATCAGCCTGTTGCCGTCCTTCCTGGGCCTGGCCGGCGCGATCTATGGTATCGGCGCCGCGCTGCTCGGCCTGGTTTTCCTTTTCACGGCGGTTCAGGTCGCGCGGGCCGAAGGCGACGCGGCGGCGAAGCGCATGTTCGCCTATTCGCTCTTATATCTCTTTGGCATCTTCGCACTCTTGCTTGCCGACCGATTTGCCGGGGTTCTGTGACATGGCGCGCAATGACGGCAAAATCGCCAAGTACCGCTGTAGCCGCCGCCCTCGGAATCTCGCGATTCTCGCGATCCTGGTCGCGTTGGTCGCGCTATTTTACGTCCTGACCCTGGTTCGGATGGGGGGCAATTAGGCGATGGGTGGCAAACGCCGCACCGCGTTCGTCCTGTCCGCTGTCGTCTGCGGCATGCTGGGCTTGGCCTATGCGTCGGTGCCGCTGTACAAGCTGTTTTGTCAGGTCACTGGATATGGCGGCACGACCCAACGGGCCGAGCAAGCGCCGACCGCGGAGACGGCAAGCACCCGGATGATCAAGGTTCTGTTCGACGCCAACACCGCCAAGGACCTGCCCTGGGATTTCAAGCCCGAGCAGCGCTCGGTGACGGTGCGGGTCGGCGAAGAGGCCCTGGCCTTCTTCAGCGCTCATAATACGGCGGACAGCGCGGTGACCGGGCAAGCGACCTTCAATGTGACGCCCGCCAAAGCGGGCCTGTATTTTGTCAAGGTGGCCTGCTTCTGTTTCGACGAGCAGACCCTGCAGCCGGGTCAGTTGGTGGATATGCCGGTGGTGTTCTATGTCGACCCGGCGATCGAGGAAGACCCGAATCTCGGCGAAGTTTTGGAAATCACGCTGTCCTATACGTTCTTCTTCCATGGGAGGGAGGACGAATTGCGCGTCAGCGATGCGTCGGCCGCGAGGGCGACGGCGCAATAATAGGGGGCGGGCTTCGGCTGTCCTGGGGATTGGTGGGAAATTGGAGTGGTGAAGGAATGACTGATTCGCACGCTGCCGCGCACGAGCAGAAGCATCCGTGGCATTTAGTCGATCCGAGTCCCTGGCCGGCAATGGGTGCCACCTCGGCGCTCGTTCTGACGGTCGGGGCCGTCCTCTACTTCCATGGCAGCGGCCCCTGGGTCGCGGTCGCGGGGTTGGTTCTGACCCTGCTGACCATGGCCCTGTGGTGGCGCGACGTGATCAAGGAGGCCACTTTCGAAGGCTTCCATTCGATGCCCGTGCAGATCGGCCTGCGCTACGGCATGCTGCTGTTCATCGCCTCGGAGGTGATGTTCTTCGTGGCGTGGTTCTGGGCCTTCTTCAATGCCAGCCTGTTTCCGACCGAGGCGATCGGCGGGGTCTGGCCGCCGGACGGGATCGTCACTTTCGACCCTTGGAACCTGCCCTTCCTGAACACCCTGATCCTGCTGACCTCGGGCGTCACGGTCACCTGGGCGCATCACGCCCTGATCGAGGGCAACCGCAAGCATATGCTGGCCGGTCTGGCCCTGACCATCGGCTTGGGTCTGATCTTCACTGGCGTCCAGGCCTTCGAATACGCTCATGCGCCCTATGGCTTCCAGGAGGGCATCTTCCCGACAGTATTCTTCATGGCGACGGGCTTCCACGGCTTCCATGTCATCGTCGGCACGATCTTCCTGATCGTTTGCTTCGTCCGAGCCTATAAGGGTCATTTTAAGCCGGATCATCATTTCGGCTTCGAGGCGGCGGCCTGGTATTGGCATTTCGTCGATGTCGTCTGGCTGTTCCTCTTCATCTGCATCTACTGGTGGGGCGAGGGTTCGGTCGTGTTCGACGCATAGAGGACGAAGACGATCGACTATCCAGAGATATCTCCGTTCCAAGCGGGCCTCGCCTGCCGCTGCCCACGCTGCGGGCGAGGCCCTCTCTATACCGGCTTCCTGACCGTTCGCGATCGCTGCGAAGTCTGCGACCTGGACCTGTCGGCCCAGGATTCGGGCGATGGGCCGGCTGCCCTGATCATCCTGTTCCTGGGCTTCGCCGTCGTCGGCGTGGCGGTTTGGGTCGAGATGAGCTTTGGGCCGCCCTATTGGCTCCATGTCGTGCTATGGCCACCCATCATCCTGATTGCGACGGTTGGCCTGCTACGGCCGCTCAAGGCCTTCCTGGTCGCCCAGCAGTTCCGGCACCGGCGCGACGAGTTTGATGAGCGGTCCTGATCGCGGCCTCCTTTTTCCGTCCATTATGACGGTCTGCGCCTTGGCAATTCTGCTCGGCGTGGGCTCCTGGCAACTCGACCGACGCGAAGGCAAACACGCGCTGA
>CAUZWC010000017.1:0-20861 GCA_963583595.1 Alphaproteobacteria bacterium | reverse complement strand
GAGCCGTGCAAGGGGCGCAGCGCCCTGGTCTGCCCTTGGCACGCCTGGACCTACGACCTCGATGGGCGGCTGCTGGCGACGCCGAAGATTGGCGGCGACCGGCGCAATTCCGATCCGGCCATCGACATCACCGGCCTGGACCTGCGCGAGATCGCCTGCGGTCAATGGCTCGACCTCGTCTATGTGAATATCGACGGCAAGGCCGAGACTTTCGACCGGCATATGGCCCCCCTGAACGATCTTCTTGCCGACTACGAATTTTCCTCGCTGCGCTATTCGGGTCAGCAATGGGGCTGCGACTATCCGGGCAACTGGAAGGTCTCGGTCGAGGGCGCGATCGAGGATTACCACCTGACCTGGGGGCATCCGCAGATCGTCCAGGGCGCGCGCGAGAACAACCCGCGCCTCCACAATGCCGACCGGGTCTTCTTCGCCAATTCCTCGGCGCGCGCCTACCGCGACGCGAAGAAGGACGCGGGCGCCGTCATGGGGCACGATTCCCGCTTCCCCGCCCTGCTCGACCCGAAGGCGGAACAGCGGACCTATTTCATGAGCCTGTTCCCGACCGGCTGCTTCCAGACTCGCCACAATCAGGTCCTCCAGGGCCTTATGCTGCCCGACGGGGCCGAGAACACGAAGGTCGTCTTCCGGCATTATTACGGCGGCGATGCCGCGACCGATCCGGCGCTGGAGGAGGAGCGGCGGCGGCAGGAGGCGCAATGGCGTCTGGTCTTCGAGCAGGACATCCCCTTCGTCCGCAGCGTCCATGAGAACTACAAACGGCGCGACGCGGCGGGAATCGAAACTCGCTTCTCTCCGCTCTGGGAAGCGAATGTCCAACGGTTCCAGCAAACGGTCGTCGAGACCCTGGACGGCTGACTCCGCGCCCGCGGGTCCGGATTGACGCGCGGCGATTGGCATTGCCGCGGCCATCGGCGAAGCTGTGCCGAGTTTGCCCGAAACAGAATGAGAAGCCGGCCGCGTGATCGCCGCCACCGCCGCATGGTTCGAGCGTCATTCGACGCGGGTGCTCGTTGCTTCGATCTTCGTCGGGTTGGCCTGGCAGGATCTGGCAGAGCTGTTGCGCCCAGCCGTTCTGCCTCTCTCGATCCTGACCATGACATTCGCCTGCGTGCGCATGGACTGGTCCCTGATCGCCGCGCATCTGCGCCGGCCCTTCTCGCTCCTGGCCATCCTCGCCTGGCTGCTGATCGGCGCGCCATTGCTGGTCTACGGGGTTTGCCTGGTCTTGCTGGAACCCGGCTCGCCGCTTTTCGCGGGACTGATGCTCAACGCCGTCTCGCCGCCCATCATGTCGGCACCGGCCTATGCGCTGATCGTGGGGGCGGAGCCGGTGCAGGCGCTGCTTGTCTCCCTCGGCGGCAGCGCCTTGGCGCCTTTTACCGGCCCGGGCATGATCGAGGCCTTGGGCCTGGGCGCGGTGCATCTCTCGGCGGGCCATCTTCTGCTGCGCCTGGGCGCGATGGTGTCGATCGCCCTGGGCCTTGCCTGGTTGATCCGGCGGCTGTTGACGCGCGCGCGGGTGGTACGCCATGGCGAGAAGATCGGTGCGATCACGGTCCTGCTGATCGCGGGTTTCGGTATCGGCCTGATGGACGGGATGCGCGGGCATATCCTTGCAGAACCCGAATTGGTGCTCGGCTATACCCTTGCCGCCTTCGGGCTGAACGCCGCCCTCCAGATCATCGGTGCCGCGCTGCTATGGCGCAGGAGTCGGGCCCAGGGACTGGTGGTAGCCCTGGTTTCGGGCAATCGTAACATGTCCCTGATGACGGCGGCAGTAATCGACGCCGTCGGGCCCGAGGTTCTGCTCTACCTGATTTGCACGCAGTTCCCGCTGTTTTTCATGCCGATGCTGATGCGCTTGGTCTTCCGCCGCCTCGTTTCGCAACCGCCGCCTCAATCGATCTCGACGGCATAGGTGGAGGTTTCGGGCGCTTTCGCGATCAGCCCGCGCTTCTCCAAAAATTTCGAGAGCTTGCGATAGCGCGAGCTGTCCAGGGCCGCCGGGCGCAGGGCGAGGCGGGGAATCGTGTCGCGCCAGGCCCGGCGGTTCAGTTCGTCGTCCAGGTCCGGATAGGCCGCGATGAAGAGTTCCCAGCTCTCTTCCGGGTAGTTAATGATATAGCGCACGGCTTCGCCCATAGCGTCCAGGAAGGGGCGCAGACGCGGATCGTCCAGCCGATCCTTGTTGGCCAGCAGGATGAGCGCGTCGTAATCCGGCACGCCCTCCTCTTCGATATAGAAGGCGCGGCCGGGCCGGCCCTCGATATCCATCTGGTTCAGCTCGAAATTCCGGAAGGCGCCGATCACGGCATCGACCTGGCCGGAGAAGAGGGCCGGCGAGAGCGAGAAGTTCACGTTCACCAGGGTGACGTCGTCCAGCGTCAATCCGTGCTTCTCGAGCATGGCGCCCAGCAGGGCGTCTTCGAATCCACCGACCGAATAGCCGATCTTGCGCCCCTTCAGATCCGCGATCGTGGCGATCGGGCCGTCGGCAAGCACGACGAGGCAGTTGAGCGGCGTCGCGACCAGGGTGCCGATGCGCATCAGCGGCAGCCCCTCGGCAACCTGCAGGACGAGTTGGGGCTGGTAGCCGATGGCGATATCCGCCTGGCCCGCCGCGACCAGCTTGGGCGGGTCGTTGGGATTGGCCGGGGCAATCAACTCGACCTCCAGACCATGTTTGGCGAAGTAGCCTTTTTGCTGCGCGATGACGAGCGGCGCGTGGTCCGGATTGACGAACCAGTCGAGCAGGACCGTTAGGGGTTCCGCGGCGCGTGCGGGCATGGCGGCGATCAGCAGCAGCATGATGCCGGCCAGGGCGGCGATGCGGCGAGCGGTCGAAATGGTCATTGCGGAAAACTCCTCGCGTCGTTGTGGTCTCTGCTGGGGTCGGTCTCGGCCTGCCAGGAGACGAAGCGGCGCAGGACGGCATCGACCGCGTAATAGAGGGCGACCGCCATCACCCCCAGGGTGAAGAGGGCGGCGAACATGACATCGATCTGCATCCGCGCATTGGCGTGCAGCATCATGAATCCGAGTCCGGCGCTGGACCCGACCCATTCGCCGACCACGGCGCCGATCGGGGCGATGGCCGTGGCGACCCGGATGCCCGAGGCAAGGGCGGGGAGGGCGGCGGGTATGCGCAGATGCAGCAAGATCGAGCGGCGGCTCGCGCCCATCGTGCGGGCGAGATCGAGCCAGCCGGGTTCGGTCCGCCGCAACCCGTCGAGAAAGGCGGTGGTCACTGGGAAATAGATGATGAGGGTCGCCATCGCGACCTTAGAGCCCATGCCATAGCCCAGCCAGAGCACCAGGATCGGGGCGAGGGCAAAGACCGGGATCGATTGGCTGACGACCAGCATGGGCATGAGCCAGCGCCGCGCCGGGCGATAGCTGGCCAGGGTCAAGGCGCTGAGGCAGCCGAGCATGGCGCCGAGCGCGAGGCCGACCAGAATTTCCGCTCCGGTCACGGAAGCGTGGTGAAGGATCGAGCCGGATCGGTCCCACCAGGCGGCTGCCACCCGCGCGGGGGCGGGCAGGATGTAGTGGGGGAGAGAGAGGAATGAAACGGTGCTCTGCCACAGGGCGATCAGCCCGGCGAAAATGATCAAGGGGCGCAGCAGCCTCATGACATTCCCTCCGCTGCCGCCAACCGGCGCAGGAGGTCGGATTGCAATTCGCGCAGTTTCGGATCGGCGGGATCGCGTGGACGGGTTCCCGTCGGGCGCAAGGGCCGGTCCAGGTGCGCCGGATGGCCGGCCATGACATGAACCACATCGCCCAGGCGCAGGGCCTCCATGGGATCGTGCGTGACCAGCAGCACGGTGCGCCCGGCCAGCAACGCCGCGGCCTGTTCTTGAAGACGGTAGCGCGTGATGGCGTCGACGGCGGAAAAGGGTTCGTCCATCAGGACGATGGCCCGGTCTTCCATCAGGGTGCGGGCGAGGGCGACGCGCTGGCGCTGGCCGCCGGACAGGGCCGCGGGCCTTTCGGTTTCGCGGCTCGCCAATCCGACCTGGGCGAGCAAGGCGCGGGCGCGGTCGACTTCCTCGCCCCGTGGTTGCCTGTCGCCGCGCAGACGATGGCCCAGCATCACGTTCTCGAGGACCGTGGCCCAGGGCAGCAGCAGATCCTGCTGGGCCATATAGGCGATGCGGCCGTCGAGGCGCGCGCCGTCGCCGCAGGAGACGGCGCCGGCGGCGGCATCGGTCAGGCCGGCGATCAGGCGCAACAGGCTTGTCTTGCCGACGCCGCTGGGGCCGAGCAGACAGGTCCAGCGCCCGCCCTCGACGGCGATATCCAGATTCTCGAACAACGGCACGCCGTCGAATTCGAGGCGGGCGCCTGTCAGGGTTACCGATGGCGCGGTATCTGGGCGTGGGAATGGTTCGGGGTTTGCGGTCACATCACGCCTTCCTTCGCCGGTACGAGCCGGATCAGGTTCAAGGGGTCGTCCGAATTGGACCTCTCAGCCGCGTGTGACGGCTCCCCCGGGTGTTGCGCGAGTATATGGCGGCTTGGCGCAAGCTTTGCAAGCTTTCGACCGGGGATTGCGCGGGGCCGATTGCCGCGCCGGGCAAGACGCGCTATTTCCCGGCCATGAAACACGTCATCTCAGCCATCGTTCTTGCTCTTGTCGGTTTGGTATCG
Source organism: Alphaproteobacteria bacterium (assembly GCA_963583595.1). GTDB lineage: Bacteria > Pseudomonadota > Alphaproteobacteria > CADEGL01 > CADEGL01 > JABIRQ01. The sequence goes on along the minus strand of CAUZWC010000017.1, from coordinate 16,184 downwards.
GTCGCCCCGGCCGCTGCGCAGGACTGCGCACAAATCGAGGTGCAGCCGCTTCCTGTCTCGCCCCTGGTCATTGGCACCGAGCGGGGCGAGCAGCATTTTCAGGTCGAGGTCGCCACCGGCACAAGTGAGCGTGAGATCGGCTTGATGTGCCGCCTGGGTCTGTTGCCGGGCACGGGGATGCTGTTCGATTTCGGCTCGCCGCGCCCGACCGCCTTCTGGATGCGCAATACCCTGATCCCCCTCGACATGTTTTTCATTGGGGAGAGCGGGGTGATCGAATCGATCCATGCCGAAGCCAAGCCGCTCGACGAAACGCCCATCGGCCCGACTGGCCCTGTGCGCTTCGTGCTTGAGCTTGCCGGGGGGTCGGCGGCGAGCCTGGGTATTCGGCTCGGCGATCGGGTCGAGCATTCTCTGATCCTGAACTGAGGGCGCGGCCCGGGGCGTCGTTGCGTCGTTCGAGACTGACGTTTCAGGGGGGCGATCCATCTGCCTGCGATCACGCCCGATGGCCTGCACGAATAGGCCGGAGCCTATACGTCCGGCCTATTCGCGCAGGGGATGCTTCGCTGCCCGAATCGTTACATCGACCCGGAGAAGGTGAAGCGGGCGGCCCAATAGCGGTCCAGCGCCTCGTTTCCCAGCGTGTCGGACTCAAACAGTTCGTCACGGAAGTAGTTCGTCTGAGTGTCTCCTCCGGAGATGGCATGGAGCGCATGTCAGGCCCCCAACCGGAACTCGACCCTATTGTTTAGCCGCTCCGGCTGTCCACTAGCGCTTGCGTGCCAGGGTCAGGCCGTCGCCGATCGGGACCAGGGAGAGGGTGACGCGTTCGTCGCTGGAGACGTGCTCGTTGAAGGCCCGAATCGCGACCGTACCGGGCTCCTGGTCGGTTTCGTCGGCGACCCGGCCGCTCCACAGCACGTTATCGACCGCGATCAGACCGCCCGGGCGAAGAAGCAACAGCGCCTGCTCGAAATAGTCGATATAGCGGTCCTTGTCGGCATCGATGAAGACCATGTCATAAGCGCCGGTTTCGCCCGCGGCGATCAGGGAGTCGAGCGTCTCGACGCCCGGTCCAATGCGCAGGTCGATGCGGTCATCCACGCCTGCTTCGCGCCAATAGGGCCGGCCGATGCTGGTCCATTCCTCGCTGATGTCGCAGGCCAGGATGCTGCCGTCCTTCGGCAGGTGCAGCGCCACGGCCAGCGCGCTGTAGCCGGTGAAGGTGCCGACCTCGATCATGCGCCTGGCGCCGGTCAGTTCCACCAGAAAACCAAGGAACTGTCCCAGCTCGGGTGAGATCTGCATGTAGGAGTATTTCCCCAGGCTCGCGGTTTCAGCGCGCAGGCGGCGAAGGATATCGGGTTCGCGCGAGCCGACGCGCAGCATGTAGTCGTATACGGAATCGTCGATTTGAATGGTTTTGACCGACACGCGTCCTGTCCCCTGGTTTTTTTTGTGGAATGGGCGGCGCGAATGCGCCCCGATCAGAGAGGCGCCCGCGCGGGATGGCGGCCGCACGAGTATCTACATAGCGGCCTTGTCCTTGCCGCGAAAGGGGCCATCGTGTATCTCACGCGAATGCGTTCGGGTGCGATTAGAATAATAGACCGAACGCCCGGAAGCGGGGCGGGGCGTAGCTCAGCCTGGTAGAGTGGATGCTTTGGGAGCATCAGGTCGCTGGTTCGAATCCAGTCGCCCCGACCAGCGCTGCGTACCGGGACAAAGACTTGCGTGAAAAGAGAGGCGGGAATCGTTTGTGATGACGGCATTGATCTATCGGCCGGCCAAGACGGCGATGCAATCCGGGCGCGGCAATACCAAGCGCTGGGTTCTGGAATTCGAGCCGGAAGAGAAGAAGCACCACGATTCCCTGATGGGTTGGGTCGGGTCGGGCGATATGAAGCAGCAGCTTCGCCTGCGCTTCGAGACCAAGGAACATGCCATCGCCTATGCCGAAAAGAAGGACATCGCCTACCGGATCGAAGAACCGGAAAACCGGCATGTCGCGGCCAAGAACTATGCCGACAACTTCCGCTGGGACCGTATTTCCTAGCGCCGCGATTGCGTGAGCCAGCGGGGCCGTCCGATGTCGGAGCGGTATCGCCGAGGATAGGCGTCCCGCTCGGCCCCGGGTCCTCGATGCCGTCATGGAGCAGGCGCGGGCATGAGCCGAAACCCGGTTGCGCCGGAACCCAAGGATCAGTGGTCCGGGCGCGTCGGTTTCATGCTGGCGACCATCGGCTCCGCGATCGGCATCGGCTCGGTCTGGAAACTCCCCTACGAGGTCGGCGAGAACGGCGGCGCGACCTTCATCCTGTTCTACGTCCTTGGCCTGCTGCTGGTTGTGTTGCCCTTGATGCTGGCGGAGTTCGTCATCGGCCGGCGGGGCGGCGGCGATACGGTCCTGTCCTTCGGGCGGCTTGCAGCGCGCAGCTGCGGCTCGGCGCGCTGGCGTTGGGTCGGCTGGCTCATGATCTTTCCCGGCTTCGTCATCCTTTCCTACTATTCCGTGATCGCAAGCATGACGATTGCCTATGGCGTCACCGCGATGGGCCAGGGATTCGACGGATTGGGTGTCGCCGAAGCGGCCGGCCTGTTCGCCTCTTTCGTCGCGGGGCCCCCTGACCCTATCCGGCTATCAGGGAATTTTTCTGGCGGCCAGCGTCTATATCGTGGCCCGAGGGGTCGCCCGCGGCGTCGAGACCGCCTACAAGTTCATGATGCCGGTTCTGGCGGGAACTCATGGCGCTCTTGGCCGTCTATGCGCTGGCCGAAGGCGCAGCGGGTCCGGCTCTGTCGCTTCTGTTCGCGCCAAAAATGGTAGGTCTGACGGCGCGCGCGGCGCCGGAGGCGCTGGGCCTCAGATTCTTCTCCATCGGCGTCGGGATCGGGGTCATGATCATGATCACCTACGCGGCCTATGCCGATAGCAGCTTGAATCTGGGCACCGCCGCCGTGGGGACCATCGCCGGCGACACCGTGATCTCGTCGCTCGCCGGGTTGGCGATATTTCCGCTCGTCTTCGCCGCCGGACTCGATCCCGCCTCGGGCGCCAATCTGATGTTTCTCACCTTGCCGATCGCCTTCGGGCAGCTGCCCTTCGGCGACTGGGTCGTGCTGGCCTTCTTCGCGCTGCTCTTCGTGGCCGCGCTCGCCTCTGCGATATCGCTCCTCGAACTGCTTGTTTCGCGACTTATGCTCATCGCCGGCTCGACGCGGGGAAAAACGGCGGCGGTGCTCGGTATCTGCTGCTGGGTTCTGGGGCCCGTGCTGTCCTTCAATTTGTGGCAGGATATTCGGCCGCTCGCCTTTTTGGTGGGTTACCGGGACTTTGGGAATTTCGGTTCGATCGATGTCTTTGTCTCGAACCTGCTACTGCCGATTTGCGGTCTGCTCGTCGCCGGCTTCGCGGCCTGGTGCCTGGGCCTCTCCGATCTGGTCGCGGAATTGGACTGGCAACGGGGATGAGCGACGGCCTTGCGCATCCTGCTGCGCTGGGTGACGCCGGCCTTGATCCTGGCATCCCTGATGGCCGGCTATGCATGACCGGATGTGGGATCGGTTCGCTTGACGGTGAGGGGACGGTTGGCGACGGCTATATTCTTCGCCGAGAATCGGCTAAATGCTTAGCGCTTTGCGCGAGGCCCCGTAGCTCAACCGGATAGAGCAGCTGCCTTCTAAGCAGCAGGTTGCAGGTTCGAGTCCTGCCGGGGTCGCCATTTTATCTATTTATCTATTGTGCCACACACTCAGGCGCGCAACGAAGAGAAGCCAATTTAGGCTCCCGGTCGAAGGGCGGTGGCTGTTGCTCGTGGGCGCAAAATTCGATTAACCGGCTGCCTCTACGATGCTGTATTGCTGAGCGTCAAGTAACGCGACCCGCTATTCATGAACGCGCGGTCTAGGGTCTCATCGGCTAGTTCGTCGTCGTGGACGGTTTCGAGAATTGAATTCCCTGTCATGGCCTGCGCCTAACAATCATTCGTGACCGATCACATTAACGCGCAGCGAATGTGACAGGTGTAGAAGTTGCCTTCCTCATGCGCCTACGCGCCAAAGAAATTGGCCGCGAGCCATATGCCGCTCCGGGCCATTCCGATTTCATGCCTGCTTCCGTGGAACCGGCAAAAGGCGGGCCGCGAAACCGTGCGGCCCTAAGCCGCCTCGGCCGTCTCCTTGGTGCCGCCCTTGACCCGCGCACGGGCGCGCTCGAATTCCCGCTGGAAGCGGTCGCGCGCCGCCTCGACATTGAAGTCGCCGAGGGTTCCACCGGACTCGAAATGCCAGGCGAAGACCCTGCCGACCGCGTAGGTGCTGGCCGCGGCGATGCCGGGCACGACGAACATGCCGATCAGGCTGCCGACGACGGGCACGCCCTTGAGCGCGGAACCGATCATGCCGGAAACGCCGCTGACCGGCAGGCCGCCGCCGATCAGGGCAGCAACATAGCCTTTCACGGCATTCTCGGAGAAGGACACTTCGTAGACCTGGGCCAGTTCGGCGATCATCTTGAGCTGCACGCCGACGATAACGGCCAAATCGAGCACCGGAACGGGGAGAAGACCGCCGACGGCGCCATAGGCCGTGTGCCGGTTGATGATTTGGTTTGCGACGCTGCGCACGACCTCGGGTTCATCCGACTTCGTAGCGGCTTTTGCCATGGCGAAACCTCCGTTGATCTACTTTGCCGTAGAGCCGCTCGACCGACCGACCCCATTCACCCGAAAGGTAGCGCGTCCGGCGGTTTACCGAAAGGGAAAAGGCCCCCAGAAAATCGCCGCCGTTAGCTCAGGCGCTGATCCAGCCGCTTTCAATCATCGCCGCGCGGGTCGGGGCATGATCCAGAAATTTCGGGACCTTGACCAAATTCAAACAGCGCTGTGCGCAAGTCCCGGTCGCTTTCGTGCCAGACCAGCGGCCGTATTTTACGGTATAGGCCTCGTCGACCATTTCCATCCAGCGCTCGTATTCGAAGCCCAGAGCGGAGTTCGTCCGTGGCGTGACTGCCGCCTGATCTGGGCCCCTCGCGCCTGGCTGAGTGTCAGCCTGGCCTAGTGTTCAGGCGGCATAATCGCGCTTTTTCGGCCCCAGCACGATGATCGCAATGATGGTGACCAGCGGAGTCACCACCAGCGACACCAGGAACGTCCCCCAATAGCCGATGCGCGTGTTGCGTCCAAAATAGGCGGCCAGAAGGAGGACCACAAAATAAATCGGCGGTAGAAGATACGTAATCATCGGTTTGTGCCAATCGCCCAGGTTATAGATCGGATGTGTCGTTCGGCGGGCGAGGAGCGGTCAGGGCCGCGCCTTTCGCACCTGCCTTCTTGGCATGTCATTGCTGCACCTTAGCATCTGGGTCTAGTGCTTGGTCCGGCACGACATCCGGCCGCGGCCCGGTATTGCCAAGAGGCAGGTCGTTGGCGCCCAACCCTTTCGTCGAGGAATGCGGACTGTTCAATGGAACGTAGTCCTGATCGCCGATGATTTCGGATAGGGTCTTGCCGCCGCCGATGCTTCCGGCCGGCGCGGTTGCCGGTCGCCGGTAATCGCTCAAGGGATCGTTGAAAATCGACGGTATTTCGGACCATTTGGGCAAGGGAGACTCATTCCCGCTCACCAGATTGACCGGGGTGGATCCCGGCGGAATATTGCCGATGTCGCTGCCCAGAATCAGGGGCATCTGGTCCTTCTGTCCGCCGACGATGACAACTTTCGTGTTCGGCGAACGGGCGATCTCGATGGTCGCCTCGATTCCCTTCCAGGTCAGCAGCTTATCCGTCAGAGAGCTTTGCACGATAGAATAGAAGTTGCGCAGGCCGATCGCCTGGATGCGGAGGCGCTCGGCTTCCAGACGCTCGGCTTCCAGGCGAAACTCATAGGCTGCGGCTTGCTGCTCTTCGGCCAGCTTTCTTTGGATCGCGGCGACCACGGGTTCTGGCAGGCTGATACGCCGGATCGCGACTTCCTGGTAGAAGATCAGATTGGCCTGCGGTGTGTTGCGCAGAAGGTTGAGGATGTCGTGCTGCAGCTTTCGCGCGTCGATCGAATATAGCTCGTGTGAATTGTAGCGGGCGACGCTTTCGCGGACGCTGGCCGCCGACATGGGTTTGACGATGCGTTCGTTATAGTCGGGCCCGACATCGATGAGCAGGCCGGCCGCCTCGTCGCGGACCACGCGAAACAGGGTCGTCGCCTCGACTATGATCGGCATACCCTCGGCGCTGAGCGTGAGAACCTCGAACGGCGAGGCCTGGACCCGAGTCTGGAAGATGTACATCCGGTTCCAGGGCAGCTTGATGGCCAATCCTTCAGGGTAGAGCTCTTGAGTGACCGTGCCGCCGAACAGCAGGCTGTACAGCACGCCGACATGACCGGGCAGAATGCGGACGAAAATCGTCTGCCAGAGCATCAGCGACAAAAAGCCGCCGACGAGAATTGTGCCGATCAGGAAGGCCAACAGCTTGGGGCCACGCCCCTCTCTACGCAGAGGCCTCTCGCTCGTCGTTGCACTCACGTTGCCAAGGTCTCCTGGACAAACCGACCGTCTTCCATGGTAACGACGTGGTCGGCAAGATGGAAATATCGTTCGTCATGGCTGACGACGATCAAGGTTTTACCCTGCGCCTTGAGGGCTGGCAGGAATTCTTCGTAATAGCGCCGCCGGAACCCGGGGTCCTGATCGGCGCTCAATTCGTCGAGGACGAAGATCGGCCGGTCCTCGGTCAGGGCAACAACCAGCGCCAAGCGTTTGCGTTGGCCAGTAGATAGGTCGAGGGTCGTGAACTTACCATCTTCATAGCCGGTCTTATCGCCCAATCCGACATCGGCCAATAGGCCACGCACCCGCTCCGGATCGACGTCGTCCATGCCGTATAGACGATCGAAGAGATGGAAGTCGGCATAGACGGCGGAAAACAGGTTTCGATAGCGCGAGACATTGCTCTCCCTGACCAACTGGCCGTCCCAGATGATGGCGCCGGCCTCCGTCTCGTATAGATGCGTGAGAACGCGCACGAGGGTCGACTTTCCGCTGCCGTTGCCGCCGACGAGAAAGACCGTTTCGCCGGCCTTCAGGGTCAGGTCGCAGGGACCCAAGGTGAAGACGGGCGCATTGTCGGGTCCGCGATGGGTATAAACGACGCGTTCCAGCGATATCTGCTCGAAGCTGGTCGGCGGATCCAAAACCAGTTCCGTTCGATCACGGGTCGCGCGCACCAGGTTGGTCTCCAGATTGTCGATGTTTTCGAGCGCCAGGGTCGCCTTGGAAAGCATGGGCATGGCGCGACTTATCGCTTCGACGGATGCGAACATGAAGATCACGACATAGACGACCTTCATCGCCGTTCGCACATCGCCCAGATGCTGCGGCAGGATGAAGACGGCCGAGCCGAGCAGGACATAGAAAGTGCCGTAGGAGACCACAAGGCCGCTGTTGAAGCGTCGCGCGGCGGCGACTTTCTTTTCCTCGGCGTCGATCGAGGCATTGGCCAGGTGAACCTTCTCGAGATCTTCCCCCCGCGCGCTGTGGAGCTTCACCTCTTTGAAGCCGTAAAGAAGGTGACTCAAGAGATTGAAGAAATGCCCTTCGGCCGCCATTGCCTCAATCAATTGGCCGCGGCTTTTGCGTTGGCTGAAATAGTAAAAATAGGCCCAGGCTGCCAGAAGGACACCGACCACGATGAAGGCCGTCATCGAGATGGCGGCGATATAGGCTGAGGCCAGGATGAGCGCAACCATGGAGGTCATGGAATGGATGATGACCCCGGAAGATTCGGAAATCACAGTGGTCTCGCGCGCGATCGTATCGCAGACCCGCATCTGGCCTATCTGTTCGATCCCATCGAGCTCGCTGCGTCGCACCAGATCCGCGATCCGCACGCGAACACGCTGAAGAATCCGCTCGCTTAACGCCGCGGTAAGGTTCAGGGAGTAAACCTGCATGACGATGACGGTGAGGGCGCACAGGGCGAAGAGGAAGAACTGCTGCCAGTCCACCGACATGTCGGGTTTGAGATCCGCGACGGAATTGACGATGGTCATCATCAAGGCCATCGCGGCACCCGCGGCGGTCACGCTGCCGATCAATCGCCACCGGTATTGGCCGGCCTCGGTGTACAAAAGACGTATAAATTTCACGGACTAACGAATCCTCCCGTTAGCGGTCTCGGCGGGACCGCAAAGCGGCGTATACTGCCGATGCCATTGAAGCGTGGTCAAGCTAACCCGTTGAGCAACATGACTTGTAAACACAAGACATAGGGCCGACAGTGGGGGCGGCGATCCCTTTATGGGCCAAAATGGGGTTTTGACGTTGATCCTTCGCATTCTCATCGTTGTCGGCGTTTTGGGCGCTGTCGCGGTTGGCTTTTTTTATTACAAAGAACAAGAAGCGGCAAAAGCGGCCGCCCGCCCAATGAGCTTCCCCCCGATCACCGTCTCCGCGGCCGACGCCAGGTCCGAGAAATGGCGCGATCGCGTATTCTTCGTGGGCAGCCTCAAATCTCAAAGCGGCTTGGAAATCAAGCCGCAGAGAGCAGGGCAGGTCGAAACCGTTGAGTTCGAATCGGGCCAGACTGTCGGCAAGGGCGACGTTCTGGTGCGCTTGAAGGCCGGTCTTGAAAAGGCCCAGCTGCAAAAGGCCGCGGCGGCGGCACAACTCGCCAGGTCGACCTACGAGCGGAATAGTGCGCTCGCCTCGACGAACGATATCGCGGCCGTGAAAGTGGATCAGTCGAAGGCCGATCTGGCCGAGGCGCGCGCGGAGGTCAACGTGATGCGCGCGAATCTGGAAAACAAGATTATCCGCGCGCCGGTCGACGGCAAGGTGGGCATCCGCAAGGTCAACCCGGGGGAAGTGATCGATCCGGGGACAGTGATCGCGGTTTTCGAGAATGCCCAAGGGCTGTATATCGATTTCGAGGTGCCCCAGCGCTATGCCGATCAGGTCGATATCGGCCAGCATATCGGTTTCAACGCGCCCGGCTACGAAAAGTCCTTCACGGGTATCATCACGGGCGTTTCGTCCCAGATATCCTCGGCAAGTCGGTCCTTGGCCGTGCAGGCGGTCGTGGATAAGTCGGATGTCAAGCTCTACGCGGGCATGTTCGTCGAAGGCCATGTCGTGCTGGCCGGCGATGTCGAGGTCGTTGTCGTGCCTCAGACGGCTATCAGCTACAGCCTGTCGGGCAACACGGTCTATGTCGTCGATGACAAGAAGGAGGAGGCCGGCACCGCGAAGCTGCGCCTTGTCCGCTTGGGCGAGCGGCGAGAAAACGACGTCGCGGTCCTGGATGGTGTGAAGGCCGACGAGACCGTTGTGACCGCGGGACAGATCAAATTACGCGATGGCGCACTGGTGAAGATCGACAATTCCGTGGATACCGCCACGGCGCCGGCCAAGTCCTCGAACTATTGATGGCGCCGGGCAATAGCGTGCGGCCGGTGATGGCGAAATGATGAACTTGCCACGCCATTTCATCGAGCGGCCCGTTCAGGCTCTCCTCCTCAGCATGACCATTCTCATCGGTGGACTCGCGGCGTTCAACAGTCTCGATTTGCGCCAGTATCCGCAGCTTCAGAATACGGTCATCTCGGTCTCGACCGGTTACCCGGGCGCGAGCGCCGAATTGATGCAGGATTTTGTTACCAATCCGATCCAGGAGGCCATGGCCGGCGCCCAGGGTATCGATTTTCTGACTTCGACCAGTTCAATGGGTTCAAGCACGGTCGAAGCTAATCTGCTCCTCGGCTACGACGCGAATGCGGCGTTGACCGATATCATGGCCAAGGTCCAGCAGACGAAATACGTGCTGCCCGCGGCGGCCAACAATCCGGTCATCACCTCGACCACAGGCGATACGACGGCGATCGCCTATATCAGTTATGCCAGCACGACCTTGACGCCGTCCGAGATCAGCGAGTACCTGGATCGCGAGGTCAAACCCAAGTTTGCCACGATCGAAGGCGTTGCGCAGGCGCAGATCTTCGGCAACCGGCCCTTCGCCATGCGCATCTGGCTCAACACCGATGCCATGGCCGCGCTCGGCGTCACGCCGGACGAGGTCCGCTCGGCGATCGTCGAGAACAACGTTCAGGCGGCTGCAGGCGAGATCGAGGGCTACTACGATAAGCTCGCGCTCAACGTCGATACCACGCTCCACTCGGCCGCCGAGTTCGGCGCCATCTTCATCCGTCCGAACAACCAGGGCGGCATCATTCGCCTGCGCGACATCGCGACGATCGAACTGGGGACGAGCGACGACAGCACGTCGGTCTACGCCAATGGCGAGCCGGCGGTCTTCATCGGCATTCAGCCTTTGCCAACCGCCAATCCGCTGGATGTGGTCGACCGGGTCGTCGCGGCGCTGCTGGAAATTGAGCGCACCCTGCCGCCGGGTGTGGAGCAGACGCTGGTCTATGATCAGACCATTTTCATTAGTGCCTCGATCGACGAGGTCCAGAAGACGATTATCGAAGCGGCCCTGATCGTCGTCGTGGTCATTCTCCTGTTCCTGGGTTCGTTCCGCGCGGTGCTCGTGCCGATCGCGACGATTCCCCTGTCCCTGGTCGGCGTCTGCGTGCTGCTGCTGGCCTTCGGCTTTACGCTGAACCTGTTGACCCTGCTGGCGATGGTTCTCGCCATCGGCCTTGTTGTCGACGACGCCATCGTTGTCGTCGAAAACGTCCATCGCCATCTCGAGGACGGGTTGGGCGCGCGTGAGGCCGCGATCAAGGGCTCGACCGAGATCGTCGGTCCGGTGATCAGCATGACCATCACCCTGGCCGCGGTCTATGCGCCGATCGCCTTCGTCGGCGGTTTGACCGGCAATCTGTTCAAGGAATTCGCCCTGGCTCTGGCCGGAGCTGTCATCGTTTCCGGCGTCGTCGCCCTGACCCTGTCGCCGGCGATGTGTGCATATCTGTTCAAAGGCGACTCAAAGCCGAATGCCTTCGCGAGTTTCATCGACCGGTTCTTCGAACGGCTGCGTCATTACTATGAGCGGCGCTTGGAAAGCGTGATCCGCTATCGCCCGGCGGTCGCGATCCTGGTCGTTTTCGTGTTGAGCGCCTGCGCCTATCTCTACGCGACCGCGCGGTCCGAATTGGCGCCGCAGGAGGATCAAGGCTCCATTCTGGTCTCGGCGAGCGTCCAGAACAGCGCGAATATCGATTACCTCGAAGCCTATACCGTCGAAATGGGCGAGATCATGGGCAAGCTGCCCTACTCGACAAACCAATTCGTCATCAACGGATTGGGCGGATCGACCTCGTCCATCGGCGGCGTGGTTCTTGAGAATTGGGACAAGCGCCCGATCTCGGAAGAGGTGCTGGAGGGGCAACTCACCCACGGGCTTTCCGCGATCTCAGGGCTTCAGGCCTATGCCTTCTCGTTGCCGCCCCTACCGGGCTCCAGCGGCCTTCCGGTGCAGGTCGTCATCACCACGACGCGCGACTACCGCGAACTGGCCGAGAACGCGCAACGGCTGTTGGTCGAGGCTTTGGAGAGCGGTCTTTTCGGCTTTGCCCAGGTCTCTCTGAAATTCGATCAGGCTCAGCTCAAGATGTCGATCGATCGGGATCTCGCGGCGGATCTCGGCGTTACTATGCAATCGATCGGCAGCGCTCTCTCGACCATGTTGAGCGGCAATTACGTTAGCCGGTTCAGTATCTACGACCGCAGCTACGAGGTCATTCCCCAGGTGCCGCGCTCGGATCGTATGTCCGGCGAATTGATCGGCCGTATCCATCTGCGTACCGAGAAGGGTGAGATGGTGCCGCTTTCGGCCTTCGTGAGTTTCACGCAGGATGTGCAGCCCAGTTCGCTGCCGCAGTTCAACCAGCAGAACTCGACCACGCTCGAGGCGTCTCTCGCGCCGGGGGTTTCGCTGGGCCAGGCCCTGGGCTTCATCGAGGCTAAGGCCGGTGAGATCCTGCCAGCCGGGTACAATCTCAACTACAAGGGCGAATCGCGCCAGTTCACGCGCGAGGGCGATACCCTGTTGATCGCCTTCGCAGCGGCGGTGGTCGTGATCTTCATGGTCCTGGCGGCCCAGTTGAACAGCCTTCGCGACCCGATCGTCATTCTGATCAGCGTGCCGATGTCGATTGCCGGGGCCTTAGTTTTCATCAATCTCGGCGTTGCGACCATCAACATTTACACCCAGGTCGGCTTGGTCACGATGATCGGCTTGATCAGCAAGCACGGTATCCTGATGGTCGAATTCGCCGCACGCCTGCGCGAAGAAAAGGGCATTTCCAGGAACAAGGCAATCGTCGAAGCGGCGTCGATTCGGTTGCGCCCGGTGCTGATGACGACGACGGCCATGGTCGTTGGCGTCACGCCGCTGCTTTTCGCGACAGGGGCCGGCTCGAACAGCCGTTTCGATATCGGTCTGGTGATCGCGACCGGCATGACGGTGGGAACCTGTTTCACGCTCTTCGTTGTGCCTGCGATGTACACGTATATCGGCCATCCGGATGCGCCGGCGCCGGCAACAGCCGACGTTCCGAAGGAGGCCATCCCGCCTAAAGAGCTGAGCAAGGCGCCGAAGACGGCCAAGACTTGACTTGGTCGCTGGCGATCGGTCGGCGAAGAGCCGCCGCTCCGTTTTGTTTTTATCGTTCCGGCCTGTCCACCCGATGCGGCCTCGGAAGTTTAGCGCGGCAGCCCCGGCCCGGACGGCAATGAAAAGGGCGGCGCCTTGAACTGGGCGCCGCCCTCATACTCCTCTGCAACCGGTCGTCTATTCGGAAACTTCGATCACTTCTTCCTCGGCGACGATTTCTTCCGTGCCGACGGTTTCTTCTGTGATGATGACCTCATTCTTCGACGGTGATGATCTCATCGGCGCGAAGTTCGCTCACGCCCAGGGCGGCGGTGGCGAAAAGAAACATGCCGGCGACGGCGGTTTGACGGAACCGGGATACCGCGTCGCTGCGGTTCGCGATGATTGCACACATTGACTTGGTATTCCTAAAGGGGAGGGCGCGTCCCGGCAGCGAGGGGAGAGTCCAAGTGCGTCGAATCAATCCGAACCACCTTGCTCTTGATAGCACATGATGGCGTTCGGACAGGACGGCTGGACGGTGTCATTCCCGGGCTCGCCGCACAATTCAAATTTTTGATCCGATGGAACCTCGAAACGGCCAGTTTGACTTCGCTCAATAGGAGGGTTTGGTCGAGCCTTGATACGACTTTTGTTTTTTGTCGCCTCCCTCGTCCTTGTCGCCGTTCTCGTTGGATTTTTTATCCTGGTGGGTCCTGGTCTTGTCGTTATCGGCTTCCTTATCGCTTTGCGATTCCCCGGCGATTGGTTGGACGCCCGCTTCGACCGGTCCGACCGGCCTGGGCAGGACGGCGAGACAGGTTACAAACAGCAACGCGATGGGCCGGCCCGGCAGGGTGTGGCGCAAGCAGGCTGCGAAGAGGTCGGCGATTCAATTATATCTTGTCATCTAGCGTCCCCCCAGGACGAGTGGTTGGCTGTGGCGATTGGGCTCTGTTCACGACGGGGACGATGGGAGAGTCCGCTTCAGGCTTCCTTGCCCAGCACGTCGGACACGATCTGACCGATGACCTTTGTCGCCGTGACGAGATCGTCGATGCCGACATTTTCATCCGCATTCATTGCCGTGAAACCGTCGCCGGGGCTGAACATGACGACGGGAATTCCGGCCAGCACGTTGATCCATGATGCGTCGGTGCCGGCATCCTTGCCGCGCACCACGGGCGGTTTTCCGATCACTTTTTCGACAGCTTCGCAGGCGGCGCGGACCACGGGTTCCGACGGATCGATCGCGTAACCCGGCCACCAGACATGGCGCTGGAGGGATGCATCGAAGCCCGGCCGTCGCGCCTTGACGCATTCCAGGATCGCGGCGATCTCGGCCTCGGCCGCATCCGGGTCTTCCTCCGGCAAGAGCCGCCGATCCAGGCCCAGGACGCATTTGTTCGGCACCATATTGGCGACGGTGCCACCATCGATACGGCCGACATTCAGGGTGGCATGGCCGAGCAGGGGGTGGGTGCGCGTTTCAAGTTCCGCGGCCAGGAGACCGAGCTCTCGAATCACCTCGGCCATATCGTCGATCGCATTATGGCCGAGCCAGGGCCGCGCGCCATGGGTGGCGATTCCCCGGGTGGTGATTTCCAGATGCAGGCGGCCCTTCGTGCCGATCTCGACTTCGAGCGAGGTCGGTTCCGCGACCACGGCCATATCGGCGGAGTTGAGATAGCCGTTCCGTGCCAGATGCTGCATGCCCAGCCGTCCGCCGACTTCCTCGTCGCAGGAAAAAACCAGGGTCAGGCGGCCGCATATGGGCAGTTTCGTCTCGCGCGCCGCCTTGATCGCCATGAGCAGAGTGGTGACGCCGGATTTGGTGTCGATCGCGCCCCGCCCATAGATCCGACCATCGGCGACATCGGCGTCGAAGGGTTGATGGGTCCAGTATTCCAGGGGACCCGGCGGCACCATGTCGAGATGATCGTTGAGCAGAAGGTGCGGGCCAGGAAGACCGGATTCCCAGCGGGCGACGACATTGGGGCGACCCGGTTCTGCCTCCACGATTTCGACCTCCAGGCCCATGGCCTGACAGATATCGGCGACATGGGCGCCGATCTGCGCTTCATCGCCGGTGATGCTCGGGATACGGATGAGATCGCGCAGGGTTCCCACGATCTCTTCCCGCATGGACTCGATACGGCGGGACAGTTCGGGCTCGTTCGCGCGGGGCATGGTGGGCATGGGCATCTCTCTCCGTTTACGCATCGGCACCGATCTTTGCGCGGCTACCGGAGAAAGGCCATGGCGTTGTAGGCTGACGCCTATTCGATCGACGTGTGCTGATCACCGTGCCGGTCGACACGCTGAACGACGTGCCGAACGGTGGTGTTCAATGGCTCTCCCGGTTCTCGCCGACCCCTATCCATGGCCGCTCATGGGCGGCATCGCAGCGGATCGATGCGCCGTGGTTGTGATCGATATGCAAATCGATTTCTGCGATCCGCGCGGCTATATCGGCCAGATGGGCTACGATCTGGCGCTTCTGCGCGCGCCGATCGAGCCGATTCGACGGGTTCTGGACGCAGCACGGGCGGCGGGCATGAAGGTCGTGCATACGCGCCAAGGTTACCGCCCGGATATGGCGGATATGCCCCCTTGGCGCGCGGAACGCTTCCGTCGTGCAGGCGTTCCCGTGGGGGAGCGGGGGCCGCTCGGCCGAATCCTCGTGCGCCACGAGGCGGGCTGGCAGATCATTCCCGAACTGACCCCCCGTCCGGGGGAACCTGTTATCGACAAGACGGCCTGCGGCGCCTTCACGGGCACGGATATGGAGACGGTTCTGCGCGGCCTGGGTGTCGAATGCCTCGCCTTCTGCGGCAATACCATCGACGTCTGCGTGCATGGCAGCCTGCGCGAGGCCAACGACCGCGGGTTTCAATCTCTGCTGCTGGCCGATTGCTGCGGCGCGGTCGATCCCGGCCTTCATGCCTGGGCCCTCGAATCGGTCAAGGTCGAGGGTGGGGCTCTTGGCTCGGTCGCCGGGTCGGATGCCTTCGCGCAGGCATTGTCTTGCGCGTGACGGCCGCGGTGGGCGCGGACCGGTGTCACATTTCGACGGCGGCCGTCGCGATATCGGGGTCGTAGGTCGGTGTGTTTTCGACACCGCTCCAGGTCAAGTCGACCAGGATGCGGCCATGCCGGCCGATCTTCACCTCGGACCAGGGTCCGGCGATATTTCTTCCGAATTCCCCGATGATGCTGGCGAAAGTATAGCCCAGCGGGTGAAAGCTGCCCACACGAACCAGCCGGCCTGTGACCCTGCCATCCTGTTCGAACAGAAGATTGCACACCTCGCCGAGTTTCATTCCTCGGTCGTTGGTCATCACGCGGCCGATGAGGTCGAGCGCGTTCAAGGGGCTTTTCGAAGACGAGGGCGGCCCGCTGCTGCGGAGTGAAATGAGTGTGTCGCGGTTGGTGCTTTGGCCGCCGTCTTCGCGATCCGAGTTTTCCTGGTTCAAATGCATCGTTGCGGGTTCCGGTGCGACAAGAGCCGGGAGCCGTTGATCGGAGGAGATCGTCGTGGTTTCCGTGACGGCTGCTTCACTGTCGCCGTCCATCACTTCGTCGCTGGATGCGTTCGCCTCGCGCCGGATCGTTTGTAGGTTGCCGCCG
>CAUZWC010000016.1:0-21146 GCA_963583595.1 Alphaproteobacteria bacterium | reverse complement strand
CGCAACTACCGCAAGCCGCTCATCCTCTTTACGCCGAAATCCCTGCTGCGCCACAAGCGCGCGGTCTCGAAGCTGGAGGAGATGGCCAAGGGCACGACCTTCCATCGTGTGCTCTGGGACGACGAGCCGCCGGCATCGGACAAGGCGGTCAAGCGGGTCGTGCTCTGCACCGGCAAGGTCTATTACGATCTGCTGGAGACCCGGGCCGAGGAGGGTATCGACAACGTCTATCTGATGCGGGTCGAGCAGCTCTATCCCTTCCCGCACAAGAGTCTGGTGGCAGAATTGTCGCGCTTCCCCAAAGCCGAGGTGATTTGGTGCCAGGAGGAGCCGCGCAACATGGGTTATTGGACCTTCGTCGAGCCGATGATCGAGGAAGTGTTGAGCGAGGTCGGCGGAAGCTGCCGCCGTGCCCGCTATGCCGGCCGGACGCCGGCCGCGGCGCCGGCGACGGGCATCCATGGCCGCCATGCAGAACGCCAGCGCGCTCTGATCCGCAACGCCTTGGGCCTGGGGAAGAATAGGGCGGCAACCTTCGGATAACAGCCGCTTCGCGCGGCCGGGAGACGGGCATAAAGATGGCGAGCGACATCAAGGTACCCACCCTGGGCGAATCCGTGAGCGAGGCCACGGTCGCGACCTGGTTCAAGAATGTCGGCGATTCGGTCGCGCAGGACGAGGCCATCGTCGAGCTTGAGACCGACAAGGTGACCCTGGAGGTCAACGCGCCGGAAGCGGGTATCCTGGCCGAGATCGTCGCCGCGGAAGGTACCGATGTCGCGGTCGGCGATGTCATCGGGCGGATCGGCGCGGGCGACGGCAAATCCGACGCCGCGCCCGCCGAGAAGGACGCGCCGAAGGACGACAAGAAAGCCGAGCCGGCGAAGGCCGCGGATTCGGCCGGGGCGGAGACGCGTTCGGCCGAAGGCGACGACGACACGGACAACGGCGATGTGGATTCTCCCGCCGTCCTGCCCGCGGCGCGCAAGATGATCGAGGAACACGGGCTCGACCCCGCGGCGATCGTCGGCACGGGCAAGGACGGGCGCATCACCAAGGGCGATGTCCAAAGCCATCTGGAAGCGACCGGATCGGGTGGCGCCGAACCCGCGGCCAAGGACGCGGCCGCGGACCAGGTGGCGGAGAAGCCGGAGAGCGCGAAAGCGCCGGCCGCGCCGGCATCCAAGCGCGATGCGGACGAGCGCGGCGAGGAGCGGGTGCGCATGACCCGTCTGCGCAGGCGCGTCGCCGAAAGGCTCAAGGAGGCCCAGAACACGGCCGCCATCCTGACCACCTTCAACGAGGCGGATCTCGGCGCGGTGATGGATCTGCGCAAGCAGTATCGCGACAGCTTCGAGAAGAAGCACGGCGTGCGCCTGGGCTTCATGTCCTTCTTCGTGAAGGCCTGTGTGGCGACGCTGAAGGAAATATCGGCGGTCAACGCGGAAATCCAGGGCGACGAGATCGTCTACAAGAACTACTACGATATCGGCGTCGCCGTCGGCACGCCTCAGGGCCTGGTCGTGCCCGTGCTGCGCGACGCCGACAAGAAGTCCTTCGGCGAGATCGAGGCGGAGATCAACGATCTCGGCCTGCGTGCCCGCGACGGCAAGCTGACCATGGACGAACTGACCGGCGGCACCTTCACGATCTCCAACGGCGGGGTTTACGGCTCCCTGCTCTCGACCCCGATCCTCAACCCGCCCCAGTCGGGCATCCTGGGCATGCACAAGATCCAGGACCGCGCGATGGTCGAGGACGGCGAGGTCGTCGTCCGGCCGATGATGTATCTTGCCCTGTCCTACGATCACCGCATCGTCGACGGACGCGAGGCGGTGACCTTCCTCGTGCGGGTCAAGGAATGCATCGAGGATCCCCAGCGCATCATGCTGGACATGTAGGGCGCGAGAGAGGCTCGACACCTTTCGTCATTGCCCGGCGAAGCCCGGGCAATCCAGCCGCGCTGCGATCTGGTTGCCCTGGGCAAAGCCCGACGGCATCCGCGCATCTTACGTTGTCTTCATGAGACCCACACCGCTGTCGTCCCGGGAACAAGTCCCGGGACGACACCGTGGATTTGGTGGAGAAATGCCCTTTCAGAGCACCGTGTGTGAATCCAGTAGGGACTTCACCGGTGCATGACGGCTTTGGTGGTATGGCTGCCCCCCCCCATCGCCTTGCGAGCGGGCGGCGCTTGCGGCATGGTCCGGCGCATCGGCGTATCGCGAAAAAGAGGACAGCATTCATGGCCGAAGTCAGCTACGACCTGATCGTCATCGGCGCGGGGCCGGGGGGCTATGTCGCCGCGATCCGCGCGGCCCAGCTCGGCCTGAAGACGGCCTGCGTCGAGAAGCGCGACCGGCTGGGGGGCACCTGTCTCAATATCGGCTGCATCCCCTCCAAAGCGCTGCTCCATTCCTCCGAGCTCTATCACCAGGCCGTCCACGGGCTGGAAGGCCACGGGGTGAAGGCGGACAAAGTCGTGCTCGACCTCGAGACGATGCTGGCGCGCAAGGACAAGGTGGTCGACGACCTGACCAAGGGTATCGCCTTCCTGTTCAAGAAGAACAAGATCGATCATCTGACCGGCACCGGGCGCATTTCCAGCAAGGGCAAGGTCGCGGTAAAGGGCGCCGACGGCAAGGAGACCGAATACGCGGCCATGAATATCCTGATCGCCACGGGCTCGGAGGTCGCGCCCCTGCCGGGGGTCGAGATCGACGAGAAGCGCATCGTGTCCTCGACCGGGGCCCTGGCGCTCTCCGAAGTGCCCAAGAAGCTGTTGATCGTCGGCGCGGGCTATATCGGCCTGGAAATGGGCTCGGTCTGGGGCCGGCTGGGCGCCGAGGTCACGGTAGTCGAATTCCTCGACCGCATCACCCCGGGCATGGATTCCGAGATCGCCAAGAATTTCCAGCGCGTGCTCAAGAAGCAGGGCATAAAATTCAAGCTCGGTACCAAAGTGACCGCGGCCAAGGCGGGCAAGGACGGCGTGACGGTTACCCTCGAGCCGGCCAAGGGCGTCGAGTCCGAGACACTCGAGGTCGATACCGTGCTGGTCGCGATCGGCCGACGCCCCTTCACCGAAGGCTTGGGCCTGAAGGAGGCCGGAATCGAGTTGGACAGGCGCGGCTTCATCCAGACCGACGAGCATTTCCGCAGCACGGCCGAGGGCGTCTGGGCGATCGGCGATTGCCGGCCCGGCCCGATGCTGGCCCATAAGGCGGAGGAGGAGGGTGTGGCCGTCGCCGAGATCATGGCGGGCCAGCCCGGGCATGTGAACTACGACGCCTGCCCGGGCATCGTCTACACCAACCCCGAGGTCGCCTCGGTCGGCAAGACCGAGGATCAGCTCAAGGACGGGGGCGTCGAATACAAGACCGGCAAATTCCCCTTCTCGGCCAACAGCCGGGCGCGCGCGAATGGCGAGACGGACGGGCTGGTCAAGGTGCTGGCCGATGCCAAGACGGACCGGGTCTTGGGGGTTCATATTCTGGGCGCCGATGCCGGCACGGTTATCCATGAGGCGGTGGCGGCGATCGAATACGGCGCCTCGGCCGAAGATCTGGCGCGCACCTTCCACGGCCATCCGACCCTGAACGAGGCGGTCATGGAAGCGGCCTTGGACGTCGCCGGGCGGGCGATCCATATCTAGGCGCCCAACCTCGCCCATGCCTTTTCTACCCCCCACCCCTACCCTCCCTCTTGATGGGGGAGGGTGGGGTGGGGGTGAAACAAGAGGCCGCGAACCAGGACAGGAACCGGCGATGACCGAAGACCGGCGCTCGGACCGTCTGCCCGCCCTGCGGCGCGAACCGCCGCTGCCCCGGGATCCGAACGCGCCGCGCCCGAACAACGGCCGGCGCTGGCTCATCCTGCTGGTCGGCTGGGGTTTCGTCGTCCTGGGCGTCTTCGGCCTCGTCCTGCCCTTCCTGCAGGGCATCCTTTTCCTGCTCGTCGGCCTCTGGCTGCTGTCCCATGAACTCGACGGCGCGCAGCGGCTCCGCCAGAAGGTGACCCGTCGGGTTCCGCAGCGCTGGCGACCGCTGGTCGAACGGGCCGAGGCTTGGTCGGACCGGCTCTACGCCCGGCTGCGCGGCGATTAGGCCGGACGGGCCGGGCAATGGCGGGCGGCGTGCAACTCAAGGGCTGGGGCCTCGTCGCCGCCTTTTGCACGGCCCATGTGCTGAGCATCCTGGGCTTTGCCGCCTTCGCCGCGCTGCTGCCGGATTTCTTCGTCGAATGGGGTCTGTCCAACACCCAGGCCGGGTGGATCGGGGGCATCTATTTTGCAGGCTATGCCGCGGCCGTCCTGGTGCTGACCGGCATGACCGACCGGATCGATCCGCGCCGGGTCTATATCGCTTGCGCCCTGCTGGGAGTGGCGGCCAGCCTGGGCTTCGCCTGGCTGGCCGACGGTTTCTGGTCCGCCCTGATCTGGCGCATGGTCGCGGGGATCGCGGTGGCGGGCACCTATATGCCGGGGCTGAAGGCCATGGGCGAGCGGCTCTCCGGTGTCGAGTCCTCGCGCGCCCTGGCGGTCTACACCGCGATGTTCGGCCTGGGCGCCAGCCTGTCCTACCTGGTGTCGGGCGAGTTGGCGGCGATCCTGCCCTGGCGCACGGTCTTCGCCCTGCTCGCCATCGGGCCGGCGGCGGCGGCAATGGTGATCCTGGTCGCGGCGCGGCCCCATGCGCCGGCCGGGGCCGGCTCGTTGCGCCGGGCGCTCGACCTGCGCCCGGTCCTGCGCAACCGCGCCGCCCTGGCCTATATCTTCGCCTATGGCGCCCATTGCTGGGAACTGATGGGGATGCGTGCCTGGATCGTCGCCTTCCTGGTATTCAGCGGGACCTTGCAGCGGGCCGGCATCGATCTGTGGAGCGCCGCCGGCATCGCGGCGACCGCCAATCTGGTCGGGGTGGGGGGCAGCATCCTGGGCAACGAGCTTTGCGTCCGCCTGGGCCGGCGGCGGGTCGTCGTCTCGGCCATGCTGGCCTCGGCCGCGCTGGGCTGCGTCCTCGGCTTCGGCGCGGGCCAGCCGCATCTTCTCGTGGCGGGGCTCGCGGTGATCTACGGGCTGCTCGTCATGATGGATTCGGCCTCGATCATCGCCGGCACCGTGACCGAGGCGCCGGCCGACGAGAAGGGCGCGACCATGGCTGTGCTCTCCTTCGTCGGCTTCACCGCCTCCTTCCTCGGCCCTCTCGCCTTCGGCGTGGTCCTGGATCTGGCCGGCGGGCGCCATAGCGTCGCGGGTTGGGGCTGGGCCTTCGCCCTGCTCAGTCTGGGCGGGATCTGCGGCGTGCTGGCCCTGCGCCGGATGCCCGCGCGGGCGCCCGCGCCGTGACCGCCAACCGCTCGGTCCTGCTGGTCTGTTTGGCCCAGGTCCTGGGCATGGCGAGCTACTCGGCGGTGCCCGCGATCCTGCCCGTCTTTCTCGAAAGCTGGCAGCTCAGCAATGCGGGCGGCGGCTGGCTGGCGGGGGTCTATCTCGGCGGCTACACCCTCGCGGTCCTGCCGCTGGTCGCCATCACCGACCGGGTTGCGGCGCGACCGATCTATCTCTGGTCGACCGCGCTGACGGCCTTCTCCTGCCTCGGCTTCGCCCTACTGGCTGACGGCTTGTGGAGCGGGGCAGCGCTGCGCGCGCTGGCGGGAATCGGTCTGGCCGGAACTTATATGCCGGGCCTCAAGGCCCTGTCGGACGGGGTCGAGGGGCCGCGCCGGGCGCGCATCGTCGCCTGGTACACGACCGCCTTCTCGGTCGGTGCCGGCCTGTCCTTCGTGATCGCGGGCGAGGTGGCGGCCCTGTTCGGCTGGCGCGGCGCTTTTCTGCTTTGTGGTGCGCTCGGCCTGATCGCCCTTGCTCTGGCCTGGCTCGCCCTGCCCCAAAGCAAGCCGCCGGCGGGGCATGAGCGGAGGCCGCTGTTCCAGCTCGGGCCGGTGCTGCGCAACCGCCCGGCCATGGCCTATGTCACGGCCTATTGCGCGGTGGTCTGGAGCGTGACCGCCATGCGCAACTGGATCGTCGTCTTCCTGGGCTTCTCCGCCGCACTCCAGCCGGAGGGGGCCTGGGTCGCGGGTGGGTTGCTGATCGCCGCCCTGGCGAGCGGGGTCGGCGTGCCCTCGGGCCTACTCGGCAACGAGCTGGCGATCCGCTTCGGCCTCAAGCGCATCGTGATCGCGATCTTCCTGGCGGGCACCGCGGGCAGCGCGGCGATAGGCTTCGCGGCGCCCCTGCCTTTCGTCGCCGTGGCGGTGTTGGTCGTGCTCTATGCCTTCATCGCCCAGGGCAATATTTCCAGCGCCACCGCGGGCACGATTCAGGCCGCCGAGCCGGCGCGCATGGGCACGACCATGGCCGTGCATTCCTTCATCGGTTTCTCGGGCGGTTTCGCCGCGCCCTTCGTCTTCGGCCTGGTGCTGGATTTCGCGGGGGGCAATGCAACGCCCCTGGCCTGGGGCCTGGCCTTTGGCAGTTGCGGCCTAGCCTGCCTGCTCGGCGCTCTCTCGGTCGCTCTGCTGGACCGGCCCAAGGCACGCTAGCAGGCAATTGAAAAAGGGGCATTGTGCCAATCATCCTTCGAGACGCTCGCTGGCGCGGGCTCCTCAGGATGAGGAGAAACAATATTTTAGCCTCACCCTGAGGAGGCCCGCCCTTCGAGACGCGCGCTTGCGCGCGCTCCTCAGGATGACGGGGCCGTCTCGAAGGGTTTGCTCGGCAGCCTCCTAGCGGCCGTCTTTCGCGCGCGGATGGGCGGCGGCATGGACGGCGCGCAGGCGCTCGGTATCGACATCGGTATAGCGCTGGGTGGTCGAAAGCGAGGCATGGCCCAGGAGTTCCTGGATCGTCCGCAGATCGCCGCCGGCGGCCAGCAGATGGGTCGCGAAACTGTGGCGCAGGGCATGGGGCGTGGCGCTGTCCGGCAGGCCGAGCTGGGCGCGCAGCCTGGCCGTGCGCCGCTGCACCTCGCGCGGGCTCAACCGGCCGCCGCGCACCGCGCGGAACAGTGGGTCTTCCGGGCTCGCGGGGAAGGGCAGGGCCGCCAGGTACTCGGCGATCGCGGTCCGGACCGCCGGCAGCACGGGGACGATGCGTTCCTTTCCGCCCTTGCCCAAGACGCGCAGGGTCTCGCCCTCGGGCGCATCCGCGTGGATCAGCCCCAGGGCTTCGGCGATGCGCAACCCGCAGCCGTAGAGCAGGGTGAAGACCGCCAGGTCGCGCTTCTGGATCCAGTCCGGGTCGCGCGCCGGATCGACCGGCAGGGCGATCAGGTCCAGGGCGTCGCGCTCGGTCAGCGGGCGGGGAACGGCGTGGGGCAGGCGCGGCGTGCGGATCGTCGCCAGGACGCCGCTGCCGCCCCGGCCGGTGCGGTCGAGAAAGCGGTAGAAGCCACGCAGGACGGAGAGCGCCCGCGCGGTCGAGCTGCGGGCCAGCCCGGCCCCGGCGCGGCGCGCCAGCCAGGCGCGGAAATCGGTCGGGCGCAGGGCGCGCAGGGCGTCGAGATCGGGGGTCTGGCCCAGATGATCGGTCAGGAAGTCGAGAAAGGCATCGAGATCGCGGGTATAGGCGGCCAGGGTATGGGGCGAGGCGCGCCGTTCATGGGTCAGCCAGGCGCGCCAATCGGCGATGGCCTTGGCAAGGCCATCGGCTTCGCCGGGTCGGGTCAGGCCGGCAGGTACAGCCATGAGCGGATGGAGCCGGCCGTCACCTTGGCCAGGAAGCACAGGAGTTCCGTGCCCTGGTTGGGGTGGAAGCGGGACTCGGAGCGCGCGCCGATGGCGAGCAGGCCGGTGGGGGCGTTCGGGCCGATATCCAGGCGCAGCAGGGCCTCGGATTTCACCAAGGGCGCGCCGCCGCCGAAGATCGTCTCCGCGCCGCCGCCCGCCGGACAGGGCCGCTGGGCGCAGGCCTTGCCTTTGCCCAGGGCGGTATCGATCGCGCCCGAGTCCAGCATGCGGACGCCGGCCTTCTGGCCGCGCGCGCAGTCGCCGTCGGTTTCGAGGCAAAGGGTGACGACATCGACATCCAGGTGAACCCCGAAATCGGTCGTCACGATCTCGATCAGATTCTCGAAGGTGGTCGCCGCCAGGAGGGCGAGGATCGCGGCATGGACCCGGTTCTGGCTGACCAGGTTGCCGCGGGTGGTCGAGACCAGGTCCTTGTAGGTCTGACGGTGCTTGCGATGGGCGTCCTGCAACTGGCCGATCATGACCTGCTGCATATCGACCACGCCGTCGCCCATCTCGCGGGCCGGCGGGGCGAGGGTGGCGAGCAGTTCGGGGTGGAGGCGCAGAAACTCAGGATTCGCCCGCAGGAAGGCGACGACCTGGCTCTCGGTCGCGTCCTCGGGGGGCTTGGCGGCGGCGTCGTCAGCCCTGGCCACGGGACCGCGCCTTCTTGTCGTCTTTCGCGCTGTCTTTGCCCAGAATCGATTGCCCGGTCTTCGCCCAATCGGCCAGAAAGGCGGCCAACCCCTTGTCGGTCAGGGGATGGGAGAAGAGCTGACGGATCACGCCTCCCGGCATGGTCGCGACATGGGCGCCCATCCGGGCGGCCTCGATGACATGCATGGGGTGGCGGATCGAGGCGACCAGGACCTCGGTCTCGAAATCCGGGTATTGGTTGTAGATCTGGCAGATATCGGCGATCAGCTCCATCCCGGGGGTGGAGATGTCGTCCAGCCGCCCGACGAAGGGCGAGATGAAGCTGGCGCCCGCCTTGGCCGCGAGGATGGCCTGACCGGGAGAGAAGCACAGGGTGACGTTTACCATCGTGCCTTCACCCGAAAGCACCTTGCAGGTCTTGAGGCCGTCCGGGGTCAGCGGCACCTTGACCGCGATATTCGGCGCGATGCGGGCCAGGCGCTTGCCCTCGGCCAGCATGGTCTCATGGTCCGTCGCGGCGACTTCGGCGCTGACCGGGCCGGGCACGATTTCGCAGATTTCCTCGATGACCTCGATGAAATCGCGCCCCGACTTGGCGATAAGCGAGGGGTTGGTGGTGACCCCGTCGAGCAGACCGGTCGAGGCAAGATCACGAATCTCCGCCGTATCGGCCGTGTCGATAAAGAATTTCATGGATAGTCCTGACTCACGCTGACCTTGGGCTGACTTTTGGAGTAACGCGGGGGCATATGCGGGACCAGGACCTGTAGGGTTCCCGTGTCCGATTTCCAACCCGGAATCGTCCGCGTCCCTCCGCTCGTGGCCGCTCCCGTGAAGCTCGGCTAGTGTATAGCGCATGCCCGCATCCCATGCCAGTTCGCCCCCTGCTCCGGAACCGGATTCGGAGTTCGCTTCCGGCTCCGGTTTGCTCTTCGAGCCCGAGCCCGATTCTGGCGAGGGGCAGCGGCTGCGCGTTCTGCTGCCGCTGCCGCTGGCGGGGGCCTACGACTACCGCGCGCCGCCGGGCATGGTCCCGGCACCTGGCGCCTTCGTGCGCGTTCCCCTGGGCCGGCGCGAGGTCCTGGGCGTGGTCTGGAGCATGGTCGAGGGCGGGGGCACGGATGAAATCGACGATGCCCGTCTGCGCGATATTTCGGAGATCCTCGACGCACCGCCGATGACCGATGCCCTGCGCGCCCTGGTCGATTGGGTAGCGGCCTATACCCTGGCCCTGCCGGGCTCGGTCCTGCGCATGGCGATGAACGTGCCCGCCGCCTTGGAGCCGCCACGCCCGGTCGCGGCCTTTCGCTTGTCCGCGACGGATCCGGAGACCTCCGGCCGGCGCCTCACCCCGGCGCGGCGCCGGGTGCTGGAACTGCTGGCCGACGGCCCTGCGCGTCCGGCCGCCGAAATCGCGCGCGAGGCCGGCACCGGGCCTTCGGTCGTCAAGGCCATGGCCGAGGCGGGGCTGCTCGATCAGGTCGCGATCCGGCCGCGACCCGCATTCGCGCGGCCCGACCCGGATCGCGTGGGCCCCGTCCTCTCGCCCGATCAGCAGGCGGCGGCGGATTCGTTGCGCGCCAGCACGGCGGCCGGGTGCTACAGCGCGATCCTGCTCGACGGCGTGCCCGGCGCGGGCAAGACCGAGGTCTATTTCGAGGCCATCGCCGAAGCCCTACGACGCGGCCGCCAGGCCCTCGTCCTAGTGCCGGAAATCGCGCTGACCGCGCAATGGCTGGAGCGTTTCGAGCGCCGTTTCGGCGTAATGCCGGCGGTCTGGCATTCCGACCTGACCCAGGCCCGGCGGCGCGAGACTTGGCGTGCCGTCGCCGAGGGCGAGGTCGGGGTGGTCGTGGCCGCGCGTTCCGGCCTGTTCCTGCCGTTCCCGGATCTGGGTGCGATCGTCGTGGACGAGGAGCACGATCCTTCCTTCAAACAGGAGGAGGGAGTGATCTATCACGCCCGCGACATGGCGGTAGTTCGCGCCCATCTGAGCGGCATTCCGGTCGTCCTGGTCTCCGCCACGCCGTCCCTGGAAAGCGTCTCTAATGTCGAGGCCGGGCGTTACGAAAGGCTGAATCTCCCGGCGCGCCACGGCGGCGCCGAACTGCCCGAGGTCGTGGCCATCGATATGCGGGCCGATCCGCCGCCTCGCATGTCCTGGCTTTCGCCGGTCCTGCGGACGGCCTTGGAGAAAACCTTCGCGGCGGGGGAGCAGGCGATGCTGTTCCTGAACAGGCGCGGCTACGCCCCGCTGACCCTGTGCCGGGCCTGCGGCCATCGGTTGCAATGTCCCCATTGCACGGCCTGGCTGGTCGAGCACCGCCTGAGCGGTCGCCTGATGTGCCACCATTGCGGCCATGACGTGGCCTTTCCCCGCAAATGTCCGTCCTGCGGTGCGGAGGATGCCCTGGCGGCCTGCGGCCCCGGGGTCGAGCGCCTGGCCGAGGAGGTCGCGGCGCTCTGGCCCGATCTGCGCGTGGCGGTCATGGCCAGCGACACGATCAACGGCCCGGAGGCGGCTCAGGCGCTGGTGCGCGCCGTGCGCAACCAGGAGGTCGATCTGCTGATCGGCACCCAGATCGTCGCCAAGGGCCATCATTTTCCGATGCTGACCCTGGTCGGCGTGGTCGATGCCGATCTGGGCCTCGCCGGGGGCGATCTGCGCGCCGCCGAACGCACCTATCAGCTACTTTATCAGGTTGCCGGAAGGGCGGGGCGGGAGGCGCGGCCCGGCCGGGTGCTGCTGCAGACCTATATGCCCGAACACCCCGTGCTCGGCGCCCTCATCTCGGGCGACCGGGACGGTTTCGTCGCGGCCGAGGCCGAGGCGCGACGGGATCACGGCATGCCACCCTTTGGCCGGCTGGCCGCGGTCATCGTTTCCGGGCCCCGCGCCGAAGAGGTCGATCGGGTGGCCCGCGCCCTGGGTCGGGCGGCGCCGCGCGCGACCGATATTCTCGTGCTCGGCCCGGCCCCGGCGCCGCTGGCGCTGCTGCGCGGCCGCCATCGTCGCAGGCTGCTGCTCAAGGCGCCCAAGGGCCGAGCCATACAGCCGCTTCTCCGCGGCTGGATGGAGGCCGTCCAATGCCCGGCTTCGGTTCGCGTACAGGTCGATGTGGACCCTTACAGCTTCCTTTGATTTCAGGGTGTCGCGAGCGCGCCGTCATGCGCTTGCGTGGGTAATATGAGTGTGTTAGAGAACCCCCGCTTTCCGGCGGGGCTTGCTTTGCCGGGGCGCATGAATTTGGTCTGTCGCGGGCACCGAGCCTGCGACTGGTTTTGGATCGTGGGAATCCTCATTTGGCCTCCGAGTCGACAGCCGTTTCCGGCATTGCCGAACGTTACGCTGGCGCGCTTTACGATCTGGCGGACGAGCAGAATGTGCTCGACCAGACCGCCGACGATCTGCGCGGTCTTGCGACGATGCTTGATGACAGCGACGATTTTCGCCGTTTGATCCGCAGCCCGGTGATTAGCAAGGAAGATCAGGCCGGCGCCGCGAACGCGGTGGTTGAGAAGGCGGGCGCGGCGGATCTGGTACGGCGCTTTATCGGCGCCATCGCCGCGAACCGACGCCTGTTCGCCTTGCCCACGATTATCACGTCATTTCTGGACCTGCTGGCGACCCGTAGAGGCATCGTCCGAGCGCAGGTGACATCGGCCCATGCGCTGAGCGAAAGCCAGCGCCAGGAGCTGTCCGATGCGCTCAAGGCATCCATGGGCAATGAAGTGAGCCTCGACGTCCAGGTCAATCCTGCCCTTATCGGCGGCCTGATCGTTCGCGTGGGCTCGCGCATGATCGATTCGTCCCTCAAGACAAAGCTTGAGAGACTGCAACTCGCGATGAAAGGGGTCGGCTGATGGAGATCCGGGCCGCGGAAATCTCCGCGATTCTGAAAGAGCAGATCGCCAATTTTGGGACCGAAGCCGATGTCTCCGAGGTCGGCCAGGTATTGTCGGTCGGTGACGGCGTCGCGCGCGTCCATGGCCTCGACAAGGTCCAGGCCGGTGAACTCGTCGAATTCCCTGGCGGCATCAAGGGCATGGCCCTGAACCTCGAGGTCGACAATGTCGGCGTCGTGATTTTCGGTGACGATCGCAGCATCGTCGAGGGCGATACCGTCAAGCGCACGGGCTCGATCGTCGACGTGCCGATCGGCATGGGCCTTCTGGGCCGCGTCGTCGACGGACTGGGCAATCCGATCGACGGCAAGGGCCCCATCGAGGGCGACACGCGCAGCCGGGTCGAGATCAAAGCCCCGGGCATCATCGCGCGCCAGCCGGTGGGCGAGCCCATGCAGACCGGCCTCAAGGCCATCGATAGCCTGGTCCCGGTCGGTCGTGGCCAGCGCGAACTGATCATCGGCGATCGCCAGACGGGCAAGACCGCCGTCGCGATCGACGCCATCCTCAACCAGAAGCGGTCCTTCGACGCGGGCGACGACAAGCGTAAGCTCTATTGCATCTATGTCGCGATCGGGCAGAAGCGCTCCAGTGTCGCGCGTCTCGTCAAGGAGCTCGAGGATCGCGGCGCGATGGAATACACCATCGTCGTTGCCGCGACCGCCTCCGATCCCGCGCCGCTGCAGTTCCTGGCGCCCTATACGGGCTGCACGATCGGCGAGTATTTCCGCGACAACGGCATGCATGGCCTGGTGATTTACGACGATCTGTCCAAACAGGCCGTCGCCTATCGCCAGATGTCCCTGCTGCTGCGCCGCCCGCCGGGCCGCGAAGCCTTCCCGGGCGACGTCTTCTATCTCCATTCGCGCCTGCTCGAACGGGCCGCGAAGATGAGCGAAGCGGAAGGCGGCGGGTCCCTGACCGCGCTGCCGGTCGTCGAGACCCAGGCCAACGACGTTTCGGCCTATATTCCGACCAACGTCATCTCGATCACCGACGGCCAGATCTTCCTTGAGACGGATCTGTTCTTCCAGGGCATCCGGCCTGCGATCAATGTCGGTATCTCGGTCAGCCGCGTCGGTTCCGCCGCGCAGACCAAGGCGATGAAACAGGTCGCCGGGCGCATCAAACTGGAATTGGCCCAGTATCGCGAGATGGCCGCATTCGCCCAGTTTGCTTCCGATCTCGATCCCGCGACCCAGCGCCTTCTGGCGCGCGGCGAGCGTCTGACAGAGGCCCTGAAGCAGGGCCAGTACAGCCCGCTTCCGGTCGAGGAGCAGGTGGTGTCGATCTTTGCCGGCACCCAGGGCTATCTGGACACCATTCCGGTGGGTGATATCAGCCGGTATCTCGCCGATCTGCTTGGAACGATCCAGCAGAACTCGGCGGATATTCTCAAGGCGATCCGCGAAGAGCAGCAGATCTCGGACGACACGGAGAAGAAGCTCCGTGCGGCCCTCGAGTCCTACACCAAGTCCTTCGCCTAGGTCTCCGGACCGACCGCGACAAACCGCGCCGCCAAACAGGATAGGGCATGCCTAGCCTCAAGGATCTCCGCAACAGGATCACGAGCGTCAAGTCGACGCAGAAGATCACCTCGGCCATGAAGATGGTGGCTGCGGCCAAACTGCGGCGTGCCCAGGAAATGGCCGAGGCGGCCCGGCCCTATGCCGACCGCATGGGCCGGATGCTCGGCTCTCTCGCCGTCAGCATGAAGGATCATCCGGGCGCGCCGGCAATGCTGGTGGGCACCGGGAAGACCGACGTCCATTTGGTGATCGTCGCGACGGCCGATCGTGGCCTGTGCGGCAGCTTCAACTCCTCCATCGTGCGCGATGCGCGGCGGATGGTCGCCGAGATCGAGCAAGGCGGCGGCACGGTCAAGCTGCTGACCATCGGGCGCAAGGCGGGCGATCAGTTGCGCCGGCACTACGGCGACCGGATCGTCGAGCATTACACCGAGATGGACAAGCCGACTCTCGATTTCGAGAAGGCGGCGATGATCGCGCGGCGCGTCACGGAGATGTTCGCGGCCGGCGAGTTCGACACCTGCACGATCATCTTCAACCAGTTCAAATCCGTCATCAGCCAGATCGTCACCCGGCATCAGCTCATCCCCTTCCAGGTGGTGGAGAGCGAGGGCGACAAGGCGACCGACGATGCGGAAGACCTGGGCGGCGCGGTCTACGAGGCCGAGCCTTCGAGCGAAGAAGTGCTGATGGAGCTGCTGCCGCGCAATCTGGCGGTTCAGGTGTTCAGCGCATTGCTCGAAAACTACGCGAGCGAGCAGGGCGCGCGGATGTCCGCGATGGACAACGCCACGCGCAATGCCGGCGAAATGATCGATCGACTGACGCTGAACTACAACCGGGCGCGCCAGGCGGCGATCACCACCGAACTGATCGAGATCATAAGCGGCGCGGAGGCCCTTTAGAGGGGCCCGCACGCATAGAGTTACGACGAGGAGCGACGCGAGATGGCGAGCAACAATATCGGGACGGTCACCCAGGTTCTGGGCGCGGTTATCGACGTGCATTTCGACGGCGAGTTGCCGAACATCATGAACGCGCTCGAAACGAAGAACCAGGGCAACCGGCTGGTGCTCGAAGTCGCCCAGCATCTGGGCGATTCGGTCGTCCGGGCGGTGGCGATGGACGCGACCGAGGGCCTCGTACGCGGCCAGGAGGTCACGGATATGGGTCAGCCGATTTCGGTCCCCGTCGGACCCGAGACCCTGGGGCGCATCATGAACGTGATCGGCGAGCCGATCGACGAGCGCGGTCCGATCGGCGCCAAGCGGACCAGCCCGATCCATCGCTCCGCACCGCTCTTCACCGAGCAGTCGACCGAATCTGAAGTGCTGATCACCGGCATCAAGGTCGTCGATCTGCTGGCGCCCTATTCGCGCGGCGGCAAGATCGGCCTGTTCGGCGGCGCCGGCGTCGGCAAGACCGTGCTGATCATGGAACTGATCAACAATATTGCGAAGGCTCATGGCGGCTATTCCGTCTTCGCAGGTGTCGGCGAGCGGACGCGCGAGGGCAACGACCTCTACCGTGAAATGATCGAATCCGGCGTTATCGACCTCGAGGGTGGCAATTCGAAGGCCGCGCTGGTCTACGGCCAGATGAACGAGCCGCCGGGCGCGCGCGCGCGCGTCGGCCTGTCGGGCCTGACCGTTGCCGAGTATTTCCGCGACGAGGAAAGCCAGGACGTCCTGCTCTTCATCGACAACATCTTCCGCTTCACCCAGGCCGGTTCCGAGGTTTCGGCGCTGCTGGGCCGCATGCCCAGTGCGGTCGGCTATCAGCCGACCTTGTCGACCGATATGGGCGGATTGCAGGAGCGCATCACCTCGACCAACAAGGGTTCGATCACGTCGGTCCAGGCGATTTACGTGCCGGCGGACGATCTGACCGACCCGGCGCCCGCGACCTCCTTCGCCCATCTTGACGCGACCACGGTGCTGTCGCGCCAGATCGCCGAACTGGGCATCTACCCGGCCGTCGATCCGCTCGACTCCACGTCGCGCATCCTGGAGCCCCGTGTGGTCGGCCAGGAGCATTACGACGTCGCCCGGCGCGTGCAGGAGGTCCTTCAGACCTACAAGTCCCTGCAGGATATCATCGCCATTCTGGGCATGGACGAGTTGAGCGAAGAAGACAAGCAGACGGTGGCGCGGGCCCGTAAAATCCAGCGCTTCCTGTCGCAGCCCTTCCATGTTGCCGAAGTCTTCACCGGCTTCCCCGGGGTGCTGGTCGATCTCGAAGACACGATCAAAGGTTTCAAGATGATCGTCGACGGCGAGTGCGACGACCTGCCGGAAACCGCTTTCTACATGGTCGGCACGATCGACGATGTTTTCGAGAAGGCCAAGCAAATGGCCGCGGAAGCCGCGTGAGCGGCCGGGTTTGACGAGAAGGGACAGAGATGGCCGACAAGGTCGAATTTGAACTGGTCTCGCCCGAGAAGCTTCTGCTCTCGGAAGCGGTCGATATGGTCGTCGTCCCGGGGGGCGAGGGAAATTTCGGCGTCCTGCCCGGTCATGCGCCCTTCATCTCGACCGTGCGGATGGACGTGATCGACGTCTATAACGGCGGCAAGGTGAGCGAGCGGATTTTTGTCGCTGGCGGTTTTGCCGAGGTCACGCCCCGGGGTTGCACCGTGCTGGCCGAAGTCGCGATGCCGCTGGCCGATATCGACCGGGCCGAGGTCGAGGCGGAGATTCGCGCTCTTGAGGAAGACCTGCCCGATTCATCCGAAGCGGATTTGGGAGCCCTCATCCAGTCACGGCTCGAGGTGGCCCGTGCCAAGCTGGACGTGCTGGCGCAGCAGGCCTGATTCTCCAATCTTCGGCGCGCCCCTTGGCGCGCCGGTCAATACGATCTATATGGTTTCCCTTGGGGAAGGGCTTGCGCGGTTGCGCAAATAACATGTTAGTTTTGAATAATGTGCGGTGACGGAAGACGAAACGGGACGACTGCCATGAAACGGTGGGCGCTCGAAGATATTCCGTGGGATCGATTCGATCCGACCCAGATTGACCCCGATATTGTGAAGGTGGTGAAAGCCGCCAGCATGGTCGAGGCCAATGGCGGCACCTATGCGAATTATCTCGCCAAGGTGTTTCACGACGATCCCTCATTCCAGGACGCTGCCTATCAATGGGCCTCGGAAGAGGTGCAGCACGGCGCCGCGCTCGCGCGCTGGGCCGGAATGGCCGATCCCAGCTTCGATTTTGCGGCCCGCTTCGTCGATTTCAAGGACAAGGTCCAGTTGCCGGACGAAATCGACCGTTCCGTGCGCGGGACGCGGACGGGAGAACTGGTGGCGCGCTGTATCGTCGAAGTAGGCACGAGTTCCTATTACAGCGCCCTCGGCAACGCGACCAATGAGCCTGTGCTGAAGGAGGTCTGCCGCCGGATCGCGGCGGACGAACTGGCCCATTACAAGCTCTTCTACAAGCATATGAAGCGTTACATGGTCGAGGAGAAGCTGGGCTTCTGGCGTCGTCTGCGCGTCGCCCTGGGCCGCCTGTTCGAATCCGAGAATGACGAATTGGCCTATGCCTATTATGCGGCCAATCACCGCGAGGACGGGCCCTACGATCGCCGAACCTATGCACGAGCCTATGCGCGCCGCGCTTATCCCTTCTACCGGCAGCGCCATGTGGAACTGGGAATCGCGATGATTCTCAAGGCCATCGGGGTAAGGCCACGAGATTGGCTTACCGCTCGCCTGGCTCGCCTGGCCTATGGCTTCGTGCGCCACCGCGCCGGCCGTCTGGCCAAGCAGGGCGCCTGATCCATCCCATATGTCCTAAACGAAGGTCGCGATAGGATGGGCCGCCCCTTGGGGCGGCCTTTTTCGTACAGGA
The DNA here is from genome assembly GCA_963583595.1 of Alphaproteobacteria bacterium. GTDB lineage: Bacteria > Pseudomonadota > Alphaproteobacteria > CADEGL01 > CADEGL01 > JABIRQ01. Next base: position 3,475 of record CAUZWC010000016.1, on the reverse strand, counting down.
AACGAGCCGTCTATGCCTTGCTGCGCGATTGGCCGAGGGCGAGTTCGAGCATCGGCATGAGACCACGGAGAAGATCGGGCGGAAAGGCGAGGGTGACGAGCGGTCCCTCGACCGTCTGGGCGCTGACGGTGACCGTCCCGCCATCGGCCGTGACGCCGACCTGGGCCGAGGCCACGTTCATCAGGTCCATCGCACGGCGGGTCTGCTCGTAGCGCGTGGCGGCCCCCGAACCGGCCATGTTCTTCACGGCGGTCTGCGCGGCGCCCTGCAGATGCAGGATGATCTGATTGAGGCCGTCATAATCGACGAAGAACCGCGTCGGATCCGAATCGGCCAGATCCAGTTTCACAAAGATGCGGGTGCCGTCATCCTTGATGCGCGAGGCAAGATTGGTCAGCGCGAAGTGAATATCTTCCATCGCATCCTCCTGTTCGATGGGAAGGGCCGGCTGGCCGGCCCTATTTGTCCGAGTTCCGAACCGCCAAGGAAACCACGGCATAGACGGTCAGTCTGCGCGAGGCGGAGAAGCCGTCGCCGCCCCCGCCGCTGGAATCATAGGCCATCGTCGCTTCGGCGCGCATCATCTTGGGGCCGGGCTGGGGCGGGGTCATGCCGCCGGGCACCAGATCGATCACATGGATGCGGTAGTCGCGATCGGGCCAAAGGGCGCGCACGAGGTCCAATTCCGCCTGGGCTTGCCGGTAGATGTCCTCGCGCAGCGCCGTCAACGCGGCTTTCTGCTCGGCCAGGGTCGGGCTGAAACCGATGCCGAGATTTCGCACCTGGCGGCCGGGCCGGCTCAACCCACGCGCGGTTTCGTGCAACCCGCCGAGTTCGCTTTCGGGCATGCGAGCCTCGGCCCGGGCCGTGCCGGCCTCTTCCGGCTTGAGCGCGATATCGAGCAAGGTCATCACCTTGGCGGTCTGGTTTTCGACCCAGCCCTCGGTCCGCAATTCGATGGAGATGGTGTCCTGCCGGCCGCCGCCGGATGCCGCGAGAGCGGTGGAGGCCGCGACGCCAGCTTGGAAGAGCAGGGCGGCCAGGGCGGCCAGGACGAATTTCGCGCGCATGATGATGACTCCGTTTCCTTGGTGGCTTTCGGATTCGACGCCGGGCCATGTTCGAAGGGCAGGATGGCCACCGAATCGGGCGGAAAAGCGGCGGCAATCGGTCATCGGCCCGGCCCGATCCGATCCTGGAAGGCATCGACCACGGCGCGGTAGAGGTCGCGTTTGAAGGGCACGATCAGGCTCGGCACATCCGCCGCCGGGGCCCAGCGCCAGGCGCTGAATTCCGGATGGGCATGGGCCTCGAGATCGATATCCGAGTCGTGGCCCAGAAAACGCATCAGAAACCATTTCTGACGCTGGCCCTTGTAGCGGCCCCGCCAGACGCGGCGGCGCAGGTCCTCGGGCAGGTCGTAGCTCAGCCAGTCCGGCGTTTCGGCCAGAATCTCGGCATCGGCGGTGCCTGTCTCCTCCGCCAGTTCGCGCAGGGCGGCCTGGCGCGGATCTTCCTTCGGATCGATGCCGCCCTGGGGCATCTGCCAGGCCTGGCCATCGGTGTCGATGCGCTGCGCGACAAAGATCAGCCCGCCTTCGTTCATCAGCATGATGCCGACGCCCGGCCGATAGGCGTCGGGGCGACCGGTGTCGTCTGGCGGCGCGGCGCTCATGGCGCCGACCCGGCGACCACGGCCGAAACCGGCGCCAGAACGAAGCCCCGCGCTTCGACATCGCGCACCCAGGCGCTCAACCGCTCGATCGAGACCGGGTAGTGGAAGGCCAGGGCGATCGCCGCGCCGTTGCGCTTCGCGATCTCTTCGACCTCGGCCAGCCGGGCGTCGATCGAAAGTCGGGTTGCGGGATCGTCGATCACCCGGTCGTTGACGCCCCGCGGCAGGCCGACGCGGCTGGCCAGTCCGGGGGTCAGGCCATGATCGGTCGTGCGGCTGTCGATATAGAGCAGACCCCGCTTCCCAAGCTCGCCGAGAATGGGCAGCATCGCACTCTCGGAGGCGGTGAAACGGGCACCCTGATCGTCGATCACGCCGACATAGCCGGTGAACCGGCTGAGCATCCATTGCAGCCGTTGCAGATTTTCGGACGGCGTCAGCCCGGTGAGAAGGGTATGCGGTCCGGGGTCGTTCAGCGGATAGGAATCGGGTTCCATCGGCAGGCTCAACAGAACTTCATGACCGGCGGCGCGGGCCAGTTCGATCCATTCGTTCAGCCGGGATGCGGCATAGGGTGAGAAGGCCAAGGTGATCTCGCCCGGCAGTTCCTGGATGGCGGCGATGGTCGCGGCTTCGGACAGGCCGAGGCCGGTAACGATGACGGCAATCATCGGCCGTTTGTAGGGATTGTTGAAGGGCCGGGCATAGACCTCGCGCGGCTTGCGACCGTCGGGCGAGACGCGGGGCAGCGGCCCGAATGGACTGGGTTCGACCAGGGGGGGGGCGAGAACCGGGGCCAGGTTCGGGACGACGGCCGCCAGCTGCGGGGCCGTATTCGGGGCGCCCTCGGCCGGTGTCGTGGAATCGGCTTCGGCCGCGGGCTGCGGATTCGCCGTCGCAGGGGACGATGACGGGGCGACGGGTTCCGGGGCCGGCGCCACGGCCTCTGCTGTGAGGTTCGGCATAGCGGGTATGGCGATGATCGTTTGTGCAGGGGGGACGGCGACCGTGTCCACGGGCGGCTCGGTCAGGGCGAGGTAGCCCACAGCCGCGGCGAGGGCACCGAAACCCAGAAACGCGAAGATCAGGAGCGCGCGGATCGGTCCTTTCCCGTGTCTATGCCCGTCGAGCTGGCCCTAGTTGAGGGCTTGCGCCCGATAGAGCGCGATGCCGCGCAACAGATCGAGGGCCCGCGACAGCTGGTAATCCTCCATTGAGGCGGCAGCCTTGCCCTCGGCCGCCTTGTCGTCGGCGGCAGGGGCCTCCTTCTGCGTGCCATCCGTCTCCGTGCCGTTCTTTTCCGTTTCGGCACCGGCATCGGCGCTGGCATCGGGCGTCGCGTCGGCCGGCTTCTCCGGCTCCTGGTCGCCCCGGTCGAGCGCGCCGCGCAAATCCGCCTCACGGCGCATTCTGGGTGTTTCGATGGCCTCGATGCGGGCCGGCGCCACGGCGATATCCGGTTTGATGCCCTCGCCCTGGATCGAACGGCCGGACGGGGTGTAGTAGCGCGAGGTCGTCAGACGCATCGCGCCATGCCCGGCGAGCGGGATGATGGTCTGGACTGAGCCCTTGCCGAAGGTCTGCGTGCCCAGAAGAATCGCGCGGCGATGGTCCTGAAGCGCGCCCGCGACGATTTCCGAGGCGGAGGCGGAGCCGCCGTTGATCAGGATGACCACGGGCAGCCCCTCGACCAGATCGCCCGCACGGGCGTTGAAACGCTGGCCCTTTTCCGGGTCGCGGCCGCGGGTCGAGACGATCTCGCCCTTTTCGAGGAAGGCATCGGACACGGCGATCGCCTGA
>CAUZWC010000015.1:0-21590 GCA_963583595.1 Alphaproteobacteria bacterium | reverse complement strand
GGAAATCGTGGACCGGGTCGAGGAAATATCCATATCGCAACCGCCATCGGAGAGCGCGGCGCCTGGGACGTCGCGCAACTAGATTGGTCGCGAGAAAGAATACCCTGTAAAACTTTCGCGATAATGAACGAACACTCCTTCGCCTGGGCCTTCACCCCCGCCTTCGCCCGTTTCGCCGGGGCGATCGTCGCCCTTTCCCTGGGCGCACTCGCCTATCTCGCCTGGACCGGCGGCGGGGGGATGGTCTGGCCGCTCGCCCTGCTGGCCCTGGGCATCGGCGCCCTGCTGATCCTGTCCCAGTCGCGCGGCGCACGATGGCAAGCGGAAAGCGCGACCGTCGCACGGCTGGAGCGCAGCATCGAGGTCCTGGAAGAACTGGTCCTGCGCGACCCGGCGACCGGGCTCTACAACCGCCGCGCCCTGTTCGAACGCCTGGCGGAGGAAACTGCGCGCGCCAGCCGGCACGGCGAAGGCTTCGCGGTCGTCATGCTGGACATCGACCGTTTCAAGGCGGTCAACGACCGCTACGGCCATGTCATCGGCGACGCCGCGATCTTCGCCATCGCCGCCCATCTCGGGGACTATGTTCGCGGCTCGGACCTCGTCGCCCGCTACGGCGGGGAGGAATTCGTCCTGCTTTTGCCGCAGACCGGCCGGACGGGCGCCGCGGCAATCGCCGAGCGTATCCGAAATGCCATCGCCGCCGAGCCGATCCCAGTTGACGGCGAAGCATCGGTCTATCTAACCGTCAGCGCGGGAATAGCCGCCTATCCCGAGGATGGCGCCGAGGGCGAGGCGCTGCTGGCCGCAGCCGACAAGGCTCTCTATACCGCGAAGCGGGGCGGACGCAATCGGATGGCATGGCGCAGGACGAGGATAGGCCCGCTTCGTAGAAATACCAATTTGTTATGAGTTTCAGAGCGTTGAGCAATTGACATTGCACGCGACCCCCCGCATTTTTGCGTGGGAAATGCGGGGGTGGCTCCGCCGAGATATCAATCAATCGGAACGGGGCTGAATATCGGCATGGCGGCAGACAATCGCAGCGCACCGATGCGCTGGACCTGGCTGGCTTTGAGCCCTACCGTTTTGCGAACGGTATTGCTCGGCTCTGCAGTGCTTTTGGGGGCAAATGCCGTATCCGGTTTGCCGGCCCCGGCTGGCCCGACCCGATCTGGCGTCGAACAGCAATTGGGATCCGTCGGCGCGATTGCCCTACCGGGCGCCGTCCTGCCGCGCCGGGCGGACGACATGGAACACGATCTCCTCCGCGGCGTCACCGCCCCGTTTTCTCTGCCCCCCGATTTGAGACCCATGGAGGATGGCGGCGGCGCCTCGGCCCGGTCCGGGATTCAGCGCCTGACGCTTGAGATCAAGCCTGGCGACACCCTGATGAACCTGCTGGTCAAGAAGGGCGTGCCGCGAAGCGACGCCCATCAAGCGATCTCCGTCCTCTCCGGTGTCTACGATCCGCGCCGTATCCGGCCAGGGCAGAAACTGACCCTCACCTTCGGGCCGGGCGGGTTTGATTCTGGTGCCTTCCAGGCCGCGTCCTTCAATGTCAGCTACGACAGCACGATCGAGATCCGGCGCGAGGCCGACGGTTTCACCGCCGACACGATCGTCAAGCCGCTCGTCGCTCGCCCGACCCGCGCCGATGGCCGCATCGATTCGAGCCTGATGCAGGCGGGAATCGATGCCGGCGTCCCGGCGGCGGTGATGATCGAGATGATCCGCGCCTATAGCTTCGATGTCGATTTCCAGCGCGATATCCGCAAGGGCGACAGTTTCGAGGTCATGTACGAACGCTTGTTCGACGAGAACGGCGCTCATGTCCATGACGACACCGTGCGCTATGCGGCCCTGACTCTTTCGGGTAAGACCTACCGCCTCTATCTGTTCGAGGGCGAAGATGGCGCGCAGGACTATTTCAACGAGAAGGGCGAAAGCGTCCGCAAAGCCCTGCTGCGAACCCCGGTCGACGGCGCGCGTATCTCCTCCACCTTCGGCAAGCGCCGCCATCCGATCCTGGGCTACACCAAAATGCACAAGGGGACGGATTTTGCCGCGCCCTCAGGCACCCCGATCATGGCTGCCGGCGACGGCGTGGTGGAGAAGGCCGGACGCAACGGCGGCGGCTACGGCAATTACGTCCGCATCCGCCACAACGGCACCTACAAGACGGCCTATGCCCATCTCAGCAAGTTCGCGCGCGGTGTGCGCGCCGGCAGCCGTGTCCGCCAGGGCGATATCATCGGCTATGTCGGGACGACCGGGCGCTCGACCGGACCGCATCTCCACTACGAAGTCCATTTGGAAGGCAAGCAGATCAACCCGATGAACGTGCGCATGCCATCGGGCCGCACCTTGGCCGGCAAGGAATTGAAGCAGTTCCTGGCCCAGCGCGAGGACATGGATCGCGACTTCGCGACCCTGGCCCCGCTTTCCGACATGGCGAAAAACTAGGCCGCGCAACGCGCGCGGCCCAATTTCCCAACCCGTTAACGATTTCGATCAGGCTGCTTCGGCCCGCACCGACTCGCCGTTGACGATGAGCCCGTCGGGCTCCACGGAAACCTCCGCGGTCTCGCCATCGAGCAGCCGGCCTTCCAGAATCATGGATGCCAGCGGGTTCTGCAGCTGACGCTGGATCACCCGCTTGAGCGGCCGGGCGCCATAGGCCGGGTCGTAACCCGCATCGGCCAGCCAGGTCAGGGCATCAGCATCGACCGTCAGCCCGATACCGCGATCGGCCAGAAGATGGCGTAAGCGATCCAACTGAATATCGACAATCCCGGTCATCTGTTCCCGCGTCAGGCGGTGGAACAGCAGGATTTCGTCGAGCCGGTTGAGGAATTCCGGTCGGAAGGCGCTGCGTACCGCCGCCATTACCAGTTCCCGCACCGCGCCGCTATCCTCGCCGTCCGGCTGCTCGGCCAGCACTTCGCTGCCCAGGTTCGAGGTCATGATGATCAGGGTGTTGCGGAAATCCACGGTGCGGCCCTGGCCGTCGGTCAATCGGCCGTCGTCGAGCACCTGGAGCAGCACATTGAAGACGTCCGGATGGGCCTTTTCGACCTCGTCGAACAAAATGACCTGATAGGGCCGCCGGCGCACAGCCTCGGTCAGCGAGCCGCCTTCCTCGTATCCGACATAGCCGGGCGGCGCGCCGATCAGGCGCGCGACCGCGTGCTTCTCCATGAATTCCGACATGTCGATGCGCACCATCGCGCTCTCGTCGTCGAACAGGAATTCCGCGAGCGCCTTGCTCAATTCGGTCTTGCCCACGCCGGTCGGGCCGAGGAACAGGAAGGAACCAAGTGGCCGGTTCGGGTCCTGCAGCCCGGCGCGCGCGCGGCGCACGGCGTTCGAGACGGCCCCGATAGCTTCGCGTTGGCCGATCACCCGGCCGCCGATCACATCCTCCATACGCAGCAGCTTGTCGCGTTCGCCCTCGAGCATCTTCTCGACCGGCACGCCGGTCCAGCGCCCAACGACGGCCGCGATATCCGCATCGGTCACTTCTTCCTTGAGCACGCCATCATTGCCGATCGCCTCGGCATCGCGCAGGCGGCGCTCGAGGTCTGGAACGACGCCATAGGCCAACTCGCCCGCGCGCTCCAGCGCACCTTCGCGCTGCGCGATCTCAAGTTCGTTCCGCGCTTGGTCCAGCTGTTCCTTGATGCGTTGCGCGCCGGCGAGCTTTTCCTTCTCCGACTGCCAGATTTCGGTCTGATCCGCCGAGCGATTTTCCAGCTCGTCGATTTCCCCGTCCAGCTTGGCGAGACGCTCTTTCGACGCGTCGTCGGTTTCCTTTTTAAGGGCCTCCCGCTCGATCTTGAGCTGGATGATCCGGCGATCGAGCTCATCCAGGACCTCAGGCTTGGAATCGACTTCCATGCGCAGGCGGCTGGCCGCTTCGTCCATCAGATCGATGGCCTTGTCGGGCAGGAATCGGTCGGTGATATAGCGGTTGGAGAGCGTCGCCGCCGCCACGATCGCCGCGTCCTGGATGCGCACGCCGTGATGCAGCTCGTATTTCTCCTTCAGGCCGCGAAGGATCGACACCGTGTCCTCGACCGTCGGCTCCGAGACGAAGATCGTCTGGAAGCGCCGGGCCAGGGCGGCGTCCTTCTCGATCCGCTTGCGATACTCGTCGAGGGTCGTAGCGCCGACGCAATGCAACTCGCCCCGCGCCAAGGCGGGCTTGAGCATGTTGGAGGCGTCCATAGCGCCCTCCGCCGCGCCCGCGCCGACCAGGGTGTGCAACTCGTCGATGAACAGGACGATCTCGCCCGCCGCCGCCGAGACTTCCTGCAACACGGCCTTCAGGCGCTCTTCGAACTCGCCGCGGAATTTCGCGCCGGCGATCAGGGCGGCCAGGTCGAGCACCAGAAGGCGCTTCTCGCGCAGGCTTTCGGGCACGTCGCCATTGACGATGCGCAGGGCAAGCCCCTCGACGATGGCCGTCTTGCCGACGCCCGGTTCGCCGATCAGAACCGGGTTGTTCTTGGTCCGGCGGGACAAGACCTGGATGGTTCGGCGGATCTCCTCGTCGCGGCCGATAACCGGATCGAGCTTGCCCTCGCGCGCCTGCTCGGTCAGGTCGCGGGTGTATTTCTTGAGCGCCTCGTAATTCTCTTCGGCCGAGGCGCTGTCGGCCTTGCGGCCCTTGCGGACATCCTCGATCGCACCATTGATGGTCTGAGGTGTCACGCCGGCCTCGGACAAGGCATCGGCGGCGCGTGTCCCGGACGCAAGGGCCAGGGCGAGCAGCAGGCGCTCGGCCGTGACGAAGCTATCGCCGGCCTTGTTCGCGATTTCCTTGGCAGACTCGAAGAGCCGCGCCAGTTCGGGCGAGAGATAAATTTGCCCGGCGCCGCCCCCTTCGACCTTGGGCTGCTTGGCCAGGTCGGAATCGACCGTCGCCATGGCCCGATCCGGATCGCCGCCGGCAGCGCGAATGAGATTCGCCGCCAAGCCGTCCGTATCCTCAAGCAGGACCTTGAGCAGATGCTCCGGCGTCAGGCGCTGGTGGCCGCTGCGCACGGCGAGACCCTGAGCGGCCTGCACAAAACCGCGTGCGCGGCCGGTGTAATTCTCGAATTCCATCTTCTGTAACCCTCCTCAGTTATCCCCCTCCAAGAGGCAGGATGAAAGGCGGACCCTCTACGAGGCATCCATCTTGCTATATGGCGACGCACGCGCCGCCCGCAAGAGCAGGGGTACAGGCCGACGCCACGATGCAGGGCGCGCGGGATCGAGGATGGCTGGTTGCGACGGGCCGACCCGTCAGACGTTCGGCTGCTCGTCGCCGCCGCGGTCACCGTAATCGTCGTCGTCGTCGTCGTTCTGACGATCCTCGCCGTCCTCGTCATACTCGACGTCGTCGTTCCGCACCAAGCGACGAGGCGCCTCGTTGCCGGTCGGATTGTTGCGATTCTGCGCATCTTCGGCCGCGGCCATGATGCGGTAATAGTGCTCCGCATGCTGAAAAAGATTCTCAGCGGTTATGCGATCGCCGGCAGATTGGGCATCTCGCGCAAGGGCTTGGTATTTCTCGAACACCTGCACCGCGTTGCCACGAATACGTCCACTCGGTCCATTCGAATCGAAGGTGTTGTTCCTCGGACTCGAACCACGGTTACGGCTGTTTCCACGGCCGCGACCTCTCTTTGGGTTATTGCCTTGTCTCATAGCTCCTTCACTTCAGCTTGCACTGAGGGAGCGCGCCCGTTGGACGGCGCATGCGCGCGTTCGACCAAGTGGTCCACTGCGCGCAGAAGTGCGATGCGGGAGTTAACGACGGCGCAAGAGCGCCGCGTCGCATCGGACATGTAGCAGAAAGAATCATCGGGCGCCAACAGTTTCCGGGTCGTTTCCGAGTGCCGGAGCAATCCCTTCGCCCGGCGTTGCAAGCAGGCAACGCGGCCGCCCCGCCAGATCCGCCGCGATCCGCTCGACAACCAGGCCCGTCTCCTCAACCAGGGTGCGAAGCGCCCCGTCCTGCCCGGCACCGAACTCCATTGCCAGCAGCCCGGCCGGGGCAAGCAGACCCGTCGCCTGGGCCAAAATCGCCCGGTAGCAGCCCAGCCCGTCCACGCCGCCATCGAGCGCGAGGTGGGGATCGTGTTCGGCCACGTCCGGGGCCAGGGCCGCGATGGCATCCGAAGGGATATAGGGCGGATTCGCGATCACCGCGTCGTATCGTCGCCCGCCGAGTGCCGAGGCCCAGTCGCCGACGACGAACCCGGCCCGCCCATCGAGGCCCAGCCGCCGCGCGTTGCGGCGCGCCATCGCGGCCGCCGCCGGACTCGCATCCAGGCCGAGTCCCTCGGCGGCAGGCAATTCGGACAGCAGGGCCAGCAGCAGACAGCCGCTACCCGTGCCCAGGTCCAGGATGCGCCAGGGCCGCGTCCGGTCGCCCAGGCGATCGAGAACGGCTTCGACCAGAATTTCGCTATCCGGACGCGGATCGAGAACAGCGGGACCGATTTCGAAATCCAGGCTCCAGAACTCGCGCCGCTTCAGGATGCGCGAGACCGGCGTCCCCGCCGCGCGGCGACGAATCAGGGAATCGAGGACATCACGGCCGCTCGCAGCCACCGGCGCCTCGGGCCACAGGAAGGGGGTTTCCGGCGCCACGCCCAGAGCATGGGCGGCAAGAATCCGGGCATCCAGCCGGGCGCTCTCGATCCCGGCCGAGGCCAGAACCGCCGTGGCATCCGCCACCAGCCGCCCCATTGTCGCGGGCGCGCTGTCCGGCCCTTCCGTCATCGCTGTCATGACCGCCATCCGGGCATCGTCACGTCAAGGTCGCCAGGCGCGCCGCCTGGTCCTCGGTGATGAGAGCGTCGACGACTTCGTCCAAGCCCTCGCCCGCGATCACCCGGTCGAGCTTGTGCAGAGTCAGCCCGATCCGATGGTCCGTCACCCGCCCCTGCGGGAAATTATAGGTGCGAATACGCTCCGAGCGGTCGCCGGTCCCGACCTGGCCGCGGCGATCTGCCGAGCGCTCGGCATCGGCCTTGGCCTGCTCGTAATCGTAAATGCGGGCACGCAGGACCTTGAGCGCCTTGGCCTTGTTCTTGTGTTGCGATTTTTCGTCCTGCTGAGACACGACGATGCCCGTCGGAAGATGGGTGATGCGCACCGCGCTGTCGGTCGTGTTGACAGACTGTCCGCCGGGACCGGAGGCGCGGAAGACATCGATGCGAAGATCCTTGTCCTCGATATCGATCTCGACCTCTTCGGGTTCGGCCATGATCGCCACCGTCGCCGTCGAGGTATGGATGCGCCCGCCCGATTCCGTCTCCGGCACGCGCTGGACCCGGTGAACGCCCGATTCGAACTTGAGCCGCCCGAAAACATCATAGCCGCGGATCGAGGCAATGCCTTCCTTCAAGCCGCCGATGCCCGATTCGCTGAGGCTGATCATCTCGAATTTCCAGTCGCGATTCTCGGCATAGCGCTGGTACATGCGCAGCAGTTCGCCGCCGAACAGACCGGCTTCGTCACCGCCGGCGCCGGCCCGGATCTCGAGAATGACGTTCTTCTCGTCGTCCTCTGGCTTCGGCAGCAGCAGGAGTTTCAACTCGTGCTCCAAGGCCGGCAGCCGCTCCTTGAGGGTATAGAACTCGGCTTCGGCGAGACGCTTGAGGTCCCCGTCTCCGCCAGTATCGGTCATGATCTCGGCCAGATCACCGAGTTCCGAGCGGCCTGCCTCAAGCTCGCGGATACGCTCCACGATCGGATTCAGCTCGGCGTATTCCTTCGACAGCTTGACGTAGACGCCCGGCTCGCTGGCCGCGTCCCCGGCCATGAGATCGCCAAGCTCCTCGAAACGAGCCACCAATCGCTGCAGATTATCGTCCAGATTCATGACTTTGCCTGTGTGCCTCGGGCCTTTGGGTCGCGGCCACCGGGCCCGACCGGCCCTCCATCGAGACTAGCGAAAGCGGTCGAGATAGTCCCGCAACGCGCCCAGGGCTACCTGTTCCTGTTCGCCGCTGTCGAGATCGCGGACGGTGGCGGCGCCCGCCGCCAATTCGTCCTCGCCCATGAGGACAGCGGCGCGCGCGCCGATCTTGTTGGCGCGTTTCATGCGCCGCTGAAGATTACCGCGAAAGCCCAGATCGACCGCCAGGCCGGCCCCCCGCAGACGATGCGTCAAGGGGAGGGCGGCCGCCATCGCCGCCTCGCCGATCGGGATCATCGCGATCAGGCGCGCCGCCGGTTCGGGCGCGTCTGCCAGCATGGCGAGTCGTTCGATGCCGCCGGCCCAGCCGACACCCGGCGTGGCCGGTCCGCCCATGGTCGAGACCAGCCCGTCGTAGCGTCCGCCTGCGAGGACCGCGCCCTGGGCGCCCAGATCCGTCGTCGTGAATTCGAAGGCCGTATGGCAATAGTAGTCGAGACCGCGCACCAGACGTTGGTTCTGGATATAGGCGATGCCGAGGGCGTCGAGTCCGCCGAGGACGGCGCCGAAGAAGTCGCGGGATTCGGCGTTAAGATGATCGCCGTATGCCGGCGCGCCCTCCACGATGCGGCGGTCGCCGTCACTCTTGGAATCGAGGATGCGGAGCGGATTGCGCTCGAGCCGGTCGCGGCTTTCCTCGCTGAGCGCATCCTTGTGATCGGAAAGATATTCCACCAGCGCGTCGCGATAAGCCGCGCGGCTTTCAGCATCGCCCAGGGTGTTGATTTCCAGGATCGTGCGGTCCAGCACACCGAGCGCTTCCAGAATCTGGGCGCCGACGGCGATCACCTCGATATCGCCCAGCGGCTCGGCCACGCCCATCAACTCGATATCGATCTGATGGAACTGGCGCAGACGGCCCTTCTGCGGCCGTTCGTAGCGGAACATCGGCCCGGTAACAAAAACCTTGAGCGGCAGGTCCTGGGACAGGCCGCCCGAAATCAGCGCCCGCGCCACCCCGGCCGTCGCCTCGGGCCGCAGGGTGATCCGCTCGCCGCCCCGATCCTCGAAGGTATACATCTCCTTGGTGACGACATCCGAGGTCTCGCCCAGCGTGCGCTTGAAGACCTCGGTGAATTCGAAGATCGGGAGGGACATCTGGCCATAGCCCGCGCGCGCGGCAATAGCGCGCGCCGTCTCCATCACGTGGCGATGGCCGCGATATTCCTCGGGCAACAAATCGTGGGTGCCGCGAACCGGCTGCAGCCCGGCCAAATGGACGCTCCTTGAAAACGGGTTGTCGAAACTCTCTGGCGAAAACTATCGGACCAAAGCTTATTCGGCGGCTGCGCTGGCCTCGGCGGCCGTCGCGGCCTCAATCTCGGCGGCCTTGTTCTCGACCAATTCCACCAGATGATCGACGATATTGCCTTCGCGCAGCACGTGATGCTTCTCGCCGTTCAGATAGACCTGATGGCTGTCGTTGCCGCCGCCGGTGAAGCCGATATCGGTCTCGCGCGCCTCGCCCGGACCATTAACGACACAACCGATCACGGAAAGGGTCATCGGCGCGCTTATATGGGCCAGGCGCTTCTCCAGTTCCACCACCGTGTCGATCACGATGAAATTCTGCCGCGCGCAGGACGGGCAGGAGATCACGTTCACCCCGCGATGGCGGAGATTGAGCGCCTTGAGCATATCGAAGCCGACATGAACTTCCTCGACCGGCTCGGCCGAAAGCGAAACGCGGATCGTGTCGCCGATACCCGCCCAGAGCAGGGACCCGATGCCGATGGACGACTTGATCGTCCCGGAACGCAGGCCGCCGGCCTCGGTCACGCCGAGATGCAGCGGATAGTCGCAGGCCTCGGCGAGGCCGTGATAGGCGGCGACCGCGAGGAAAACGTCAGAGGCCTTGCAGCTGATCTTGAACTCGAAGAAATCGTTGTCCTCGAGAATCCGGATATGGTTCAGCGCGCTCTCGACCATCGCCTCGGGGCAAGGCTCGCCGTAGCGTTCGAGCAACTCGCGCTCCAGGCTGCCGGCATTGACGCCGATGCGCATGGAGCAGTTGTTGTCCTTCGCCGCCTGGATGACATCGCGCACCCGGTCGGCCTTGCCGATATTACCCGGATTGATGCGCAGGCAGGCTGCTCCCGCCTCCGCCGCCTCGATGCCGCGCTTGTAGTGGAAATGAATGTCCGCGACGATCGGCACCGTCACCTCGCGCACGATCTCGCGCAGGGCCTTCGACGAAGCCTCGTCCGGCACGGAGACGCGGACGATATCGGCGCCCGCCGCTTCCAGGCCGTGAATCTGCTCGATCGTGCCGCGCACATCGGTCGTCCGCGTGTTCGTCATCGACTGCACGGTGATCGGCGCATCGCCACCCACCGGCACGGAGCCGACATGGATCTGGCGCGACTTGCGCCGTTGAATTTCTCGATAGGGGCGGACACTCATCGCTGCACCGTCATTCTCATGAATTGGCATCGCCACATCGTGGCATCGTCATGGACCCGATTTCCCGGTTCCTCCGCTGCGACCCGGAAACAACCGGGCGCCCGACAGGAACATGGGTCATGAAGCGCCGTGAGGCTAGTCCCCCGCGGCGATCGCCGGACCGGGTTCCCGCAATAACGATCCGGCATCGAGCGGGACGCCGCGCCGAACGGCGCCTAAGGCGCCAAGCGCATTCAGGCGCTTGCCGTCCACCGTCACAATCAAGGCGCCGGCCTTGCCGGTCGTCAGGGACAAATCGGGTTGGTCCGGCACCAAATAGCGGTCGCCGGCTTCCAGCATTCGCGTAAATATCGCCCGGTTGGTCCGGTCGACGACCTGTATCCAATTTTTCCCCGTCGCCTCGAGAACGATCCGTCCCGGGTTATCCGTCGCGCCGTAGTCGCGCGCGTCCGGCCCCGCCGGCGCGGCCGCACTCTCCTCGGACGCCGCTATCGCCGCTGACTGAAGTGACTCATCCTGCACCGCGACATCACCGCCCACGGGTGGCGCCGGCGGCGTGAGGGTCGCAGCCGCCGCCTCGTCCGGTGAAATTCCGGACACGGCCATGATGGTCTCGATCGGCTCTGCGGCGACAACCGCCAATGGCGGCGTCACTTCGGGAGTCGAGGCGACCGGCTCAGCCATCGAAAAGATGGACGGCATCGCGCCCGCCACAGGCTCTGTCGCGCGGCTTTCGGCCTGACCGGCCGGTGAGGCGGTCGCAGTCGTATCCGATTCGTCGCCCAGCATGGCCGCCACGACCGGGTTAACCGCCTCGCGCTGGATCGCGGGCGAGGATTCCGGAGAAATTACGGCCTGCAGGTTCGCCGGAACCTGTTCGACCAGTTCGATCACGCTGCGATCCTGGGAAGACAGATAGTACCAGCCGCCATAGGCCGCCATGGCGAGCAGGACGGAAAGCCCAATCAGGCTGCGCCCGGGCACACGGGCATCGGGCGTGGGAACCGGAAAAACGAGTTCCTGCATGCGCGACACGCCGTCGCGCTCCGCCTTGAACCGGCGCACGGTGTTCGCGGGGTCCAATCCCAGATGATCGGCATAGGCGCGGACGAATCCGACGGCATAGGTCGGTCCCGGCAGATCGTCGAAGCGTCCGTCCTCGATCGCCCGGAGATAGACCACGCGAATGCGCAATACGGCCGCCACCTGGTCCAGGGACAGACCGGCATGTTTGCGCAGCGCGGCCAGCAACTCTGGAACTTCGTAGGCTTCCCACTGGACATCCGGGGCTTCAGGCGCACCAAAGCCTTGAGCCCGATCGACCGGTTTCAACGGCTCGTTGCTGCCGCTCACCACGTTCCCCCGTCCGATGCGGCCCGCGGGCGCGCATCAATCTTGGTACATCGATTCCACCACCCGGCACGGCAATTTCCGTTCCGATCGGACAAAATCCGTACCGTCCCACAACTTACAGGATCGATTGTATCATGAGTATTAACGAACGATTCGAAACGAACACAATAAATTCCGCACTTGCGCACACAAAAAAACGCGCGTAGGCGCGCACGCTTTTCGGATTCGGAGCCTATTCCGCGTCGAGTCCGAAGGCGGTGTGGAGGGTGCGAAGCGCTAGTTCGGTGTATTCCTCGGGCACCAGCACACTAACTTTGATTTCAGAGGTCGAGATCACCTGGATGTTGATGGCCTTTTCAGCCAGGGCGCTGAACATCTTCTGAGCGACACCCGCATGGCTGCGCATGCCGACGCCGACGACCGAAACCTTGGCGACATTCGGATCCGCCAGGATCTCGGCGAAACCCATCTCGGCCCGCAAGCCTTCGAGCACCTCGACCGCACGGGTGAGGTCGAGTTTCGTGACCGTGAAGGTCAGACCGGTGGTCTCGCCGTCGACCGAGACGTTCTGGACGATCATATCGACGTTGATATTGGCCTCGGCCAGGGGCCCGAACAGCCGGGCCGCCACGCCGGGCCTATCCTGGACCTGTGTCAAAGTCACCTTGGCCTCGTCGCGGCTATAGGTCACGCCGCTCACCACCTGCTGTTCCACGATCTCGCCCTCGTCCACAACCAAAGTTCCCGGCGCGTCGGTGAAGCTCGACAACACCTGCACGCGCACACCGTAACGCATCGCCATGGCGACCGACCGCGTCTGCAGGACCTTGGCCCCCAGACTCGCCATCTCCAGCATCTCCTCATAGGTGATGCGGTCCAGCTTGCGCGCCTTCGCCACGATCCTGGGGTCGCTGGTATAGACCCCTTCGACATCGGTGAAGATGTCGCAGCGATCGGCCCCCATAGCCGCCGCCAGCGCGACCGCCGAAGTGTCGGACCCGCCGCGCCCCAGGGTCGTGACCCGGCCGCTCTCCGTCACGCCCTGAAAGCCCGCGACGACCGCCACTTCGCCTGTCGCCATGCGGCGCGTCATCTCATCCGTCTCGATCTCGACGATCCGCGCCTTGCCATGGGCGTCGTCGGTGCGGATCGGCACCTGCCAGCCGAGGAAGGAACGGGCCGGGACGCCCAGCGCCTGGATCGCCATCGCCATCAGCCCGCAGGTCACCTGCTCGCCCGAGGCGACGACGACGTCGTATTCCATGGCATCGGCGCCCGGGCCGATCTCGCTCGCCCAGCCGACAAGCTGGTTCGTGGCGCCGGCCATGGCGGAGACCACGACCGCGACTTCGTTGCCGGCATCGATCTCGGCCTTCACCCGCAGGGCGGCGGCTTGGATCCGCTCGACATCGGTGACGGAGGTCCCGCCGAATTTCTGAACGATTCGTGCCATCTGTTTCCGGAACGATGAATTAAGGTGCCGCTGCGTTGCCGCCGCGGGGCGGCGTACCCATACTTGGAATCCGGCCAGGGTTTCAACCGGCAACCGCAATCGCCGGACCGAGCAATCGCCGAACCAAACAATCTAGTGAGGCCATCCAGGACAATGATCGACGCGCAGGAGAGGCCCAGCCTGGATTCCCCCAACCTGGACCCGGAAGAAATCGCCCGCTTCGAGGCGATGGCCGGAGAATGGTGGGACCCGTCGGGCAAGTTCAAGCCGCTGCATCGCCTGAATCCCGTGCGCCTCGGCGTGATCCGAGATCTCGCGGCCGCGCGTTTCGGCCGCGATCCGCGCGACATCCGCTGCCTGGCCGGCATCAGGATTCTCGATATCGGCTGCGGCGGTGGCCTCGTCTGCGAGCCGCTGGCCCGCCTCGGGGCCGAGGTCCTGGGCCTCGACGCCTCGCCCGTGAATATCGAAATCGCCCGGACCCACGCGGCCGTATCGGGCCTGTCGATCGACTACCGGGCCGGCACGGCCGAAGCGTTGGTCGAGGCGGGCGAGAGTTTCGATCTGGTGCTCGCGCTGGAGATCGTCGAGCACGTGCCCGATGCCGGCGCCTTCCTAACCTGTTGCGCGGCGCTGACCGCGCCGGGGGGCGGGTTGGTCATGTCGACCATTAACCGCACTGCCAAGGCCTATGCCTTCGCGATCCTGGGCGCGGAATATCTGTTGCGCTGGCTGCCGGTCGGCACCCATGACTGGCGCCGGTTCGTCCGCCCTTCGGAGGCAGCCGCCGCTCTCCGCGCCGCCGGCCTCACGATCGGCAAGGCGACGGGACTCGCCTACAACCCGCTGACCGATACCTGGGGCCGCAGCCCCGGCGATCTCGACGTCAATTATATGATTTCCGCCACGAAGGACGCGGCGCCGGCCTGAACCCCCGCGGGATCAGGAGTGGGATCAGGAATCGTGGCGTATCCAGGGGACGCGCTGCACTTCGACCCCCTCCTCGCGCAACGCCTCGGCGTCCTCCTCCGAGGCCTCGCCGTAGATGCCGCGTGCATCCGCTTCGCCGTTGTGGATCTTGCGCGCCTCTTCGGGAAATCTCTCGCCTACATAATCGGCATTCGTCTCGACATATTTACGCAGCTGCAGCATTGCCGCCTTGATCGCCTCAGGCGTCGGGCCGTCGCCGGCCACCGCCTTCTTCGAGGTCTTGCCGGCCGACCCCGCCGGGGCGGGCGCCGAGGCGCGGCTCGTGCCACGATTCACACGCGGCGCGGAGAGGGCACGATCAACCTTGGTATCGCCACAGGCCGGGCAGACAACCAGCTTGCGCCGCCGCTGGCTCGCGAACTCGGCACCGTCCTTGAACCATCCCTCGAAAGAGTGGCCCTGCGAACAGTTGAGATCGAATACGATCATGTCTCATTCTCTCCGACTTGGCCGATCCACGCATCGCCGCCAAGGAACCGACGATTAGATGATATGTTTCCGCCTCGTTACAAGGGTTTGACGCGGCCGTCCAGCGCCGACACCGAAGCCCCATGAGGAAACACCATCAACCCGCCATGGCTGAGAATACAGCTTCGCCCTCGCCCTGGGTTCTTCGCTTCGCCCCGCTGATCCCGGCAGGTGGCCCGGTTCTGGACCTCGCCGCCGGCAGCGGAAGGCACACCCGCCTTCTCGCCGCGCGCGATCACCCTGTCCTCGCGGTCGACCGGGATGCCGAAGCGCTTGCCGTCCTGGCCGACATCGCAGATGTCGCATGCGAGACCGCCGATCTGGAATTCCTCCCACCCTGGTCCCCCGGCGCCCGGCGCTTCGCCGGCATCGTCGTGACCAATTATCTCTGGCGGCCCCTACTAGCCGCCCTGCCGGGCTGGCTGCAGCCGGACGGCGTGCTGATCTACGAAACCTTCGCCCTGGGCAACGAGCGTTTCGGGCGGCCGCTAAATCCGAACTTCCTGCTGCGCCCCGACGAATTGATCGAGGCCTTCACGCCACCGCTGCGGGTCGTCGCCTACGAGCATGGCGAGATTTCCTCGCCGCGGCCGGCGATGGTGCAGCGCATCTGCGCCGCCGCCGGGTCCGACGAGCTTATCCTCCCGCCGTCCTGACGCGGGCTGGAAAAAGCTTCCGCACCGACCCAAATTGAGCGGCAAGGACGACATGATTTCGACGCCTGGCGAGCGGATGCGCCAAACCAGCAACACCGAAGGAGAACTGTCATGGCATTGCGTATCGGCGATATCGTACCGAGCTTCCAGGCCGACACCTCGGAAGGACCCATCAACTTTCACGACTGGATCGGGAACAGCTGGGCGATCCTGTTTTCGCATCCCAAGGATTTCACCCCGGTCTGCACCACCGAGCTCGGCTATATCGCCAACAACAAGGCCGAATTCGACAAACGCAACGTCAAAGTCATCGGCCTGAGTGTCGATTCGGTCGAGGACCACAAAGCCTGGGCCAAGGACATTGCCGAGACCCAGGGCACGGCGCCGAACTATCCCCTGATCGGCGATGCCGATCTCAAGGTCGCGAAACTCTTCGACATGCTGCCGGCCCAGGCAGGCGGCACCGCCAAGGAGCGCACCCCGGCGGACAACCTGACCGTCCGCAGCGTCTTCCTCATCGGGCCCGACAAGGCGGTCAAGATGATCCTGACCTATCCGATGACCACGGGACGGAATTTCGACGAGATCCTGCGCGTCGTCGATTCCCTGCAGCTCTTCGCCAAGCATTCGGCGGCGACCCCGGTGAACTGGAAGCCGGGCGGCGACGTGATCATCCCGCCGGCGATTTCCGATGCCGACGCCAAGAGCAAATTCCCCAAGGGCTGGAAAACCCTGAAGCCCTATCTGCGGGTGACACCGGACCCGAGCGTCTGAGGAAGCCCGGCCCCGGACCTCGTGTCCGGGCTGGCGGTTGCGACTGGCGCGTCCCGATGGGGCGCGCCGGTTTTTTCTACTCACTGTCCAACCTCATAAGCTTATCTTATGCCGGGCCAAGAAAGCGGCGCTTGAATGCGCGGCCGCCCTGCGGCCCACTGGTGCCAGACGCACCTGCCAATGGAGGCCCGAGATGGCGACGACGCCCAATCTGCCGAATTCCCCCATCGCGCGGGACATCGCATTCGCCCTGCACCCCTATACCAACCTGCGCAAGCACCAGGCCGAAGGCTCCCTCATCATCCGCGAGGGCAAGGGCATCCATGTCTATGACGAGGGCGGCACCGAATATATCGAGGCCGTCGCCGGGCTGTGGAGCGCCTCCCTCGGCTTCGGCGGCGAGGAGCGGCTGGTCGAGGCAGCGGCGAAGGCGATGCGCAAGTTGCCCTTCTATCACCAGTTCGGCGCCAAGGCGCATGAGCCGGGCATCGATCTGGCCGAACGCCTGATCGAACTGGCCCCCGTGCCCATGTCCAAGGTGTTCTTCACCAATTCCGGCTCCGAAGCCAATGACACCGCGGTCAAGATCGTCTGGTATTACAACAACGCCCTGGGCCGGCCCGAGAAGAAGAAGATCATCGCCCGGACCAAGGGCTATCACGGCGTGACCGTGGCGGCCGCCAGCCTCACCGGCCTGCCCCATCTGCACAAGCATTTCGACCTGCCTATCGCCAATATCCTCCACACCTCCTGCCCGCATCACTATCGCTTCGCCGAAACGGGCGAGAGCGAGGAAGACTTCTCGACCCGTCTGGCCGCCGATCTGGAGAAGCTCATCCTGGACGAGGGGCCGGAGACGGTCGCCGCCTTCATCGCCGAGCCGGTGATGGGCGCCGGGGGCGCGGTGCCGCCGCCCGCGACCTATTTCGAGAAGGTCCAGGCCGTGCTCAAGAAATACGACGTGCTGTTCATCGCTGACGAGGTGATCTGCGGCTTCATGCGCACGGGCAATTACTGGGGCAGCCAGACTTATGGCCTGAAGCCGGACATGATCGTCTGCGCCAAGGCCCTCTCCGCCTCCTACCTGCCCATCGCCGCGATCATGCTGAACGAAAAGGTTTTCCAGGGCCTCGTCCAGGGCTCCGACGATGTCGGCCTGTTCGCCCATGGCTATACCTATTCGGGCCATCCCGTGGCCTGCGCGGTCGCGCTCGAGACCCTCAAGATCTACGACGACCGGGATATCCTGGGCCATGTCCGGGCCATGGCCCCAAACATGCTGGGCCGGATGCACGGCTTCGCGGACCATCCCCTGGTCGGCGAAGTGCGCGGCGTCGGCATGGTCGGCGCGATCGAACTGGTCAGGGACAAGAACACGAAGGAGGCCTTCGATCCCAAGCTGGCGGTCGGCGCCTATCTCAACGCCAGGGCCCAGGCGCGCGGGCTGATTCTGCGCCCGCTAGGCGATTCCATCGCCTTCTCGCCGCCCCTGGTGATCGACGAGGCGAATCTGAACGTGATCTTCGACCGCTTCGGCGCGGCCCTCGACGAGACACACGCCTGGCTGTCGAAAGAAGGCGTCGTCTGAGCGGCCGCACAAACCCGAGATATCGCTCAGGATAAGGAGCCCCACTCGTGACCAACCCAGACCCTTGCCTGATTCCCGCCACCAAACTGCTCGCCCTGTACCGAAGCCGCGATCTGTCCCCCGTCGAGGTGACGGCGGCCTGTTTCGCCCGGATCCGCGAAGCCAATCCGGCGATCAACGCCTTCCTCTGCCTGACCGAGGAGGCGGCGATGGTCGCCGCCGGCGCCGCCGAGGCGCGCTGGACCAAGGGCGCGCCCCAGGGCGCCATCGACGGCGTGCCGGTCACCATCAAGGACCTGACCATGATGGCCGGCACGCCCTATCGGCGCGGCTCCGTCACCACCGATCCCGACGAGGTCTGCGCCAAGGATTCCCCCGCGACCCAGCGTCTGCGCGAGGCCGGCGGCATCATCCTGGGCAAGACCACGACTCCCGAATTCGGCTGGAAGGGTGTGACCGATTGCGCCCTGACCGGCATCACCCGCAACCCCTGGGACCCAACCAAGACGCCGGGCGGGTCGAGTGGCGGGGCCTCTGCTTCGGTCGCCCTCGGCATGGGCGCCCTGGCCCTGGGCACCGATGGCGGCGGCTCGGTCCGCATGCCTGCCGGCTTCACCGGGGTCTTCGGCCTCTATCCAACGGCCGGGCGCATCCCCTATTACCCGCCCAGCACCATGGACACCGCCTCCCAAATCGGCCCGCTGACCCGGACCGTCGCCGACGGCGCTCTGATGTTCTCCGTCATGGCCCGACCCGATGCGCGCGATTCCATCGGCCTGACCGACAACGAGCGCGATTGGAACGCGGGGCTGGAGAGCGGTGTGAAGGGGCTGCGCATCGCCTGGAGCCCGACCCTGGGCTTCGCCAAATGCGATCCGGCGATCCTGGACGCCACGGCGAAGGCCGCGCGCCGCTTCGAGGAGTTGGGCGCGACCGTCGAGCAGGTCGACCATGTGATCGACGATCCGCGCGAGCCCTACGAGACGATCTACCGGGTCGCCATGGCCCGCATCCTGCGCACCATTCCGGCGGAAAGGCATGACGAGACCGATCCCGGCCTCCGCCGCATGGCCGCCGAAGGCGAGGCCGTCGGCACCTTCGACTACGCCGCCGCCCTCTCCGCGCGCGGGGCCTGGGGCGAGAAACTCAACGCCTTCTTCAAGAAATATGACCTGCTGGTCAGCCCGCAGCTGCCCCTGACCGCCTTCGAGGCCGGGCTCGAATATCCCGAGGGCCAGGGCATGACCCGCTGGTTCGACTGGAGCCCCTATTGCTATCCGCTGAACTTCACCAATGTCCCGGCGGGCACCATGCCTTGCGG
Organism: Alphaproteobacteria bacterium; assembly: GCA_963583595.1. Taxonomy (GTDB): domain Bacteria; phylum Pseudomonadota; class Alphaproteobacteria; order CADEGL01; family CADEGL01; genus JABIRQ01. The sequence continues at coordinate 2,606 of CAUZWC010000015.1, read as the reverse complement.
CTTCATGGGCGGGTTGCCCATCGCCCTGCAGATCGCCGGCCCGCGCTATCGCGAGGACCGGATCCTGCGCGCCTGCCGCGCCTTAGAAACCCTCTGCCCGATCGCCCTGCCGGCCATTCCCAAGCCCGCACCGGGTTCGACGGCGTATCTATGACGCATGGAGGCGGCGCCCCGCATATACGCCGATGTCGTCCCGGGACTTGTTCCCAGGACCCATCGGCATCGAGGCAAGGCAAGGGCCAAGCGAGGTTCGCTCGGCAGCAAGCGCGGCACGGCCCGCAGTCTTGTCCGGCGCCGCTTGGAACCACGCTGAAACATTGGCGCCATGTGACCCTGACCGAAACGCTTCATTAGGAGTGTCGTCCCGGGACTTGGGCCCGGGCCCGACACTCCTAATGAAGCGGGGGCCATGCTTTCCGGGGAGACCCCCTTGGAGTTCTGGAACGGACTATCTCTCCTCATCCTGAGGAGACCGCGAAGCGGTCGTCTCGAAGGATGATGAGCACCGCTCCCGCGATGCCCCGCCGCCCTATTCCCCCGCCAGCCGGGCGGCAACCTCGACCGGGCCGGGCTTCTTGAACTCCCGGTCGTGGCGCAGCGACGGGACCATGCCGCGCGCCTCCTCGACCTTGGCCAGGTCGATCTCGGCCGTGATCACACCGGGCGCCTCGCCCGCATCGGCCAGGACCTCGCCCCAGGGCGCCACGATCAGGGAATGGCCGTAGGTCCTGCGGCCGTCCTCATGGGTCCCAGTCTGGGCCGGGGCGATCACGAAACAGCCGGTTTCGATCGCGCGGGCGCGCAGCAGCACATGCCAATGGGCCTTGCCCGTGAAATGGGTAAAAGCGGCCGGCACGGTCAGGAAACTCGCGCCCCCTTGGGCCAGGGCGCGGTAAAGTGCGGTGAAGCGCAGGTCGTAACAAATCGTCATACCGAGCAAACCCCAGGGCATCGAGGCCAGCACACCTTCTTCCCCCGACCGGACATAGGAGGATTCGCGGTAGCGCTCGCCTGAGGCGAGATCGACGTCGAACATATGGATCTTGTCGTACCGCGCCGCGACCGCGCCCGAGGGATCGAACAGGAAGGAGCGGTTGGCGACCTGGCCCTCGTCCAACCGGATGGTCAGCGAGCCGGCGAGCAGCCAGGCCTCGGTCTCGCGCGCCATTTCGGCCATGAAGGGTATCGCCGGATGGTCCGCTTCCTCCCGCGCCTTGGAAAGGATCGCTGGCCGCTTGCGGTCCAGCATCGTCGCATTTTCGGGCATGGTGATGAAATTCGCGCCGGCCCCGGCGGCCTGCCGGATCATCGGGCGCAGCAGGTCGAGATTGCGGTCGATATCGGTGACCGTCGTGGTCTGGATACAGGCCACCGTGAAACTTGTCATGCCGCGGCCTCCAGCTTGGTGTCCAGCTCGCCCCCGGCCTCCAGCGCCGCGAGCTCGTCCGACCCGCCGATGCCCTCGTCGTTGATGAAGGTCTGCGGCACCGAATGCCGCCCGTCGGCGCGCTCCGTCATCTTGCGGCGCATCTCGGGATCGAAGGTGACGTCGATCTCGGTGAAATCGACGCCCTTCGATTTCAACAGCTTGACCGCCCGGAAACAGAACGGGCACATCATCGTGGTGTAGATCTCGACCTTGGCCATCGCGGCTTCTCCGTTAACGCACGGCTCATCATATAGGATCGCTATATAAGGTCGACGGCCTGGAATGGTACGCCCGCCCTCGCGCTCTCCCCCCCTGCGGATTACCCCGCCGCCTCGCCTCCCTTGGGACCGTAGAACACCACCCAAGTGACCAAATCCTCGGTGAAACCCTCGAACCGGTGCTCCACCCCGGCGGCCACGAACAGCACGTTCTGAGGTTTGAAGGGATGGCGAGTCCCGCCGTTGACGAACCAGCCCGTGCCCTGGGCCACGATATAGACCTCGTCCTGGTCGTGGGGCGTCTGCACGTCCTTGTCCTTGGGCTGGTAGTAGAGAATCCGCGCCGTGCCGTAACGAAACAGCTCGGCCGAGCGCGCCCTCGCCGAAAGCAGGGCAAGCGTGCAGGCCTCGATCGTCGCCCCGGTGGTCAGCAAATCGTCCACCAGCAGCACGCGCCGTCCCTCGACCCGTGCGCGGCCCCCGGCCGGCACGGCGAAGGCGCCGCGCACGTTCTTCGGCCCGCCCGGCCCGGCCCAATCGTCCCTGGGACGGCGTCCGGCGGCGACGCTCCACCCCGTCAATCAGGACCGGGCACCCGCTCTCCCGGCCCAGCGCCAGAGCCAGCAGGGCCGATTGGTTGTAGCGCCGTGCGAAGAGCCGGGTCCAATGGAGCGGCACGGGGACGATCAGATCGGCATCCGCGAGCAATTCGCTCCCGGCGCGCGCCAGCCAACAGCCAAAGGCCGGGGCAGCATGGGCCCGGTCGCCATGCTTGAAGCGCAGGGTCAGGGAACGGATGCCGTCGTCGTAGCGCAGCGCCGCCCGCGCATAGACCGGCGGATGGGCGATACAGGCGCCGCAGAGAATACCCTGGGCGGATTGGCCCTCGAATTCGAAGGGCGTTCCGCAGCAGGCGCAGAGAGGCGGCGCGATGAAGGCGAGCGCCCCCCAGGCAGGTC
>CAUZWC010000014.1:0-22027 GCA_963583595.1 Alphaproteobacteria bacterium | reverse complement strand
AACGCCTCGCGGCCCCCCATCAGGCCGTAGTCGATGGGCTCGAGAAGACCCAGATCGCAGCCGTCCAACAAGGGGTCCTGCTGGGCATCGACGATGTTCCACAGATACTCGCCCGACAGGACCTGTCGCTGGATGGACTGGATGTCGTGGCTTCCTTGATAGTGACTTCATTTTGTTTGGAGAACGGTTCGTAATAGGTGGCGGGTTGGCTGTCCGGATAGGATCCGCCCCAGGAAGCGATGGTCAGGGTCTGGGCGGCCGAAGGGGCAGACCAGGCTCCGATCAGGCTGCAAGCGGCTGCAAGGGTTGAGACTGCGAAGGCGCTGCGCGTGGCCATTTCCACTCCATGCGCTTGCTCGCCGCCGGGAACGAACCGGGCAGCATTCATGGAAGTGTGGCGCAGGGATGGCGGGTCTCCCAAGCCTGGGATGCGCATGCGCTGCGGTTCCGGCGAGGGATTTCCGGAAATTAGGCCGGATCGGCGCCGCCGGGATATTCCCGCGCCCCATCTTCGAGCCAGCGCCAGAGATGCTGGGCGAATGAACGCCCGACATAGAGATCGAAGGCGGGGCCGCCCGCTTCGCCGTCGCTGGCGGTCTGCAGCAGGGTGATCTGGGCATGGGCCAGGGTGCCGCGCGCGACATGGCCGGCGCCGAAGGAACGCGGGTGCAGATCCAGGGTACAGCCCTTGGCGATCAGGTCGCGGGCGCGCGGGCCGGAGACGCGGATGATCGTCTGGGCATCGGTCAGATCGACCAGCGCGGCATGGACCCCGTTCAGAGCCGCGCGCAATGCCGCGTAGAGCGCCGTCTCGGCCCCTGCCGGACAGGCGATGAGCCACTCGTCCGGCCCCAGCCAGAGGACGACCCGGCCTTTCACCGTCATCGAGCCCAACGGGACCAGCGGCGGCGTCATGCCGAGCACCCCGCGCACGGCATTCATGAAATCGCTGTCTCGGTGATCGCCGCGCAGCAGCAGTTTGCCCAAATGGGGGTGTTCCACCATGCGCACCGGTGCATCGTCGGGCCTGGGTCTGGCCTCGAGGTGGAGGGGGGCAAGGGCGCTCTGGCTAGGGATCGTTTCAGCCACGCATCCGCTCGCCGTCCGGATCGAAGAAAACCGGCTCCGTCACCCGCACCGAAACGGTCGTTCCCGGCGTGGAGGCATGGCCTGCCATCGAGGCATGGAGGGTCTGGCCCATGCGTTCCGGTCCGTCCTCGATCAGGGCCAGGGCGATCGAACGGTCGAGGGTCGGGCTGAAATAGCTCGATGTGACATGGCCGATCATTTTCATCGGCGGCCGGTCCCTGGCTTCGGCGACGATCTGCGCACCCTCGTCCAAGACGGTCTTCGGATCCTTGGTGAACAGCCCGACCAGGCGCTTGCGCCCGGTTCGCAGTGCATCGGCGCGGGAGAGCGAGCGCTTGCCCAGGAAATCCGGCTTCTTCTTGCTGACGATCCAGTCCATGCCGAGATCGGCCGGCGTGACCGTGCCGTCCGTGTCCTGGCCGACGATGATGAAACCTTTCTCGGCCCGCAGCAGATGCATGGTTTCGGTGCCGAAGGGTGTGATGCCGTATTTCTCGCCGGCCGTCATGCAGGCCGTCCAGAGCGCCAGGCCGTGGCGCGCTGCGACATTGATCTCGAAGCTCAACTCGCCCGTGAAGCTGATGCGGAAGACCCGGGCCGAAACCTCGGCCACGGTGCCCTCGCGGAAGCTCATGAAGGGAAAGGCCTCGGGCGACAGGTCGATATCGCCGGTCAGTTCGGCCAGCAGGTCGCGCGATCTGGGGCCGGAGATGCTGACCGTCGCCCATTGCTCGGTCGCGCTGGCCATATGGACCTTCATGTCCGGCCATTCGGTCTGGACCCATTCCTCGAGCCAGGCGAGAACGCGGGCCGCGTTGCCCGTCGTCGTGCTCATCAAGAAATGGTCCTCGGCCAATCGGGCCGTGACGCCGTCATCCATGACCATGCCGTCCTCGCCGAGCATCAGGCCATAGCGGCAGCGATCGATCTCCAGCTTGCTCCAGGCATTGGTATAGACGCGGTTCAGCAGTTCCGCCGCGTCGGCGCCCTGAATGTCGATCTTGCCCAGGGTGCTGGCATCGAGAATGCTAATCCCGCTGCGCGCGGCGACCGCTTCGCGCCGCACGGCGGCATGCATGTCCTCGCCCGCTCGGGGGTAATACCAGGCCCGCTTCCACTGGCCGACATTTTCGAAGACCGCGCCATGGCTCTCATGCCAGGCATGGATCGGCGTGCGGCGGATCGGGGCGTAGAATTCGTGCAATTCCCGTCCGGCGAAGGCGCCGAAGGCGACGGGGGTATAGGGCGGACGGAAGGTCGTGGTGCCGACCGCCGGGATGGCCTTGCCCAGGGCCCCGGCGAGGATGGCGAGCCCGTTGATATTGCTGGTCTTGCCCTGGTCGGTGCCCATGCCGGTCGTGGTGTAGCGCTTGAAATGCTCGACCGAGCGGTAGCCCTCGCGCGCCGCCAGCTTCACATCCTTGGTCGTCACGTCGTTCTGGAAATCGACGAAGGCGCGGGTCTTGCCGGTCGGCCGGTCGGACGGCACCTGCCAGACCACCGCCATCGGTGCCTCCTCGACCTCCTTCGTTTCGGGCAGGGCGGGCATAGGGGATTCGAACCCGGCATCGGCGGCGGCCCGGGCGCCGGCTTCGGCTCCTTCGGCGAGGCAGGCGGCGAGCGAGAAGGCGCCGTTGCAGGCTCCGGCCGACCGGTTGGCCTGGATCGTTTCGTCCGGCAGGAAAACGCCGCGCGCCTCCTCGAAGCGCAGCTTGCCCTGGCCTTGCGAGAACAGGTGGACGGCCGGGTTCCAGCCGCCCGACATGGCAATCGCGTCGCAGGAAATCGACCGCACGGGCCCGGCGACAGTGTCGCCGGAAACCCGGGCGACCCGGGCCGCGGTCACACGCAGGCGCCCCTTGGTGCCGACCACGCCATGCCCGGCCAGGATTTCGATACCGGCCGCGCGAGCGCGGGCGGGCAGTGCGCCCTGTGGGTCGGCGCGTAGATCGACCACGGCGGGCACGGCGATGCCGGCCGCGTTCAGGTCCAGGGCCGTGCGATAGGCGTCGTCGTTGTTGGCGAAGATCAGGACCTTCGTGCCCGGCTGCACCGCATAACGGTTGAGATAGGCGCGGGCCGCCCCGGCCAGCATGATCCCTGGCCGGTCATTCTCGGCGAAAACCAGCGGCCGCTCGATCGCGCCGGTCGCCAGCACGACCTGCTTGGCGCGCACCCGCCACATGCGCTGGCGCGGCAGGTGATAGGGCGCGGCGTCGCCCAGATGGTCGGTCACCCGTTCGATCAGGCCCAGGAAGTTATGGTCGTAATAGCCGAAGACGGTGGCGCGGGGGAGAAGCCGAACCTCCGGCATGGCGGCCAGTTCCGCCCGGACTTCCGCAACCCAGTCGGCAGGGGGACGCTCGCCGATGGTCTCGCCATCCCCCGGTTCCGAGAGCAGGCGGCCGCCGAATTCGTTCTGTTCGTCGGCCAGGATCACCCGCGCGCCCGCTCGCCCCGCCGCCAGGGCGGCCATCAGCCCCGCCGGGCCGCCGCCTGCAATCAACACGTCGCAATGGGCGTTGGTTTGGTCGTAGCGGTCGGGATCGGCCTCGCGCGCGCTCCGGCCCATGCCCGCCATCGCCCGGATTGCCCGCTCGTAGTGCATCCACAGGGCGGCCGGCCACATGAAGGTCTTGTAATAGAAACCGGCCGGGAAAAGGGGGGACAGCAGGTCGTTGATGGCGCCCCGGTCCAGGCGCAGGCTAGGGCTCCGATTCTGGCTTTCCGAGATCAGGCCGTCATACAACTCGACCTGGGGCGCCTTGAGGTTCGGCTCGCTGCGGCCGCCCGCGCCGATCTGGAACAGGGCATTCGGCTCTTCGGCTCCGGCCGAGAAGATGCCGCGCGGCCGGTGGTACTTGAAGCTGCGGCCGACGAAATGGATGCCGTTCGCCAGCAGGGCCGAGGCCAGACTGTCCCCGGCATAGCCGCCGAACGACCGCCCGTCGAAGGAGAAGCGCTGCGGGGTAGAGCGGTCGATACGGCCGCCCTTGGGTAGGCGGTGGGGCTGCGGGCTCACGATTCGCTCCGCTTCGTTTCGCCGGATGCCTCGGTCGGCGACTTTTCGCCCATCTTGTAGACGGCGAGGATGGCATGGCTGACGGTGTCGCGCGCGGCATTGAACCAGCGGCCACAGCCATGGCTGTGGCGCCAGCGTTCCAGGAACAGGCCCTTGGTGTTGCTCCGCATGAAGAGATAGTCGGCCCATGCCGCGTCGCTCAAGGCGGCCGGATCCTCGGGGCGGGCGATATGGGCTTCGCCGCCATAGCTGAACTCATGCTGGTCGCGCGCGCCGCACCAGGGGCAGGGGATATGGAGCATTTCTCCCGCCCTTGTTCTAGTGCGCGACCGCGGCCGCGCCGTGCTCGTCGATCAGCGCGCCGGTGGCAAAACGGTCGAGGGCGAAGGGGGCGGCGATCGGATGCGGCTCGTCCCGCGCGATCGTATGGGCGAAGACATGGCCCGAGCCCGGCGTCGCCTTGAACCCGCCGGTGCCCCAGCCGCAGTTGAAATAGAGCCCGCGCAACGGCGTCTTGCCGATGATCGGGCTGGCATCCGGGCTGGTATCGACGATGCCCGCCCAATGGCGCATCAGGCGCAGGCGGCGGAAGATCGGGAACAGCTCGCAGATCGCCTTCACATTCTCCTCGATGATATCGAGCCCGCCGCGCTGGGCGTAGGAATGATAGGCGTCGATGCCCGCGCCGATGACCAACTCGCCCTTGTCCGATTGGCTGACATAGCCGTGGACGGCGTTCGACATGACCACCGTGTCGATGACCGGCTTGACCGGCTCCGACACTAGGGCCTGCAGGGGGTGGCTCTGGATCGGCAGGCGCAGCCCGGCCATCTCGGCCAGCACGCTGGCATGGCCGGCGACCACGACCGCGACCTTGGGCGTGCGGATCGTGCCGCGCGTGGTCTCCACACCGGTCACTTGGCCCCCCTCGCGCAGGATGCCGGTGACCTCGCATTGCTGGATGATGTCTACGCCGCGGGCATCCGCCGCGCGGGCATAGCCCCAGGCCACGGCGTCGTGGCGCGCGTTGCCGCCGCGCCGCTGGAGCGAGGCGCCCATCACCGGAAAGCGCAGATCGGGCGAGATATCGATGATCGGGCAGAATGCCTTAACCTGTTGAGGGGACAGGATTTCCGAATCGATGCCGTTCAGCCGGATCGCGTTGACCCGCCGGTTCAACTCCCGCAGGTCGTGCAGGTTATGGGCGAGGTTCATCACCCCGCGCTGGCTGAACATGGTGTTGTAGTTCAGCTCCTGGCTCAGCCCTTCCCAGAGCTTGAGGGCGTGTTCGTAGATCGCCGCGCTTTCGTCCCATAGATAATTGGAGCGCACGATGGTCGTATTGCGACCCGTGTTGCCGCCGCCCAGCCAGCCTTTTTCCAGCACGGCGACATTGGTCAGCTTGTGTTCCTTGGCGAGGTAATAAGCGGTGGCCAGGCCATGGCCGCCGCCGCCGACGATGATCGCATCGTAGGAGGGTTTGGGGTCCGGGCTGCGCCATGCCGCCGACCAGTTTTCGTGGCGGCTCAACGCGTTGCGCGCAAGGCTGAAAATAGAATAGCGCTTCATGCCGCCCCTGGTTCGCCCCCTCGATCGGCTTGTCTCGCATGCCGGCAGGGGGGCCCTTCGTCCCCCGGAAACACAATCCACCTCGTCATCGCGACGCGGGGTGGACCGCTCTGCCGAGATACCCATCCAGGCAATACACGCATCGACAGGCTTTCAGCGCACATATATTCCCTGCATACTTTCTTCGCTACTATATCGGCTGAAAAAGCTTTGACCCATGTTTGGCGAGCCTGGTCACCGAATTCCCGAGCGCATCGCGTTTTTTCTCGTTCCCGAATTTTCCCTGATCGCATTCAGTGCCTCGGTTGAACCGCTCCGCATCGCCAATCGCATGGCCGGGCATGAGCTCTACGCCTGGCGCATTCTCAGCAAGGATGGCGGGCCGGTCCAGGCCAGTAACGGCATCGTGGTCACCGCCGATGCCGCCATGACGGAATTCGCCGATGGCGACCGCCCGCCCTTTTCTAGCGTCCTGGTCTGCAGCAGCATTCGGGCGGAGCATTACGAAGACCGCGAGGTCTTCGCCTGGTTGCGACGGACCGAGCGCAAGGGCGCCGATATCGGTTCGATCTGCACGGGCTCCCACATCCTGGCGCGGGCCGGGTTGTTGGGCGGCTATCGCAGCACCATCCATTGGGAAAATCTGCCGGGTTTCGCCGAGGCATTCCCGGATATCGAAGTTGCAGCCCATCTGTTCGAAATCGACCGCAACCCCTTCACCTGCTCCGGCGGCACCGCGGGCCTCGATATGATGCTGCACCTGATCTCTCATCGGCATGGCGAGGAGCTGGCGACCAAGGTATCTGAGCAATGCCTGCTCGACCAGATCCGGCGCAGCCATTCGAGCCAGCGCATGCCGCTCAACGTCCGATTGGGCGACCATCACCTCAAGCTGAGCGCCACAATCGAAATGATGGAAGCGAATCTGGAGGAACCGCTGTCGCCGGAGGAGCTGGCGACCTATGTCGGCCTGTCGTGCCGCCATCTGGAGCGGTTGTTCCGCAAGCATCTCGGCCGCTCGCCCGCGCAGTACTATTTGGAAATGCGCTTGGAACGGGCGCGCCATTTGCTCTACCAGACCGACATGCCGGTGCACGATGCCGCCCTGGCCTCGGGTTTGGTCTCCGCGTCGCATTTCTCGAAATGCTATCGCCATATGTACGGCAAGACGCCGCGCGCCGAGCGTATCGGCGTTGCCGCCTGAGCGGGCTTTCGGCTATCGGTAGCTGTTCCAGGTTTCGCGCATCTGCTTGGTGCGCTGGTTCGTCATTTCGGCCAGACAGGACAGGCGGATCAAAGGGTCCATCGACCCGCCTTTGACGAACAGCGCTTCCCAGCTGCATTGGCTGTCCCGGCAGGGCAGCCAGGCGCGTTGGGAGTCGCGGAAGGCCGCCGCCAGCCCCCAATCCGGCTGTTCCTCGTCGGTCTTGTGGAGATCCGCGAGGATCTCGCGATAGGCATCGTTCAGGGCCTTGTCGGCGGCCTTATAGTCGGCATAGTCGGCATAGTCGGCACCCGCGCATTCGTTCATTTGCGTCTGCGTTTCGGGGGCGTCGCAGGGCGCTGCCGCCCGGCTCGTGTTGATCATCACTGTTCCTCCTGCGGCCGGGCAGCTTCCCAAACTTGTCGAATGCCGCGCGACGATTTCCGCATCGGGACCGCCGACTAATCCGCGACGGCCAGATAGTGGATCGCGAAAAGGCCGTCCTCGTCGGTCCAGGTCTGCTTCGTTTCGAACCCCGCGCTTGCGGCGAGGGCGCGGAATCCCTCGATCGTGTATTTGTGGGAGTTCTCGGTATGGATCCGCTCGCCCTCGGCGAAGGCAAAGCGTTCGCCGGCAACCTTTACGGTTTGATCGGCCAGGCTTTCGATATGCATCTCGATGCGCGCATCGGCCTCGTTGTAGAGGGCGACATGTCGGAACAGGCTCAAGTCGAAGGTGCCGCCGAGTTCCTGGTTGAGCCGTTCGAGCAGATGAAGATTGAAGGCGGCGGTCACCCCCGCGGCATCGTCATAGGTCGCTTCCAGGATTTCCTTGTCCTTCTGAAGGTCTGTGCCGATCACCATGGCGCCGGTCCGCCCCAAGGTCCGCGCCGCGGCGGCCAGGAATTCCGTCGCGGCCTCGGGCTCGAAATTGCCGATCGTCGAACCGGGGAAGAAGCCAAGGCGGCGGGCCGCGATGCGGTCGCGCGGATCGGGCACCGCGAAATCCGTCGTGTAATCCGTGCAGACCGCGTGAACCTCGAGTTCCGGATAGTCGCGGGCCAGGGCCTCGGCTGCTTGGATCAGATGGTCGCGGGAAATATCGACCGCGACATAGCCGGCGGGTCGATCCAGGGCCTCGATCAGGATACGCGCCTTGCGGATGGCGCCGCTGCCGTATTCGACGACCTGACAGCCGGGCCCCGCCAACGCCGCGATTTCGCCCGCGCGATCCGCGAGGATCGCTTCTTCCGTCCGCGTCAAATAGTACTCGGGCAAGGTCGTGATTTGTTCGAAGAGGCGCGAGCCGGTTTCGTCGTAGAAGAACTTGCAGGGCAGGACGCGCGGCTGGCGGCGCAGGCCGGCAAGGGCTTCCGTCCGGAAATCGGAGATCTTCGGTTCTTCGTCCCGAAAGGACGACAGGGCGGCGGATGCGGTCATGGGGGGCCTTTCTGGTCGAGCTGGTCGATGGTCGCCGGGCAGACGCATGCCGGGCCGCGGCGCCGATCCGTCAGAGGAGGGCGAAGCATCGCGGAATCCGCAGGAAATGCTATATCGCATGTGAATGATGGCATTGTGACGGCGTTCGGAAAATCGACTTCGTTCGCCATGGTTCGCGAAACCGTTAAGATGCGGACACGGGCGCGCCGGAGCGCGCGCGTGTCGGACTAGCGGTTCTTGGGAGTGGCGGCGAATGGCCGAAACTGTGTTGCGCGAGATTGATGGCGTCATTGCCCGAGTCACGCTAAACCGGCCGGAAAAGCTCAATGCTCTGGATGCCGGCATGTGGCACGCCATCGGCGAAATCTTCAGCCGATTGTCGGCGGACGAATCGTTACGCTGTGTCGTGTTGACCGGGCAGGGTGACCGAGCGTTCAGCCCGGGCGCCGATATCAAGGAATTCGAATCCGCGCGTGCCGATATCGGGAAAGCGCGCGCCTACGGTGCGTTGATGCATGGTGCAATGGGCGCGATCGGGGCCTGCCGGCATCCGACCGTGGCATCGATTCGCGGCCTCTGCGTCGGCGGCGGTTTGGAACTCGCGGCCATGTGCGATTTGCGAATCTGTGGCGAAACGAGTCGCTTCGGGGTGCCCATCAATCGCATCGGCGTCGTCATGGCCTATCCCGAGATCGCCGCGCTCATTGATCTCGTCGGGCGCGCCCGGGCCATGGAAATCCTGCTCGAAGGGCGGATCTATGATGCCGACCAGGCGGCAGCGATGGGTTTGGTGAATCGGGTCGTTCCGGATGACGAGGTCGAGGCCGAGACGGCGACGACGGCCGGGCGTATCGCCGAAGGCGCGCCGCTGGTCAATCGCTGGCACAAGAAGTTCGCCGCGCGATTGCGGGAACAGACCCCCTTGACGCCGGAGGAGTTGGACGAAGGCTTCGCCGCCTTCGGCACGGAGGATTTCCGCGAGGGCTATCGGGCTTTCGTCGAGAAGCGCAAGCCGGATTTTCAGGGTCGTTGAATATAGTTCGAGGAATATAGAAATGAATGCATCTGCGGCAACAGGGCCTCTCGCGGGCCTGCGCGTGGTCGAGTTGAGCCATGTCATGGCCGGTCCGACCTGCGGCATGATGCTGGCCGATCTGGGGGCCGAGGTGATCAAGGTCGAGCGGCTGCCGCGCGGCGACGATACGCGCCGCTTCGTGCCGCCCGAAATCCATGGCGAATCCGCCGCCTTCATGATGATGAACCGCAACAAGCGCGGCCTTGCCGTCAATCTGCGCAGCGAGAGCGGGCGCGCCGCCCTGCGCCGCCTGATCGGCACGGCCGATTTTTTCGTCGAGAATTATCGCCCCGGCGCGCTCGACGAGATGGGCCTGGGCTATGATGCGATGCACAAGGAACATCCGGCGCTGATCTACTGCTCGGTCACGGGCTTTGGCCGCACCGGGCCGTATTCGGGCCGCGGCGGGCTCGACCTGATCGCCCAGGGCATGAGCGGGCTGATGAGCATCACGGGCGAGGGGCCGGGACGGCCGCCGGTCAAGGTCGGCGCGCCGATGACCGATATCACCGCGGGAATCCTGGCCGCCATGGGCGTGCTCGCCGCGCATATCCATCGCCTCGCCACCGGCGAGGGGCAGCTCGTCGATACCTCGCTGTTCGAGGCCGGCATCACTCATACCTATTGGCAATCGGCGATCGCCCTGGCCGGCGGGGTGTCGCCCGGGGCCATGGGCTCGGCCCATCCGCTATCGGCGCCCTATCAGGCTTTCGAGACCGCCGATGGCTGGATCACCGTGGGGGCGGCCAACCAGCGCAACTGGGAACGGCTGACCCGCGTGCTCGCCGCCGAGGAACTGCTGGAGGATTCGCGCTTCGCCGACAACGCGGCGCGCATGGCCCATCGTCTGGAACTCGAGGCCGCCCTGTCCGACCATTTCCGGCATCGCACGACCGAGGCATGGCTGGAGGCTTTCGAGGCGGCCGGATTGCCCGGCGGGCCGGTCCTGTCGATAGAAGAGATGCACGACCATCCTCAGACGCGCGGCCGGGAGATGCTCGTGGCGACCGATCATCCCGTCGCCGGCTGGGTCGAGGCCCTGGGACCGCCGGTCAAGCTGTCCGCCACCCCGGCCAATCTGCGCCGCCCGGCCCCGCTGTTGGGCGAACATACCCGCGAGGTTCTGTCCGAGGCGGGCTACGTCGAAGCCGAAATCGAGGCCCTGATCGCCGCTGGGGACGTGGCCGTCCCGGACTGACGCTTCGCTCCGATTATTGCTTTGCTTCGCGCAGTTTATAGGCGCCGTCGCCCAGCGCGATCAGCCGCCCGGTTTCGTCCGCGACCTCGATCGAGCAGAAGAAGATCTGCCGGCCCCCGCCGCGCTTGCGCGCCGTCGCGGTCAGGATCGCGCCGGGTCCCGCCGAGGCGAGGAAATTGACGGTCATGGAAATGGTGAGGGAGCTGCGTCCGCCATCGCCGTCCTCGCCCTCGCGCTGCAGTCCGCAGAGGCCGCCGGCCTTGTCCATGATGGTGGTGACCACCCCGCCATGGACGATGTCGTGGATATTCACATGCCGGGCCTTGGCGGCCAGTTGGACCGCGCAGATGCCGGGTTCCCAGCGCGCGACACGGTAGCCGACGAAGTCGCCGAATCCCTTCATATGGCGGTCGATGTCGGGATCGGTCATGGCACTTCGCAAGTTTGGCCGCGGATGGCTCGGACCTTGCCATCCGCCGGTGGGCGGCGTCTAGGCGGCACCGGCGCGGCCGAGCGAGGCAAAAACGAGCGGCGCGCCCTGCGCAGCCGCCATGCGCGCGCGACCGTTGACTCGCGATAGGGACACCCCTTCAATGCGCGCCGTTTCTGGATCGCCAGCAACAATGCAGGACATTGCCCCATGCCGGACTCCCATCCGATGCGAACAGGCGCGCGAGTTCTCGTCGACGCCCTTTGCGTTCACGGCGTCGACACCGTCTTCGCCGTCGCCGGTGAGAGCTATCTCGAGGTGCTCGACGCGCTCTACGACAGCTCGAACGAAATTCGCGTCATCACCTGCCGGCACGAGGCCGGCGCGGCCCATATGGCCGAGGCCTATGGCAAGCTGACCGGTCGTCCGGGGATCTGCTTCGTCACCCGCGGCCCCGGCGCCACCCATGCCTCGATCGGTATTCACGCGGCGCATCAGGCTTCGACGCCCATGATCATGCTGGTCGGCCAGGTCGATCGCGATCACACGGATCGCGAGGCGTTTCAGGAGGTCGATTACCGGCAGTTCTTTGGCGGCATGACCAAATGGACCAGTCAGCTCGACTGGCCCGGACGCATTCCCGAGCAGATGGCTCGCGCGTTTCAGACCGCGGTTTCCGGCCGTCCTGGTCCCGTTGTCCTCGCTCTGCCAGAGGATATGCAGGGGCTAAAAGTCGCGGTCGCCGACACGGCGCCCTACACGGCCGTGCGGGCACATCCCGGCGCGGCCGACCTCGCGCGCATGGCCGAGATGGTCGAAGCGGCCGAGCGGCCCATGCTGGTGGTCGGCGGCGGCGGCTGGTCGCGCGAAGCATCGGCCGATATAGCGAGCTTCGCCCAGAGCTTCGATCTGCCGATGATCTGCACCTTCCGGCGCCAGGACATCGTCGATAACAGTCATCTCTGCTATGCCGGCGATCTGACGACGGCGACCAATCCGGCCTTGCTGGAGCGAGTCAAACACGCCGATCTTCTGCTCGTCGTCGGGTCCCGTCTGGACGAGATCGCGACCCAGCGCTACCGCCTGATCGAGCCACCGATCCCGACCCAGACCCTGATCCATGTTCACGCCGATTCGGCCGTTCTGGGCAGCGTCTATCAGCCCCAGCTGGCCATCCAATCGGGCATGGGCGAGTTCGCCGCGGCGGCGCGGGCCCTGGCGCCCAAATCCCAGCCTCGCTGGGCGGACTATCGTATCGCGGCACGCAAGGATTACGAGGACAGCCTCGTGCCGTCGCCCTATAGCGGCGATCTCGACCTGGGCGCCTGCATGATCTGGCTGCGCGAGACCATGCCGGAAGATGCCATCGTCACGATCGACGCGGGCAATTTCAGCGGCTGGCCGATGCGGTTCCTGCAATGGCGTAAGCCGCGCACCCAGTTGGCGCCCCAAGCGGGCGCCATGGGCGCGGCGGTGCCGTCGGCCGTGGGCGCCGCGATCATCCATCCCGAGCGCGAGGTGCTGGGCTTTGTCGGCGACGGCGGTTTCATGATGACCGGACAAGAGCTGGCGACCGCGATGCAGCACGGTGCGGCGCCGATCATCCTGCTCTTCGACAACGGGATGTTCGGCACGATCCGCATGCATCAGGAGCGCGATCATCCGGGGCGGACGATCGCGACCGATCTGCGGAATCCGGATTTCGCCGCCCTCGCCCGCGCCTATGGCGCGGTGGGGGAGACGGTGGAACGGACGGAGGATTTCGCCCCTGCGATCACCCGCGCGCGGGAGTCAGGGAAGGCGGCCCTCATCCATATCAAAATGGATCCGGATGTCATCAGCACGCGTACGACCTTGAGCAAGATTCGCGAGACGGCCTTGGCCAAACGCAAATAAATAAGGTCGAAGGGAAACGCTGAAAGGCGGGCCAGGCGCGGGTCCCGGCGGTTGATTGCCGGGACCGCCCAGCGGCCGGGCGGTCGAACCGAATCCCCGGATTCAGGATTTGGCGGCCTGGGCCTCGATCTCGTTGGCCTTGGCCTCGAGTTCGTCGATCAGCGCGTTGATGCCATGGCGCCGGATGACCGAGCTGTATTCGGACTTCCGGGTGGCCAACTCGCTGATGCGCTTGAAGAAGACGTCGACGATCCGCCACTGGTTGTCTTCGATCCGCAACAGATAGTCGAGAGCGACATTGTTGCCACCGGTGCCGACTAGCTCGGTGCGCACCAGCACGTCGTTGCGCATGCCGTCGCGCTCTTCGACCGTTTCGAAATGCTGGCCCGAATAGCCGTTGAAGCGCGAGGCGTATATGCTGAGGGTCATGCTCTTGAACGCGTTCAAGAGCCGGTCGCGCTGTTCGTCGCTGATCTCGGACCAGGCCTTGGGGCCGACGATCCAATGGAGCATCAGTGGCAGGTTGTAGGCCTTGTCGATTTCAGGGGCCAAGCGCTCACGCCGCCCCTCGAAGCCGAGGCTATCCGCGTTCCGCATCACGTCGAGGAGGACGGAATAGAATTCCTCGATCACCAACCCGGGATCTTTGGCGGGAGCGGGCTCTTGAGCAGGAGCAGGCTCTTGGGCCGGTGCAGGCGCTTTAGTGGGAGTGGACTCTTGCTGGGCCAGGGACCAAGACGGTATAAGCGCCGTCAGCAGGATGGCTGCCAGCGCCATCTTTAACTTTGTTATCAACATGTATACCTTCCGTCCTTCTGGCTCGCTCCTATATGACGTCGCACCATAGCGTTCGCAAGCGGGAATTCCACGGGCGCTCGGCCGGTTTATCTTCAGTAGTGTTTGGTTCATACCCTCATGAAGGTTACGGAATCAGGCCAGATTCCGACATCGCTATGACAAGTTGCGGGCGATAGGGTGAGTCTCGGCACGGCATTTGGGCGGGCGGTTGTCGGCTGGGTCGATCTGGCACGGCGTTCTGCTTGGCCCGTCACGATCCTATGCTTCGCCATCACGGCTGCCTGCGCCGTCTATACGGTGCGCGAGGTCGGCATCAACACCGACACCAGCGATCTGCTGTCCAAGGATCTGCCCTACCGCAAGGCCTATCAGACCTTCAAGGACGCCTTTCCGATCCTCGACGACCAACTGGTTATCGTGATCGACTCTCCCAATGCCGATATTGCGGGCGATGCGGCGACAGAATTGGCGGCGAAACTGGCCGCGCAGCCGGATATCTTCCGTTCCGTCTTTCATCCCGCGAGCGAGGCGTTCTTCCGCGAGGAAGGCCTGCTTTTCCTCAGTCTCGACGAGCTGACGACTCTCTCGCTGCGCCTGGCCGATGCCCAACCGTTGCTCGGCACCCTGGCCGGCGATATGAGCCTGCACGGGTTGTTCGACGTGCTGACCCTGGCAATGCGCAATAGCGATGAGAGCGAGGACACGGCCCTACGTCTCGGCCCTGTCTTCCGCGCGATTGCCGATGCCGCCAACGCCGAACGGCAGGGCGATGCCTATCTCGTCTCCTGGCGCGAACTGATGAACGGCGAGCCGGCCGAGGCCAAGGACCGCCGCGAGTTCATTTCCGTCCAGCCCGTTCTCGACTATTCCAAGGTGCAGCCCGCCAGCAATGCCATCCGCACGATCCGCGCCCTGGCCCAGGATCTGACTTACGGTCCAGATGATGGGGTCACGGTGCGCCTGACGGGCTCCGTCGCAATCGATCACGAAGAGTTGGAGTCGGTGAAGAGCGGCGCCGGCCTGGCGGGGCTCGCCAGCCTTGCGCTGGTCAGCCTGTTGATCGTCGTCGGCCTGCGCTCCGGCCGGCTCGTCGCGGGAACCCTGGTCACCTTGGTCTGCGGTTTGATCTGGACGGCCGCCTTTGCCACCGTTGCGGTCGGCACGCTCAATCTCATGTCGGTGGCCTTCGCCGTCCTTTTCATCGGCTTGAGCGTCGATTTTGGCATTCATTTTTGTCTGCGCTATCGCGAGGAACTGGCCACCGGCCTCGACCATGCGTCAGCCTTGCGCGCGGCCGCGGCGGGGGTGGGGCAGGCCTTGACCCTCAGCGCTCTGGCTGCGGCCGCGGGCTTCTTCGCCTTTGTGCCAACCGCCTATATAGGCCTCTCCGAACTCGGCATCATCGCCGGGGTGGGCATGTTTATCGCGCTGTTCACAAACCTGACCCTGCTGCCGGCTCTGCTCTCGCTCTGGCCGATTCGGCGGGTCGACCCGATTCGCGGCTTGGGCTCCCTCGCCGGGATCGAAGCTTTCGTGGTGCGCCGCCGCCGGCTCGTCCTGCTCGCCGCCCTGGTCCTTGGTCTGGCCGCCGCCGCGCTTCTGCCCAGCCTGCGCTTCGACTTCAATCCAATGAATCTGCGCGATCCTGAAACCGAATCGGTGGCGACGGTCTTGGAACTGATGGCGACGGGCGCCCGCCCGCCCTATGCCATCACCGTGCTGCGCGACAGCCCGCAAGCCGCCGCCGAGGAGGCTGCGCGCCTGGACGCGGTGCCCGAGGTCTCGGGAACAGTGACCGCCCTCGATCTTGTCCCGGCCGATCAACTCGACAAGCTCGACATGATCGACGGCATGGCCCTGTTTCTCTATCCGGTGCTGATCATGCCGTCCTCGACCGCGCCGCCCGATATCGGCGCGATTCGCCGTGCCTTGGTCGAGTTCCGAAGCGAATTGGACGTCTATGTCGCGAGCGGCAAGGACGAGACTGGTGCCGCCGCCGATTTGGCCGCGGCGCTGGCCGGCCTGGGCGATCCGGCGGAATTGGATGCGGCCCGTCTTGGCGAACTCGACCGGCGCCTGCTTGCGACCTTGCCGGCACGGCTGACACTGCTTGCGGAAAGCCTCTCGGCCGTGCCTTTCGAACTCGGCGACCTCCCGCTTTCGCTGCTCCGGCGCTATGTCGCCGAGAACGGGTTGAGTCGGGTCGAGGTCGAACCGGCCGAAGATCTGATGGACCCCGGTGCGCTGCGGCGGTTCGTGGGCGCCGTGCGTGCGGTCTCCCCGGATGCCACGGGCAGTCCCGTTCTGCTGCTCGAGGCGGGCGATGCCGTGACGGGTGCGATGCGCCAGGCGACGGTCACCGCCCTCGTCGTCATCGCCCTGCTGCTCGTCCTCCTGTTGCGCAGCCTGCGCTACACGCTGCTCGTCCTCGCGCCGCTTCTCCTCTCGGGGGGCCTGACGGCGGCGGTATCTGTCCTGTTCGCGCTGCCCTTCAATTACGCGAATGTCATCGTCCTGCCGCTCCTGCTTGGGCTCGGCGTGGCCAGCGGCATTCATCTGGTGTTTCGCGCCCGGGACGAAGGTTTGGGCAAACCGCTGCTCTCGACCAGCACCCCCCGCGCCATGGTGTTCAGCGCGCTGACCACCATGGCGTCCTTCGGCAGTCTGGTAGTTTCGAGTCACAACGGCATGGCCAGCATGGGCGAATTGCTGACCATCGCCATCGGTTTCACCCTGTTATCGACCCTCGTCGTGCTGCCCGCGCTACTCGCCGCCTTTGGCCGCGGCCCGGTCGGCGCAGAGAGCGGATTCGCGCGCCCGTCATAGCCGAATTGGCGCAATCTGGACGGACCGTGCGCTGCCGTCATACAAACTGCCGACAAGTTGCGGGCATATTGAGACATGAATGACCATTGGACGGGCTGCGAAGCCGGACCTGGGGCAAGCAAGTTACAGGGGTTGTAAATGGAAGCCTTGATGCTGGCTGCCGGGATCGGCGATCGGCTCGGCGATAGTGTGGATGGTCGCCCGAAGGTGCTGATGCAGTTCGGCGGCGCGACACTGTTGTCCCGGCATATCGCGAATCTGCGCGCGGCGGGGCTCGACCGCCTCACCGTTGTGACGGGCCACCATCGCGCCATGATCAAGGATGAGATCGACCGGATCGGCGCGCGCGATTTTGCGCGTATCGTCTTCAATCCCGATTATCGCGAAGGCAGCATGGTCAGCATGCATGTCGGCCTGTCGGCGCTCGACCATGCCGAGCCGATTCTGTTCATGGATGGCGACGTGCTCTACGACCGGCGGATGATCGACCGATTGGTCGGGCCGGGATGCGACAACCGCTTTCTGCTCGATCGGGATTTTGCGCCGGGCGACGAGGCCGTGAAACTGTGCCTTTCAGGCGGACGTTTCGTCGAATTCCGCAAGAAGGTCGATGTCGAATTCGACCTATGGGGCGAATCGGTCGGGTTTTTCCGCTTCGCGCCCAATATCGCCCGCGCCCTGCGCGCCCGGTGCGAGGTCTATCTGGCCGAAGGGCGCCGGCTGGAGCCCTATGAGGAGGTCATCCGCGATGTCCTCCTGGCGGCCGAGGATGGCGTCTTCGGTTATGAGGACGTGACCGGCCTGCCCTGGATCGAGATCGATTTTCCGGACGACATCCGGCGGGCGGAAGTCGAGATCCTGCCGAGGCTCGGCGAGGGCGACGCGCCGTGAAGGCGCTGGTGACGGGGGCGACCGGTTTCGTCGGCTCGGCCGTCCTGCGCCGATTGCTCGATCGCGGCGCCACCGTTCGCGTCATGGCCCGCGCCGGCAGCGACCGTCGCAATCTCGAAGGCCTTGCGGTCGAGATCGTCACCGGCGAGTTGAACGATTCTGCCGCGCTCGACAAGGCGGTCGAGGGCTGCGAGGCGGTTTTTCATGTCGCCGCGGATTATCGCCTCTGGGTGCCCGATCCGGCAGCGATGTACCGAGCGAATGTGGATGGCACCAAGGCGGTGATGGCCGCCGCCGCGCGCGCCGGCGTCCGTCGCATCGTCTATACCAGCAGCGTGGCGACCCTGGGCCTGCACGCCGATGGCTCGGCGTCGGACGAGACGACGCCTTCGGTGCTCGGCGACATGATCGGCCACTACAAACGCTCGAAATTCATGGCTGAGGAGGAGGTCCGGCGCCTGGCGCGGGAGGACGGTCTGCCCGTCGTCATCGTCAACCCCTCGACGCCGATCGGGCTGGGCGATATCAAGCCGACGCCGACCGGCCGGATGATCGTCAATGCCGCCGCGGGGCGCATGCCGGCCTATGTCGATACGGGCCTCAACATCGCCCATGTCGACGATGTCGCCGAGGGTCATCTTCTGGCCATGGACAAGGGCTGCGTGGGGGAACGCTATATCTTGGGTGGCGAGGATATGTCCCTGGCGAAAATTCTGACGGCCATTGCGGAGATGACCGGCGGGCGGCCGCCGTTGGTCAGCCTGCCCCATGGTCTGGTCATGCCGATCGCCTATATCGCTGAGGGCTGGTCCCGGCTGACCGGGCGGGGCGAGCCGATGGTCACGCGCGACGGGGTGCGCCTGTCGCGCAAGCGCATGTATTTCTCTTCGGCCAAGTCCCGGCGTGAACTCGGTTATTCGGCGCGGCCGGCTACCGAGGCCCTGGCAGATGCGATCCGCTGGTTTCGCGAAAACGGGTATCTGGCGAAGTAGGGCTTTGGAATCACGGTTGATAGGCGGCAGGGCACTCAACCGCTCGGGCCCGAATTTTGCGGCAAGGTGTTGATTTCAGACCTTTCACACCGCATGTTTGCGCGAAATGCCTATGCCTGGACCGCCGGGCGACGAAAGGAACATGGAATGCGGGTAGTTTTGGCGCAGCCGCGCGGATTTTGCGCCGGAGTCGAGCGGGCGATCGAAATCGTCGAGCGCGCATTGAAGCTCTATGGTCCGCCGGTCTATGTCCGCCATGAAATCGTCCACAACAAGCATGTGGTCGAGGATTTGAAGGCAAAAGGGGCGATCTTCGTCGAGGAGGTCACCGAGGTGCCCAAGGGCGCGATCACGGTGTTCAGCGCCCATGGCGTGTCCGAGGCCGTCGAGGACGAGAGCGGCGCGCGCAGCCTGTCGGTGATCGACGCCACCTGTCCGCTGGTCGCGAAGGTCCATAATCAGGGCAAGCGCTACGCCCGCAAGAATTACGAAGTCATCCTGATCGGCCATGAGGGCCATCCTGAGGTCGAAGGCACGATGGGCCGTATTCGCGGCACCGTGCATCTCGTCTCCTCGGCGGCCGATGCCCTGGTGCTCGAGGTCAACGACCCGGACATGCTCGCCTATGTCACCCAGACGACCTTGAGCGTGGACGACACGCGCGAAGTGATCGAGGCGCTGAAGAGCCGGTTCCCCAAGATCATCGGCCCGGACGTGAAAGACATCTGCTACGCCACGCAGAACCGCCAGGCGGCGGTGCGCGAACTGGCGAAGGCGGTCGATGTGCTGCTGGTGGTCGGTGCGCAGAACAGTTCGAACTCCAACCGCCTGCGCGAGATCGGCGAGGAGATGGGCGTGCCCAGCTACCTCATCGACGACCTGCACGGCTTGAACCGCAAATGGCTGGACGGCCGGAAGGCGGTCGGTGTCACGGCCGGCGCCTCGGCACCCGAGGAACTGGTTCAAGAGTTGATCGAGGGCCTGCGCGAGATCGAGGATATCCAGCTCGAGACGCTCGACGGCATCGAAGAGAATGTTTATTTCCACCTACCCCATCCGCTTCGCGAAATGTCGGCCTGAAAGTCGATGGCAGACGCGATGGACCGGGCAATTGTCATCGGGGGTTAAACCGTGAGCGTACCATTGATTCAGAAGGTCCGCGTCGGGGCCTATATCATGAAGCAGCGTTTAAACGGCAATAAGCACTATCCGTTGGTGCTGATGCTGGAACCGTTGTTTCGTTGCAATCTGGCCTGCCCGGGCTGCGGCAAGATCGACTATCCGAAGGAGATTCTCGACCAGCGCATGTCGGTCGAGGAATGCCTGCAGGCGGTCGACGAATGCGGCGCGCCGATGGTCGCGATTCCGGGCGGCGAACCGCTGCTCCACAAGGAAATCGGCGAGATCGTCGCAGGCATCACGGCGCGCAAGAAATTCGTGTCGCTCTGCACCAACGCTCTTTTGCTCGAGAAGAAGCTCCATCTCTTCACGCCTTCGCCCTATCTCTTCTTCTCGGTCCATCTGGACGGGTTGAAGGAGCAGCACGACAAGGCCGTGGACCAGGATGGCGTGTTCGACCGCGCGACCCGCGCGATCAAGGCGGCCAGGGACGCGGGCTTCCGGGTCAACGTCAACGCCACGATCTTCGATGGCACCTCGGCGGACGAGATCGTGGACTACCTCGACTATGCTCGGGATATCGGCATCGGGGTGACGATTTCGCCCGGCTATGCCTATGAGCGCGCGCCGGATCAGCAGCATTTTCTCGGCCGTCAAAAGACCAAGACA
The DNA here is from genome assembly GCA_963583595.1 of Alphaproteobacteria bacterium. Taxonomy (GTDB): domain Bacteria; phylum Pseudomonadota; class Alphaproteobacteria; order CADEGL01; family CADEGL01; genus JABIRQ01. Next base: position 1,810 of record CAUZWC010000014.1, on the reverse strand, counting down.
CTGTTCCGCGAGGTCTTCGCGCGCGCCACCAAGGGCAGGAAGTGGACCCTGAACCACTCTTCGCTCTATCTCGACTTCCTGGCGGGCAATCAGAGTTACATGTGCAGCCCCTGGGGCATGCCGACGCGCAACGTCTTCGGCTGGCAGAAGCCCTGCTATCTGTTGGGCGAGGGCTATGTCTCCAGCTTTAAGGAGCTGATGGAGACGACGGACTGGGAAACCTACGGCACGGGCAACTACGAGAAATGCTCGAACTGCATGGCCCATTGTGGCTATGAGCCGACGGCCGTGGCCGAAACCGCCAATCATCCGCTGCGGGCCCTCAAGGTTGCGTTGCGGGGCATTCGGACCAAGGGGCCTATGGCGCCGGAAATCCAACTCGACGGCGCGCGCAAGGCCGAATGGAACTACGACGAGAACGTCTCCGGCTTCCTGCGCCAGCTACACGATAAGCCCGAGAAGGCCGCCGCCGAGTAGAGCAACCTGGGCCAGCGCGCGGTGTGCCCGCGCGCTGGCTCTGCCCAGGGCGATCAGTCCCGGTAGATCCTGCGGCCGCGTCATCAGCCGCGCGATCACCGCGCCGGGGCGGACCGAGCCGTCGGGTGCCGTTCCGCAAAGGGCGGACGGCGGTAAGTCCCGTCCGGCATGGTCCGAAACAGCCCGCACGATCAGGAAGGGCAGGCCGGCCGCATCGGCAACCTTCCCCAGGATATGGCTTTCCATATCGACGATCGCCGCCGCCGCATCGCGGTGCAGAGCAGCCTTGCCCGCGATATCCGCCACCACCGTTTCGCTGCCGTAAGCCCGGACGTCGATTGTCGCGCCAGGCAACAATGCGGCGAGGCGATTGCGCCATGCGACATCGACCGGGTGATCGAAACCCTTCGCATCGCGCACGGAATCGGGCAGGACCAGCGCACCTGCCGGCAGGGTTGGGTCGAGCGCGCCGGCGATCCCGAAGCTGACCAGCCCGGCGATATTCGATTCCTGGGCCAGTTCCTCGGCCATGCGCCGCGCCGTCGGAGGCTTCCCGCCGCAGACGCGGATCAGGGGATGCCGCTCGGGAGAGAGCCCCCGGCAGGCCTTTTCTAGAACACGCGCTTCCGAGACCAGACCGGTCAGGATACCCAACCGTCCGGCGCTGCTGTCATGCGGGGACGTGGCGCTCACATGCCGTAGGCAACCTTGCGCGTGTTGCCGCGCATCAGGTTGCGGTAGCGGGCGAGGGCCCAGAGGGGGAAATAACGGCTATAGCCGTCATAGGTGATGTAGAAGATGCGCGGGAAGCCCACGGCGTTGAACAGGCTTTCCTCCCATTTCGCGCCTTCGCGGGGATGGCGCGCGAGATATTCGATGCCGCGCCGGACCTCGGGGTTCTCGACCTCGCCCGCGGCCATCAGGCCGAGCAGGGCCCAGGCCGTCTGGCTCGGCGTGCTGTCCTTGCAGGCGTCCCGGGTCTCTTCCCAGTAGGAGGCACCGTCCTCGCCCCAGCCGCCGTCGTCGCGCTGGCGCGCTTTGAGCCACTCGACCGCCTTGCGAATATAGGGCTGGGCCATATCCTCGCCGATAGCGTTCAGGGCGGAGAGCACCGACCAGGTGCCATAGACGTAATTCGTGCTCCAGCGACCGAACCAGGAGCCGTCTTCCTCCTGCTCGTCCTTGAGGTAGGCCAGGGCCCTGCCCACCGCCTGATGGTCGAGGCCATGGCCCGTCTGCGCCAGCATGCTGAGGCAGCGTGCGCTCACATCGGCCGTCGGCGGGTCGAGCAGGGCACCGTGATCGGCGAAGGGAATGCTGTTCAGGATGTAAT
>CAUZWC010000013.1:0-22756 GCA_963583595.1 Alphaproteobacteria bacterium | reverse complement strand
GCCTTCGCTCGACCAATGGCGGTCATGGCGAATCCAGACCGTCGTCATGCCCAGGGCATGGGCCGGGACCAGGTTCTTGGCCATGTCCTCGAACATGGCGGCCGAGCGCGGATCGAGATCGTGGCGGCGGATGAAGCTGCGATAGGCGGCAATATCCGGCTTGGGGACATAATCGGCGGCGACGATATCGAAGATGCCCTCGAAGTGATGCGAGACCCCCAGCCGGTCCAGCACGGATTCGGCATGGCGGACCGAGCCGTTGGTGAAGATCAACTTGCGCCCCTCCAGGGCGTGCAGGGCGCGGTCGAGGGCGGGGCTGGGCGGCACCACGCTGTGATCGATGGCGTGGCAATGGGCGAGAAAATCGTGGGGGTCGACGCCGTGATGGTCCATCAGGCCGCGCAGGGTCGTGCCATGGCTGAGGAAAAAGCCTTTCTGGATTTCCCGCGAACGGGTCTCGTCGCAGCCCAGCAGTTCGGTGATGAAGCTGCGCATCTTGTCATCGATCTGGGCAAAGAGATCGCAGCTCGCCGGGTAGAGCGTGTTGTCGAGGTCGAAGACCCAGACATCGACATGGTCGATCGCCGCGGGTGCCGTCGTCGCCCTGGCTGGGCCGCTTGTCGCCATTCGATCCGTCCCCGGTTCCATCTGTTGTCCCGCGATCCCCCCGCTCACCAGGGCGCTCGCGCTGCCGAGGCGAAGGCAAGGGTTCATTAAGGTATCCGCTCTAGCTTGGCAGACAAGCCCCGGTCCGGCCATTCGCGCGGACCCCGCAGCCGCCGGCCGCCGGAGGGATAGGAGCAGTCATGGCCAGCGTACCCGCCGAGAACCCCGCTGCACGGCCCGATCAACGGCTCGATGGACGAGAAGAAGAGCAAGGCCGCGCCTCGGCCCTGTCGGTTCTCGCGCTTCAGGATCGGGCGACGGATTTCGCCCGGGAACTGTCCGCGCAATGGCCGACCATTCCCGATTCCCTGGGGCTCGCCATGCCGCGGCTGGAAGGCGAAGTCGGCAAGGCCCTCGTCTATACCATCAACCGCTTCTGCGCGGCGCAGGGCGAGACTTTCTCGATCGACCGCCTGTCCGAGAATATCGAGGCCCTGGCTGCCGATGCCCTCTAACGGGTGCGAGCCTATCGCGACATGGTGGCGGAGGGGACCTTCGAGACGGCCTTCCAGCCCATCGGCGATATCGACGGCTCGACGACCCATCATTTCGAGGCCCTGGTCTGGTTCGGCCAGACCAAGCTCGACTGCTCACCCTTCGAGTTCATCACCTTCGCCGAACAGGTCGGGCTGATACACGAATTCGACATCGCGATGTGCCGCAAGGTGCTCGATTTCCTGGTCGAAAAGGTGGCGCTCGGCCGGCGTTACATGGTGGCGGTCAATCTCTCGGCCGATTCCCTGGCCAATGCCGGCTTCATGGCCGGGCTTTCGAGGCTGCTGTCGCGCTACGAGGCGGTGCGCGATCAGCTCATCTTCGAGGTCACCGAATCGGCCAAGATCGAGGACCTGGCCGCCGTCAACGCCTTCATCCAGAGCCTGCGGCGCAAAGGCCATATGGTCTGCCTGGACGATTTCGGCTCGGGCGCGGCCGCCTTTCAGTATCTCCAGGCGCTCGAAGTCGATGTCGTCAAGATCGACGGCGGCTACGTCAAAAGCGCCTGCGCGACGGCGGAAGGAAAGCTCTTCCTCAAGGCCATGGCCGGTTTTCTCCAGGAACTCGGCATTGCGGCCATCGCGGAAATGGTCGAGGACGACGAGCATCTGTCGGTCATCCGGGATTGTGGGATCGGGTTCGCCCAGGGCTATGTCTTCGGCCGCCCTTCGACCGATATCGACAGCTTCGCGCCGCCGCCGGAGGAGGCCTATCGGCGCGGGGCCGAGCGTATGCGTTTGGGGTAGGCCGGGGACGGCCCGAAGCCGATCAGCGTCGGATGATCTGGGTGCCGACGCCGTGTTCGGTGAAGATTTCGAGCAGCAGCCCATGGGGCACTCGGCCATCCAGGATGACAGCCGATTCGACGTTCTGGTCGACCGCCGACAGACAGGTCTCGACCTTGGGAATCATGCCGCCCGTGATGGTTTCATCGGCCAGGCGCGCGCGAATTTCCTCTGGGCTGGCTTCCTGGATCAAGGTGCCGGCTTTGTCGAGAATGCCGATCACGTCGGTCAGCAGATAGAAGCGCTTGGCCTTGAGCGCGCCGGCAATCGCGCCGGCTGCCGTATCGGCGTTGATATTGTACGTTTGGCCCGATTCGTCGGCCCCGGTTGGGGCGACGACGGGAATGACGTTCGACTTGGCCAGGATTTCCAGGATGCCGGGATTGATCTGATCCGGCTCGCCCACGAAACCCAGTTCCAGGACCTTCTCGATATTCGAATCGGGATCGCGCTTGGTGCGCCGGACCTTGCGCGCGACGATCAGGTTGCCGTCCTTGCCGCTGAGGCCCACGGCGGAGCCGCCGGCCGCGGTGATTGCAGAGACGATCTGCTTGTTGATCGTTCCGGCGAGGACCATTTCGACGACCTCGACCGTCGCCGCGTCGGTCACGCGCAGTCCGTCGACGAAGTTCGACTTGATCTGCATGCGTTCGAGCATCTGGCCGATCTGCGGTCCGCCACCGTGGACGACCACGGGATTGATGCCGACCTGTTTCAGCAGGACGATATCATGGGCGAAGCTGCGACCCAGCTTTTCGTCGCCCATGGCATGGCCGCCATATTTTATGACGAAGGTCGCGCCCGCGAAGCGCCGCAGATAGGGCAGCGCCTCGGAAAGGGTCCGCGCCGTGCGCAGCCAATGCTTGGTTTCCTGGATGTCGCGTTCGGTGTTCATGGCGCGGGACTCTAGCCAGTTTCGCTTTCGTTCGCCAGCGCGGCCAGGACACGGCGCAAGGCATCGATTCCATCGCGCTTGCGCGAGCTGGTCGCGATGATATCCGGATGGGCGGCCGGGTGCTTGGCCATCTCCGCTGCGACCTCAACCAGGCGCGCTTCGAGCACCGGCGCGGTCAGTTTGTCGGTCTTGGTCAGCACGGCCTGATAGCTGACGGCGGATTTGTCCAGCAGGGCCATCAATTCCCTATCGCCCGGTTTGACGCCGTGGCGCGAATCGATCAGCAGAAGCAGGCGGCGCAGGACCACGCGCCCCTGGAGGTAATCGAAAATCAGCTGGGTCCAGTTCTTCACCACCGATTTCGGCACCGCCGCGTAGCCATAGCCGGGCAGGTCGACCAGCCGCAGGGCATCGGACATGCGGAAGAAGTTGATCTCGCGCGTCCGGCCGGGAGTGTTGGAGGTGCGGGCCAGATGGGTTCGCCCGACCAGGGCGTTGAGCAGGCTGGACTTGCCGACATTCGAACGGCCGGCGAAGGCGATCTCGGGCAGGTCCGGCTCGGGCAGTCCTTCCATGCTGACCACGCCGCGCTCGAAATCGCAGGGTCCGGCGAAGAGGCGCGCGGCCTCCCGGGTCAGTCGTTCCAGATCCTGTTCGGTTTCGGACATGGCTTGGCCAGGCGGCGGGCGCCCTATTTGCCGCCTTTCTTTCGCTTCTTGGCGAAATTCTCGATCAAGCCCTTCACGCCGCCGCCCTGGCTCGGCGTCGTCTTCTTGTTGTTGTCGTGGGTGCCGGGGGCGCCGGCAGCGGCCGCGCGCTTCATGATGACCCATTGCTGGGCGATCGAAAGCGTGTTGTTCCAGGCCCAGTAGATCACCAGGCCCGCGGGGAAGCCGGCCAGGATGAAGGTGAAGACGAAGGGCAGGCTCATCATGATCTTGGCCTGCATTGGATCCGCGGGCTGTGGATTGATCTTCTGCTGCAGGAACATCGAGATGCCCATGAGCAGCGGCCAGGCGCCGATCATCAGCATCGTCGGCGGCGTCCAAGGAATCAGGCCGAAGAGGTTGAAGATCGTCGTCGGGTCCGGGGCCGATAGATCCGTGATCCAGCCGAAGAAGGGCGCGTGGCGCATTTCGATGGTGATGAACAGGACTTCATAGAGCGAGAAAAAGACTGGAATCTGAATCAGCATCGGCCAGCAACCGGCCATCGGATTGGCCTTCTCGCGCTTGTAGAGCTCCATCATCTCCTGGTGGAGCTTCTGCTTGTCGTCGCCCAGTCGCTCGCGAAGCTCGGTGACCTTGGGCTGGAGCGCTTTCATCCGCCCCATCGCCCGGTAGGACTTGTTGGCGAGCGGGAAGAACAGGATCTTGATCACCACGGTAAGCAGCAGGATGGCGACGCCAAAATTGCCAGCCACGCCGTAGAAATAATCCAGGACGTAGAACATCGGCTTGGCCAGGAAATAGAGCCAGCGGAAGCCGACGGCCCGGTCGAAGCGCACGATCTCCAGCGTCTCGGCATAGCTGTCGATCAGCTTCACTTCCTTCGCGCCGGCGAAGATATTGGTCGTCACCTCGATGCTCTCGCCTGGCGCGATCGGCGCCAGATCCAGGCGGACGAAATCGGTCTGGTACTTGTCCCGCGTGCCGTCGCCGACATAGCGGATCTTGCCCTCGAGCTGGGCCTGTTGGTCGGGCATCAGCGCGACCAGCCAGTATTTGTCGGTGATGCCGATCCACCCGCCTGGCTTCTCGGCGTTGCTCTTGAAGGTGAACGAGCCGTCGTCCTGGACGTCGTCGTAATCTTCTTCCACCAGCACGCCATCGAAGGCGCCGATCGGCCCCTCATGCAGGATGTAGAAGCTTTGGACGTCGGGCGTGTCCCAGCGCGAAACGAGGCCGTAGGGCGCCAGCGAAACAGATTCCGCACCGGCGTTCTCGACCACCTGCCTCACCGTGAACAGGAAGTTCCGGTCGACCGAGAGGATGCGCTTGAAGACGAGTCCGGAGCCGTTGTCCCAGCTCAGGGTCACCGGTGCGTCCACGGTCAAGATGTCGCGGTCAGCCTGCCACAGGGTGTCGCGGTCCGGCAGCGCAGGATTGCCGTCAGTGGAGACCCAGCCGAATTCCGCGAAATAGGGATGCTCGCCGCCGACCGGGGAAAGCAGGGTGATCGGCGGGCTCGTGGGGTCGGTGGTCTCGTGATAGTCGCGCAGGATGAGATCGTCGAGATAGCCGCCGCGCAGGGCGATCGATCCCTTGAGGCGCGGCGTATCGATGGCCAGGCGCGGCGTTTCCGCCAGGGTCTGCTCGCGGGTCGCCGTCGGCGCCTGTGCGGTGGTCGCGCCGCCGCCCGCTCCGGGCACCGATGGCCTGACAGAGGGCGCGTCCGTCGGCTGCGTGGCCAACTGGGCCTGTTGCTCGCGCCCGCGCGGCTGCTCATAGAGCATCGTCCACGCGATGATGATCGCCAGGGTGACGCCGATGGCGAGGAAGAGGTTGCGCTGGTCCATTGTCGGTATCGGCTCCGGTCGGTCCGGGTGATTAGGAACGCGCTGCGCGGCCCAGGCCAGGCCGGCTTTCGGGGACCGGGTCATAACCCGAACCGCCCCAAGGGTGGCAGCGAAGAATGCGTCGCCCGGCGAGCCAGAGCCCGGTCACGGGGCCATGGCGTGTGATCGCCTCGACGGCGTAGGCGGAACAGGTCGGATGATAGCGGCAACTCTGCGGCAGCAGAGGCGAAATCGCGAGCTGATAGCCGCGGATGAGGGCCTTCAAGAGGATGGCTATGAGCCTCATCCGGTCTCTTCTCCGTCGTCGCGCCAGGCGTCGGTTTGGCGCAGGGCAGCTTCCATGTCCGCGATCAGGGCCGGAAAGGGGCGATTGAGCGTTCCCTTCCGTCCGATCAGGACATAGTCCTGTCCGGGCACGGCGTGAAGCGGAAAGACCCGCTCGGCCGCGGCCCGAAGGCGTCGCTTGGCCCGGTTGCGCACTACGGCATTGCCGACCTTGCGGGTGACCGTAAAGCCCAACCCGCAATCGGAGGCTCTGCCGTCGCCCTCGACGGGCGGGACACGACCGACCTGAAGGACCAGCCCGGGGGCGGCCCATTTACGTTTGCTGCCGGCGACTCGCAGGAACTCGGGGCGGCGCTTCAATCGACGCAAGGCCACCCGCATGGGTCAGGCCGAAAGGCGCTTGCGCCCCTTGGTGCGACGCTGAGACAGCACCCGGCGGCCGGCTTTGGTGGCCATGCGGGCGCGGAAACCGTGCCGCCGCTTGCGGACCAGGCCGCTCGGCTGGAATGTACGTTTCACGTCCGAAACTCCACGGAAATCTGCTAGAAAAACCAGCTGGGTAATCAGGGCCACGGTGTATAGGCGGTCGGCTTCCTCAAGTCAATTGATCCCGGCGCCCCCCGGAGAACCGCCGCGCCGTCCTGGGGTATCTCCTAGGGTATCACGCCAAGGTGACTGGTTGTGTCCTCGGGCGGCCGCTATATAGCCCGCGAGGACGGCAGGCCGCGTCGGGGTCGACGAATCCGGCGGGCAAAATCCGGTTCAGTCCCCGGAAGGGTGCGATGCGAGAAGACGCGACTCCCAAGCCCGGCACCGTTTCCGGCATCCGGCGCTTTCTGCCCTTGGCGCTGCTTGTCCTTGGCTTCGGCGCCTTCTTCGCCTTGGGATTCGACTCTTATATCAGCCTCGATCAGCTGCGCGCGCATCGCGAGACGCTCCAGCAATGGGTCGCCGAAGGACCGGTCGCGGCGGCGCTGATCTATATCCTGATCTATGCCGCGATGACGGCCTTTTCCGTGCCCGGCGGCCTGCTGTTGACCATCGCGGGCGGTTTTCTGTTCGGCGCCGTGGCGGGAACCGTCTGCGCCGTTCTGGGGGCGATGGTGGGGGCGGTCGCCGTCTTTCTCGCCTCGCGTTCGGCTTTCGGCGATGTTCTGCGCCGCCGGGTCAAAGCGGGCATGATCCGCCGCATGGAAGAGGGCTTTCGGCGCAATGCCTTGAGCTATCTGCTGGTGCTTCGTCTCGTGCCCCTCTTCCCCTTCTGGATAGTCAACCTCGTGCCGGCCTTTCTGGGGGTGCGCCTGCGCACCTATGTCATCGGGACCTTTCTCGGGATTATCCCGGGCGGTTTCGTCTATGCCAGCGTCGGCAACGGGCTGGGTGCGGTATTCGACGCCGGCGCCACGCCCGATCTTGGCATCATCTTCGAACCCGCGGTCCTGATCCCGATCGTCGGCCTGGCCCTGCTCAGCCTGCTGCCCGTCGGCTATCGTATGATCCGGGCCGGGCGCACCGACGACTCGACGGCCGGCTAGAGCGGCCGCGCCGCATGGAGAGCTAGAGCGGCTGTGCCGCTTGGAGAGGTTGTCTTGGCAAAAATACTGAAACCCGATCTTTGCATCATCGGCGCCGGTTCGGCCGGGCTTTCGGTCGCGGCCGGCGCGTCCCAGATGGGCGCCTCCGTCGTGCTGATCGAGAAGGGCGCGATGGGCGGCGATTGCCTGAATGTCGGCTGCGTGCCGTCCAAGGCGATGCTGGCGGCGGGGCACGCAGCCCAGGCCATGCGCGGGGCCGGGCGCTTCGGCCTCGGCCCGCGGGAGCCGGAGGTCGATTTTGCCGCGGTCATGGATCATGTGCGCGGCGTGATCGGCGCGATCGCGCCGATGGATTCCGTGGCGCGCTTCGAGGGGTTGGGGGTGCGGGTCTTGAGCAGCGAAGCCCGTTTCACCGGGCCGCGCGAAGTCGTCGCCGGGGATACGATCGTGCGCGCCCGGCGATTCGTCGTCGCGACAGGCTCAAAGCCCCTCGTGCCGCCCATTCCAGGCCTCGAAGAGACGACCCATTTCACCAACGAGACGATCTTCGAAAACACCGTCCTGCCACGCCATCTTCTGGTCATCGGCGGCGGGCCGATCGGCTGCGAATTGGCTCAGGCCCATCGCCGCCTGGGCGCGGCCGTCACGGTGGTCGAGATGGCGACGATCATGCCCAAGGACGATCCCGAACTGGTCGAGGTCGTGCGCGACCGCCTGCTGGCCGAAGATGTCGTGCTGCGCGAAGGGGTCAAGGTCGTGGCCGCCGAACCGCGCGGCGAGGATGTGGCCGTGGCCGTCGAGGATGCCGAGGGCGCGCGCGAATGGCTCGAGGGCACGCATCTGTTGATCGCGGTCGGGCGCAAGGCGACGGTCGAGGGGCTGGGCCTGGCCGAGGCCGGCATCGAATATTCCCCGCATGGCGTGACGGTCGACAAGCGACTGCGCACGACGAATCGGCATGTCTATGCAATCGGTGACTGTGTTGGTGGGCTACAATTCACCCATATGGCCGGCCATCATGCCGGGGTGGTGATCAAGAGCGCCCTGTTCCGCTTGCCCGCCAAGGCCGCGGTCACGGCTTTTCCTTGGGTCACCTATACCGATCCGGAACTGGCCCATGTCGGCATGACGGAAGCGGCGGCGCGCGAGGCGGGCGAGAAGATCAACGTGCTGCGCTGGGCTTTCGCCGAGAATGACCGCGCCCAGGCCGAGCGCGAGACGGACGGGCTGGTCAAGGCGGTCGTCACGCCGAAGGGCAGGGTCCTGGGCGCGACCATCGCCGGCCGCCAGGCGGGCGAATTGATCCAGCCTTGGGTTCTGGCGATGGCGAACGGCCTGAAGATCGGCGCCATGGCCCAGGCGATCGCGCCCTATCCCACGCTGGGCGAAGCGAACAAGCGCGCCGCCGGATCCTACTATATGCCCAAGCTGTTCAGCGAGCGGACGCGCCGAATCGTCCGATTCTTGGTGAAATTCGGCTGATCTCACGGGATCCGATATGTGGCCTGATCACGCAACCGTGCGCCGCTTCACGCGAAGGTGAAGGCAAGTTGACTCCGTGCATGCTGGGTCAAGCGCTACATAGGTAACAGCGGCCGGGCCCTCCGGCCGGGGCCGCGCATATAGCCAAGAACACCGTCCGATCCGGACATTCCAAAAGGTTCTCATGTTGAAGAAGACCGTTACCGCGATCAGCGTCGCCGCCCTTACGGGATATGTCGCCGCGCTGCCGACCACCGTCTCCGCCGCCCAAGGCGTGGCCCCGGTCCAACTGGGGTCCTGCAACCCCTGCGCGGCCAGGAAGAAATCCGAATAGCCGCCGTCCGGTTTTTCGAACGGCTTCGCGGGGCACCCCAAAAGGGCGCCCCGTTTGCTTTCGGCCTTGTCCATCACGTAGGTAACCAGTAAATAGTATTTTACTGGTTACCTACGTGAGTGAGCGTGAATCGACATATCGACATGGTGTCTTGGCAGGCGCGCAGCCTTCAGCGAGGACTAAATCGCCTGGGACCGGCTCGGGTCAGGCCCCGCCGCTGGTTCTGGTTCACGGTTTTCCCAGCAATTCCTTCATCTGGCGCGATGTTGCGCCGCGTCTGGCGGAGTCCCGAACCGTCTATGTCTTCGACATGATGGGTTTAGAGATGCCTCGTCGCGGCGCGACGGCCAGGACATGTTAATCCGCCGGCCAGGCGCCGATCTTGAAGCGACTGCTCGACCGTTGGGGCCTGGATCGGCCGGATATCGCGGGCCATGACATCGGCGCGGCGATGTTCCCGAACGGTTGATCCCGGATTAGCGCCCGTCGTGCGTGCCGGCTGGGGCCATTTCGTCATGGACGACGAACCGGCCGCGGTGACCGATGCGCTCGATCGATTCTTCGCGGAGGCCTAGCATGGAACCGTCCGACACCGCCCGCTCCGCGCACCCGCCAAAATTTCTCGCCGGGGCCATCTGCCTGGACTTCGCGAACACCGTGAGCGGCCGGATGGATGCCGCGCCGATCGAACGCATCGACGGTTTCGCGGCTCTAGTGGCATGGGCTGCGCAAGGCGGTCTGCTGACCGAAAGCTGCACGGCAGACCTGCTGGGCGAGGCGCAGCGCCGGCCGAAGTCAGCGGAAACCGTGGTGGCGCGCGCCGCCGAATTGCGGGCGGCCATCCATCGAGCCTTCGAGGTCCGCGCCGCAGGCCACGCGCCGGATGCCGATTCAATAGCAGGAATCAACACGATTCTGGCTGAGGCCTTGCGCCATCGGCGCCTGGACATCGAAGACGGATTGGTTGCCTGGGGTTGGAAAAAGACGCCCGACGCGTTGGATCAGATGCTCTGGTCCGTCGCCCAGTCCGCGGCGGAACTGTTGACGACCGGCGATCCTGCCCGAGTCAAGGAATGTCCCGGCATCGGCTGCGGCTGGTTGTTCGTCGACCGGTCGAAGAACGGCAGCCGCCGCTGGTGCGAGATGGAAGTTTGCGGCAATCGCGCCAAGGCGCGGCGTTTCAAGAGGCGTTGAAACCACCCGAATGAAGGGGCAAGGGGATGAGCGGGACGAAGTTGTCCGCGATCCTGATTTCGCTTTCGATGGCGGCGCTGGCGTCGCGGGCCCACGCCTTCGAGGCCGAATTAAGGGGTCGGTTCGACTATTCCGAAACCGGCGGCGTTCTGGTGTTTGCCCAGACGAACCTGCCCGACGAGCTCAAGTTCACGGTCAGAGTTGCGGGTGACGGGTTCAGCGCCAAACAAATCGTCGAGGTTGAGGACGGGCGGTTTCGCGCCGGACCCTTCCAGATCGAGAAGTCTAGTCTGCCTGCGGGCACCTATCATCTGATCATCGGCGCGGGAAGGGCTGAGGGCCAACTGGCGAAGGTGCGCGAGGTGATAGGCGACAACTCGGACGCCGTCTCCAGCGAATACATCACCGCCGATCCCGAAGGCCACCGGCAGTTCACGCGCGAGCTCGATTTCACCGTCGACTAGGGCAAGGCAAGGGCCCTGCAGGCAGCCTCGCACAGAGATACGCCGCGGGGCTGGGCTCGGTTTACTTCGGGCCTGATGGCCGCGCGCAAACTGTCGCTTCTCCCGCTTTACCGCAGCCTTTCGGCGCGTCTGCAGGTCTTGACCATCGCCTTCGTGATGCTGGCCGAAGTGCTGATCTACGCGCCGTCCATTGGCCGCTTCCGCAAGGTCTATCTGGAGGAGCGGATCGCCGCGGCCCATATCGCGACCCTGGCCCCCGAGGCCGCGCCGGATCACAGGCTCGGCAGGACGCTCGAGGCTAAGCTTCTGTCCCATGCCGGGTTCTATTCGATGGAACTTTCCAGCGAAGGTTCGGCCAAGGGATTGATGCTCGGCGTGGCCATGCCGCCGAAGCTGGATGCCGAATTCGATCTCCGCCAGGGCAGTTTCAGGGGTTTCCTCGGCGATGCCTTCGAGGCCCTGGCCATTACGGTCAACCGGGTGATCCGCGTGCGCGGGGCGTCGCCGAAGGATCCGGGGACGATGATCGAGACCGTGATCGACGAGGCACCGATGCGGATGGCAATGATCGATTTTTCCGAACGCATCCTCGCACTTTCCGTTCTCATCTCGATGATCACCGCCGCATTGGTCTATCTCAGCCTCCACCTTCTCATGGTCTATCCGATGCGCCGGGTCAGCGCATCGATCATGCAGTTCTGCGAGAATCCGGAAGATCCGGAAGATCCGGAAACCGCGATGCCCGAATCGAATCGCACCGACGAGATCGGCGTCGCCCAGCGCACCCGGGCCGATATGGAGGAGGGGGGCGCGCACCTCGCTGCGCCAGAAGGCCCGTCTCGCCGCCCTGGGCGCGGCTGTGACCAAGACCAATCACGACCTGCGCAACATCCTGGCGCCCGCGCATTTGCTGGACGACCGGCTGGCGATGGTGGACGACCCGGATGTCCGGCGTATCGCACCGACCCTGGTCGGGACGATTGACAAAGCCGCCCAGCTCTGCGCGCAGACCCTGGATTTCGCGCGGACGGAAAAGGCGCCGGTCAGGGTGGGCTTCGACCTGTGCGAACTTGTCGAAGAGGTGGGCGAGCAGGTCCGTCTGCGTATGGCGGGCGCATGTCTCTGCGAGAATGCCGTGCCGAATGGCTCGGTTCTGGAAGCCGGTCGCGAGCAAATGTTGCGGGTCCTGGCGAATCTTGTGGGCAATGCGGCGGAAGCGGGTGCGGCGCGGGTGCGTGTTTCAGCGCGAATGGACTACAACGGCTGGGCTATCGAGGTCCGAGATAACGGCGCGGGCCTGCCGCCCAAGGCGCGCGAACGCCTGTTCCGGCCTTTCGAGGGCTCGGCCCGCCCAGGCGGAACTGGGCTCGGCCTGGCCTTCGCGCTGCAGGAGATAGGACCCGGGGGTGCGAGCTTCTTGCTTTTGCTTCCTGCGATGCCGGCCGCGGCGGAATAGGCCGCGGATTGGGGCAGGGACCGGTTGCACGGCGGCGGCGCATCTGCCTTTGATACGTCCCGGCGATCAAGGAACCGGTGAGGGAGCACGGCCGTGAGCGAATTCGGCAATTGGATTCTCGGAATTTCGATGGGCATTCTGGGGCTGGGCGGTCTGTTCTTCGCGTCCCATGCGCATGAAGAGCCGGTCTATGTGGCGGGCCTGATCCTGTTCGCCTTCGCCGTCCTGTTCATTTTCTATTTGATCAAGGACGGCTTCGATCGGGCGGAGCGCGGCGAAAGCCACTGAACGCGGCGGCGCTCCCGCGCCGGATCAATCCCCGATAACCATCCCTTCGCGGCGCGAGTCCGCCCCGCCCGCTATCGTGCCGTCCGGTGCCCGTGTCGCGCCATGGAGGCCGCTGGTCAGTGATTTCAGCTCGACGTCGTGCCCCATTTCGCGCAACGGCTCGGCGATGTCTTCCAGGGCGGTGCCGCGTTCGAGTTCGGTCCGGCCGTTGCGGTTGACGTGATTCGGCAGGTCGATCGCGGCTTGGACGTCCATATCCCAGTCCAGAACGCCGACCAGGGCCTTTGCGACATAGGCGATGATCCGCGAGCCGCCAGGAGAGCCGATGGCGTAGCGAAAGCCGCCCTCGCGGTCGAGCACGATGGTCGGGTTCATCGAACTGCGCGGCCGCTTGCCTGGCGCGGCCGCATTGGCGACCGGCTGGCCGCCGACGGTCGGCCGAAAGGCAAAATCCGTGAGCTGGTTGTTGAGCAGGAAGCCCCGCACCATCAGGCGCGAGCCGAAAGCGTTTTCGATGCTCGATGTCATGGAGACGACGTCGCCTTGCTGATCGACGATGACCAGATGGGTGGTCGAAAGTCCCTCATAGCCTTGCGATTGCGGCGGTGCCTCGGCGTGGTCCTCCAGCAACCCGGCTGGCGCCTCGCCCATGCTCCGGTCGGGCCGGATCAAGCTGGCCCTTTCGGTGAGATAGGCAGGGTCCAGCATCGCGCCGACCGGCACCGAAACGAAATCGGGATCGCCGATATAGACCGCCCGGTCGGCATAGGCCAACCGGCTGCCTTCCGAAATCAGATGCACCGCCTCGGCCGAACCTGGAGCGAGAGATGCGAGATCGAAACTTCCGAGAATGCCGAGAATCTGAAGGACGGTGAGGCCGCCGGAGGTCGGCGGCGGCATGCCGCAGACCCGCCATTCGCGGTAGTCGCGGCACAGGGCCTCCCGTCGTTTGGCCTCATAGGCGGCGATATCGGCGGTCGAGAGGGTGCCGGGATTGATCGTGGCATGGCGAACGGTGCGGGCGATATCCTCGGCGATCGGCCCGTCGTAGAAGCTGCGGGCGCCGCCCGCCACGATCGCGCGGAAGGTCGCTGCCAGTTCGGGATTCATCACCTTCGTACCGGCGGCGAGGGGCTGCCCAGCGGCATCGTAGAAATAGTCATGAGCCGCCGGAAAGACCTTGAGATGGCTGTCCGCGGCGATCAGATCATGCAGCCGGGGGGAAACCCGGAAGCCCAGGGTGGCCAGGCGCACGGCGGGACCGAAATCCCGGCCCCAGGGCAGTTTCCCATGATCCTGATGGGCGAGCTCGAGCATGCGCAGCACGCCGGGCACCCCGACCGCCAGACCGCCGACCACGGCCTCGTAGAAGCCCTTGGGCTCGCCATCCGCATTCAGGAACATGTCCGGAGTGGCGCCCGCCGGCGCCGTCTCCCGGCCGTCATAGGCGGTGACCTTGCCGGTCTCGGAGTCGTAGTGGAGCAGGAAGGCGCCGCCCCCGATGCCCGAGGATTGCGGCTCGACCAGGGTCAGCACCATCTGGGCCGCAATTGCGGCATCGACGGCACTGCCGCCCATTGTCACGATCTCCTGGGCCGCCCGGCTGGCATGGGGGTTTGCCGTGGAGACAAGGAACCGCTCGGCCGCTTCCGCCGGGTCGGCAAGAAGCAAGGCGAGAAGAATCAAGCGGATCGGGCGCGAGAAAAAGGGTGTCATCATCCTGGCCGCAGTCTGGTCGAAAGCTCCGCGACGGACAACTGGTCTCGACCTAAGGTGAATCACGCAGCCGCGAAAGATTATTGTGCAATGCGGTATAAGCGTGATGAAATCGCCGCCTCGACGGACCATGGCGCCTAGCGCAGGACGGGTCCTGGATGAAAGGGAGACTTGGCCGCATGACTAATGGCCGGCCGAAGCGCATGACCGTGCCCCGCCTGCGGGCGGCAAAGGGCGGCGAGCCGCTCGTATGCCTCACTGCCTATACGGCGCCTATCGCGCGCCTGCTCGACCCCTTGGTCGACATGCTTCTGGTCGGCGATTCGGTCGGCATGGTGGTCTATGGCATGCCGGATACCGTGGCGGTCGATCTGGAAACGATGATCCGCCATGGCCGGGCCGTCGCCGGCGCGGCCAATCACGCCCTCGTCGTGGTCGATATGCCGTTCGGCAGTTACGAGGCGAGCCCGCAGGAGGCCTTCCACAGCGCCGCGCGGGTTATGGCCGAGACCGGTGCGGCGGCGGTCAAGCTCGAAGGCGGCCTGGCGATGGCCGAGACCATCGCCTTCCTCTCCGCGCGCGGCATTCCCGTTGTCGGTCATGTCGGCATGACCCCCCAGGCGGTGAATGTGTTCGGCGGATTCGGCGCGCGCGGCCGGGCGCCCGGGGAGGCGCAGCGCATCGCGGCCGATGCCGATGCCGTCGCCGCGGCGGGCGCCTTCGCCATCGTGATCGAGGGCACGATCGAGACCCTGGCCGAGGAAATTACC
This sequence comes from Alphaproteobacteria bacterium, assembly GCA_963583595.1. Taxonomy (GTDB): domain Bacteria; phylum Pseudomonadota; class Alphaproteobacteria; order CADEGL01; family CADEGL01; genus JABIRQ01. Next base: position 7,873 of record CAUZWC010000013.1, on the reverse strand, counting down.
GAAAGGGTCGCCGTGCCCACCATTGGCATCGGCGCGTCGCCGCGCTGCGATGGGCAGATTCTGGTGGCCGACGATCTGCTGGGCCTGATCCCGGATTTCACGCCGCCTTTCGTGCGCAAATATGCCGACCTGGCCGGAACCGTTAAGGCCGCCGCCGCAGCCTATGGCGAGGATGTGCGCGCCCGGCGCTTTCCGGGTCCAGAGCATGTCTACAAGGCGGAAGGCGGGAAAACAGGTGGCAGGACATGAGCGCCCGGCCCGGCGTCGCGGAGCCGGCGGACGGCACGCTGCTGGAAACCGTGCGCACCGTCGCCAGCCTGCGCGCCCGGGTCCGTGACTGGCGGGCCGAGGGCTGGACCATTGGCCTGGTGCCGACCATGGGGGCACTGCATGACGGCCATCTCGCCCTGATTCGCGCCGCCCAGGCGCGCTGCGACCGGGTGATCGCGACGATTTTCGTCAACCCGGCGCAATTCGGGCCGACCGAGGATTTCGACGCCTATCCCAGGACGGAGGAGACGGACGCCGCAAAGCTCCGCAGCCATATGACGGATCTGCTATTCGCGCCGGAGGTGGGAGAGATCTATCCCGCCGGCTTCGCCACGACGGTTCACGTCGCGGGCGTGCCCGAGGGCTTGTGCGGTGGCCACCGCCCTGGCCATTTCGACGGTGTCTCGACGGTGGTCAGCAAGCTGCTGCTTCAGGCCCTGCCGGATATCGCCTTCTTCGGCGAGAAGGATTACCAGCAGCTCCAGACCATCAGGCGGGTCACGGCCGATCTGGACATTCCGGTCGAGATCACCGGCGTGCCCACGGTGCGGGAAGCGGACGGCTTGGCCCTGTCGTCGCGCAATGTCTATCTCGACCCCGGGCAGCGGGAGATCGCGCCCGGCCTTTATCGCGAATTGGTCGTGCTCGGCGCGGCGATCGAGCAGGGCGAGAGTGTAGGAGCGACGATTGCCGGTGCGCGGCGGCGTCTGGTCGATAGCGGATTCGACCGGGTGGAATATCTCGAATTGCGCGACGCCCGGTCGCTGGTGCCGGTCGCGGATGCCAACGGTCCCGCGCGGCTGCTGGCAGCGGCCTGGCTCGGCCGCACCCGGCTGATCGACAATATCGCCGTCGGTGGCTGAAGCGCCGGTTTAAAGGGGCAGCGGGCCCTGACGTTCCGCGCCCGGGATATGATGAATCTCGAAACCGCGGCATTCGGCCAGCCGCGCCGCAATCAGGCTGCGATGGCACTGGGCGGCACCTGCCTCGAAACACATCAGGCAGCTCGGCGCGGTGGCGGCATGCTCGGCGGCATTGCGCAGATTGCCCTGGCCCGTTTCGCTGTCGAGTTGGGCCCCTCCATCCCACGGAGATAGTCTTCCCGCCGCCCAGCCTTGGCTGCTTCGCGCCCCACCGGAGGGTTGCCCAGCGCGAGGAGATGCAGATAGGCAATGCTGGCCTCCTGCAGCGAGCGGACGAGTTGGGATTTCGAGAAGCCAGGCTTGCGCGAATGGAGCACCGCGCGGACGTCGATCAAGGTCGCGACCCCGGCCGCAAGCAGCGCCGCGACGAAACTCTCGGGATCGCGCCCCTGATAGCCGATGGTGTGAAGCGTGACCGTCATGCCGAAGGCTTCCTGTCCTTGTCTAGGTCCGGGTCAGGGCGAAGCAGGACGAGATAGAGCGCCGCCAGCACGAGAAGCAGGGCGCCGTAGCCGCTCCACCCGGGATTCTCGCCCAGAATCAGGGCGCCGCTGAACACCGCGACGACGGGGACGAGCAAGATGCCGACGGCGGCGACCCCTGCCGGAAACAGGCTGACCACCTTGAACCAGGCCGAGTAGCACAGCACGAAGGGAATCAGCACGGTGAAGCCCATCGCGGCGACCGCCTCGGTGCTGGCATGGCTGATCGTCAGGTCTTCGAGGAACCAGGCGATCAGCACCATGGGCACGGTGCCGATGGTGACCTGCCAGGCCGCGAGGGTGATGGACGGTGCGCTGAACCGGGTGTGTTTGATATAGACCGTGCCCGCTGCCCAGGAGATCGCGCCGCAGAGGACGAAAACCACGCCCAAGGGTCGAATGGCGGCCGAATCCCCCGCTCCCACCGCAAGCAGGAGGACCCCGCCGACGCCGATCGCCACGCCGATCAGCTTGCGCGGGCCGAGCCGCTCGCCCAGGAAGATCGCGCTGAGGAGCACGGCCCAGAGCGGCATGGTGAAGGCGATCACAGAGGCCTGGCCCGATTGCATGATGGAAACGCCGAAGGCCACGGCCACTTGCCAGATCGTGAAGTTGAGCAGGGCTGCGATCACCATGGCTCGCCATTCCCGCCGGGGAATGGCGAGCGGCTGGCGCGCGACGAGCGCGAGCAGGAAGAGGCAGACGGCGCCTCCCACCCCCACGGTCGCGCGATAGGTCCAGGGCTCGACTTCGGCCAGGGCGATCTTCATGGCCGGCCAATTCAGGCCCCAGCCGAGGGTGATGAAGGCGAGGAGGGCCAGGCCGGTCGCAGGGAGCGACGTTCGCTTCACCTCAGCGTGCGCCGCGCAGGCCGACGATGGGCTGGACGAACTGCGAGGACAGATCCCAGGGAAAATGAATCCAGGTGTCCTGGCTGACCTCGGTGACGAAGGTATCGACCATCGGCCAGCCCGCCGGCTTGGCATAGACCGTGGCGAAATGGGCCTTGGGGAACATGCGGCGGACGACCTCGGCCGTGCGCCCGGTATCGACGAGGTCGTCGACGATCAGCCAGCCTTCGCCGTCCGTGTTCCGGGCCGGGGCACTTAGGACGCGCACTTCTCCCTGGTCCTGATGGTCGTAACTGGAGACCGAAATGGTTTCGATAACGCGGATCTCGAGTTCCCGGGCGACGATGGCGGCGGGCACCAGACCGCCGCGCGCGATCGCCAGGACACCTTGCCAGGAATCGGTCTCGACGAGGCGCCAGGCCAGGGCCTTGGCGTCGCGGTGCAGTTCTTCCCAGGACACGAGGAAGTCCTTTTTGACCGGCCCGCTCTCCGCCATCTCCGCCTGCCTCCGCTCTCCGAGTACCGTTCTTTGTAAGCTTCCGTTCCGGGGTCCCGCAACGCCGGGAAAGAAAAAGGGCGGCACCCTTTCGGAACGCCGCCCTTTCCGATTCCCGGTTCCGCGATCAGCGCACGTAGATATGAATCTCGTTGCTGCGCGCGGAACTGCTGGTTGTCGCCGAGAGGCTGATCCGATCGGCGGGCAGCCCCATATTGGTGAGCGACCGCAGGACCTGTTCGGCCTGACGTTTCGAATTAGCGGAGGCCAGCGCGATTTCGCCCGAGGATCCTTTGGTAGGGGCGACCGCGACCAATGCGAAGGTTGCGGTCGGCCGCCGTTCGAGGGCGCGGCTCATAGCCGTATAGAGCGCCTCTTCGTACTGGACGTTCGGATTGTCGAAGCGGATCACGACCAGCGGACGGCCGGTCGCCGCGGAGCTGAGCTGCGCGGGCGCCATGCCGCCGGCCAGGGGGGCCGCGGCAAAGGCCCGATTCTGCAGGCTGGAGCCAAACATCTCGCCATTCTTGACCGCGACGGACAAGGTCGTGAGATTGCTGCGCTCGCGCCCGACGTAGCTGCTCTGGCGGCGGATATCCTCGCTCAACTCGTTTAGCAGGCGGTCGATCGAGACGACGGTCTTGTTGACCTCGTCCTCGAGGATAGCGAGCTGCTGATGATCCTCGTCCACCGCGCCGCCGAGCCCATAGGTGGCGCGTACGGTTTCGAGGATATAGGCAGCCATCGAGGAGTTGGACGCGATATCGTTCGAAAGCTGGTTCAGGACGCCCACATCGGCGTTGATCTGGTCGAGCTGGGCCTGGGCCTGGTTCCACCGGTTGACCAGGATCGGATTGCTCGGCGTCGTGCCGATCTGCAGCCGCGAATTGATATTGGCAACCAGCGCGTGATAGCCTTCGGCGTTGCTCGCCGTGCGCTCGCGCTGACCTTGAAGGGTGCTGCTGTTGCTGCCGATCACGTTCTGCAGCTGGACCAGCTGACCGCGCAATTCCTCGACCTTCTGGCCGACATAGGTCCCCGTCGGCGCGCCGGGCGCGACCCTGACGGGCTCATAGACAGTGGTTCCCAAAGGCGGTGGCGCCTGGGCAAATTGCACCGAGGTCGCGCCGTTCTGGCCGACCATCACCGTTTCGTCCTCGGTCGTTGCCGACGACCCCTTAGGATCTTCCCCGGACAGTGACGGCCATAGCACGTCGTCCGAAAACGAACACCCTCCGAGGACGATAGCCGCCCCAAAGACGATCGCGCAGGCTCTGGTTAGTCTCATGACTACCCTTGCGTCGCCATTAATACTTTGGACAAGTCGGAATCCCCCTTCTCACCATGGCGACCATGCCAGTAAGGCGAGCGATTTGCAATGCTTATGGCCGTTTCGTTCCGATAATACTTTAATTCATCCCCGACCCGCAATACTCGCCTTCGCACGGCGAAAAAATCAACCTCTACGCGCTATTGGATGTTCGATTTATCTCCAAATTCGCTGGCGCGCGCGGTGCCGGGTTCATCGAAACCAGTCGCCCGCAGCCAATGCATCGCCGATTTCGCGCGGGGCGAGGGCATGGCCTTCAGGGCTGTAATGCGAGCCCGGATAATAGAACAGGGCCTGCCGGTCGGCGGCCTGGTCGAAAGCGGGGAGGAGATCGACCATCGGTAAGGTCGAGTCGGCGGGCGATGTCGAGCACGCCCTCTCGCATCCGGTCCAAGGACGCGGTCGGGCGGAAGACGGTGTTCCAGGACGGCAGATAGGCGAAGGCCATGCGGCCGCCCCAACCATGCACGTCGTCCCGCGCCCTGGCGAGAACGCGTTCGAACAAGGCGAGGTCCGGCTCGGGAGGGGATGTCGTCGCGCCCAACAGCCGGCGAAAACCGCGCAATTTTGCGATGCTCTTCCGCCGATGCCGCGATGGGCTGTTCGTCGGCATAGGCCGAAAGGGCTTCATCGATGGGGCCCTGCCGGTTCGCCAGATTCTGATCGAAACCCGGGACGAGATACTGCATGAGCAGCGGACTCCGGCTCTCGCGCGGCAGTTCGATAACCAGATCGTTGCCCTCATAGAAGAGCCAGAGCACCACGGGCGGGCGCAAGGTATCGCCGAACTTGCGCAGGGCGGCCAGCATCAGCAGCGGCCCGTCGTGGCCGGTGCCGAGGGAAACCGTCGCTGGAACGGGTTTCGCGCAGCCGCGATATCACGCCTTGGCTGTCGGGCACGCATTGCCCTTGGGCGAAGGAATCGCCGATCGCCACGATATAGGTCCTGCCGCCCTTGGCCGGCCAAGCGTCGGGTGGGTTGTGGAAGCCGTGGCGGTCGGCGGTATAGATCAGATAAGCGCCTGCCTTGCGGCAGACCACGGTGACGACCCTCCCAATGCCGCCCACCGGCTGAACCTCCGCGCCGTCGATGCGAAGACGGAATGGGGTTGGGCCTCCCCGGCCGGGGCGAGCAGCAGCGCGGGATGGACGAAAGGATAGGCCGGAACGCCGTAGAAGCGGAGATCGCGCAGGACCTCGAGTTTGCTGCGCGAATCGTGCTCGAGCCCGCGCGCGGCGCTGGCCGCTTCGCCCGGATCGTCGGCCGCATAGGTCAGATAGATTTCCGCCCCGTAGACCGATATCACAGCCGCGATCAGGCAGAGGGCCAGCAGGCCGCGCCATTCCGCGCGCAATGCCAGGGCGCCGAAAAACAGCGCGGCGCCGGCTCCCGGCAGGGCCAGCAAGGCAATAGACCCGACCAAGCCGGATTCGCTCGAGGCGCCGGCGAGGAAAGATCCGCCGCGCATCAGGAAAAAGCCGAGCAAGGCCAGGCAAGCGAGCCCGGCGAGTATCAGGACGAGAGTGGCGAAATCCTTCATGGCGTCTCCGGTTCGGGCTCTCCAATTGGCGCTCCGCGCGGGCCGCTCGGCGGGCGCATGCGCGACCGAAATATCCGGATGCAAACTCGACACCAGAGTGAGGCGCGCGCAGGGCTCACGTCACGTCCGTCCGGCGCTTGCCATGCCATAGCGATTTCAGTAGTGTCCGCAGCCTTCGCGCTGGCGCCGTTGCGCGGCGAAGACCGGGGCGCCCGTAGCTCAACTGGACAGAGCACCTGACTACGGATCAGGAGGTTGGGGGTTCGAATCCTCCCGGGCGCGCCACTTTCAACAGCAGATAAAGCCTAAGCTTTCTGCGGCTTTCGAGCCTCGGAAGTCACCGAATTTATACCACACATCGGTGCGATTTCGCAGCATCAAGTTTGGGTGGGAATGGCATCCGATACTGAGAGATACGCGCGTCTTGGCGCGGATTCAGCTAAGAAAGCAAGATTCCATAGGTCTTGGCTTTGGGGGTAGCAGGGGGGCGTGGGGCCTACCTCCAATCCAGGAGGGACGTTCTCTCAAGAATTTCTACAATATTTTTGGCTTTTCAATTCGCTCGTCATGATTGTCCGGACGCACCGAGGCACGGCTACAATGGGTAAGGTCACCCTGTTGCTCATATAGCCCAAGCGATCTCTTCGCCGCGTCATTGCGGGTGCTGCTCCAGCCATTCCTTGGCGAGCCGCTGGGCCTTGGAGATGTCGGCGGGGGTCATCCTGCTGGCCGTCAGGTCGCGGTTCTTTACGGCAAGCACAACGATAGGCCGCAGCTGCAGGCCGCCCTGCGCGGCGGCTAAGTTCCACCACATGTGCGCCTGGATGTAGTCCTGCGGAACGCCCATGCCCTTGTCGTACATGTTGCCGAGGTTGTACTGGGCGCCGGCATGGCCCTGTTCGGCCAGGGGCCGCCATTCCCGCGGCGCCGTTGACCACCGCCTTCAACGTGACGTCGATCGTGACAACGACCGGCTATGTCAGCGCCGATTACACGCTCTGGGGACCGCTCGCCGGCGTGGTCTTTCTCGTCCTCACCGTGGTCGGCGGCTGTACCGGTTCGACCTTGGGCGCGATCAAGATTTTACGGTTCCAGGTTCTGTGGCTGCTTTCGGTCAATCAGATAAACCGATTGATCCGGGCCCATTAAGTGACCCGCGTCGCCCTGAGCAGCCGCCCTGTGACCGATGAGGTGGGGGCGTCTGTTCTCGCCTTCCTGTGCCTGTTCCTGGGGTCGATCGTGGCGGGCACGGTGATGCTCAGCGCCTTCGGCCTCGATCTCGACACCAGCCTCAGCGCGACGGTCACTGCGCTCGCCAACGTCGGACTGGGCATCGGCCCGATCGTCGGGCCGGCGGGAAATTTCTCGTCCCTGCCCGACGGCGCGAAATGGGTGCTGTCCGCATTCTGGGTGCCTTCGATGGCGAGCTTGCCGTTGCGCAGGACGAGCCAAATCCAACTGCTGCCGAAGGTTCCGATGGTGGTTTCCTTGAAACTTTCGCGGAAACCGTCGACGGAACCGAAGGTCTGACCGATCGCTTCCGCCGGTTCGTTGGCTGGCGCCCCAGGCGATATTCACACAGGTTAACGGAACGGGCGGCGCGCGGGTATCCGCCCGTTCCGCCCTCAATCGGCGGCCGTGCCGTCCTCGCGCAGGTAGTAGTGGCGAATCGGCGTCAGGTCGGCATTCAGCTCGTAGACCAGGGGAATGCCGGTCGGGATCTCTACACTCGGAATCTCGTCATCCGAAATGCCGTCGAGATGCTTCACCAGCCCGCGCAGGGAATTGCCATGCGCAGCGATCAGCGCGCGTTGCCCGGCCTTGACCTGCGGCGCCACGACCTCATTCCAATAGGGCAGAACCCGGCGCACGGTGTCCTTCAGGCTTTCCGAGGCGGGAATGGCCGCGGGGTCGAGGTCGCTATAGCGCCGGTCGCCGGTCGCTTGACGTTCGTCATCGGCGGCGAGCGGCGGGGGCGGG
>CAUZWC010000012.1:0-23120 GCA_963583595.1 Alphaproteobacteria bacterium | reverse complement strand
CGGGTCGCTCGCGCTCCCCCACCTCGGCCGAAAGTTGCGTAGGCGTCAGGGCGCCGCGTTCGGCAAGGCCCTCGGCATCGTGCAGGGTCGCGAAGAGGCGGCGCAGAAACGGCTCGACTACATCGAAGCGTTCATTGAGGGCGCGCAGGAAATCGGCCTGTGGCACTGCCAGGACCACGACATCGGAGAGCGCGCGCGGTGCGCTGACGGGGTTGATCGACCATGATGGCGACTTGGCCGAACACCGTGCCCGGGCCCAACCGTTCGGGCCGCGCGGTCGAGCCGAGCGTGGCGATTTCGACATCGCCCTGCTTGATGATGAAGGCCGAGTCCGGCGCGTCGCCGGCCCAGTAGATCAATTCATGCGGTTCGAAATGCAATTCACGCATGACAGGCTGTTTTCGAAAGTTGATATTGCACGCCACCGGCACCGGGCGAATGGCATCATCCTGCCCTGCACGATGCAATCGGAAATATTACAAAGCTTCGACAAATTGTTGATACATGACCCTGGGTTGCCGGCGCATTGGGTAGACTGGCACGCCGGTCCGCATCCTGATACAACGCGCGCGCCGTCGCGCGCCATCTTCACGGCGTGCGCCCTGGCCATGGCAAGCCGTGATACGGCTGGGCCGTGGCCCAGGACCCGGCGCCCGACACGGGGCCGACATGGCCCCCTAGAATCTAGGTGGATGTCGCCATGCGCGAAGCGACCGTGACCCGCAAGACCAAAGAAACGGATATCCGCGCCCGGGTGAATCTGGACGGCACCGGTCGCGCCAATATTTCCACCGGGATCGGATTTCTCGACCACATGCTGGAGCAGCTTGCCCGCCATGGCTTGCTGGATATCGAGCTTGAGGCCAAGGGCGACCTGCATATCGATTTCCATCACACCACCGAGGATACCGCCATCGCTTTGGGCGAGGCGGTGGCGAAGGCGCTGGGAGACCGGCGCGGCATCCGCCGCTACGGCCATGCCGAGATTCCGATGGACGAGACCTGCAGCCGGGTCGCGCTCGATATTTCGAACCGGCCCTATCTGGTCTGGAAGGTCGGCTTCACCCGCGACAAGCTGGGCGAGATGGACACTGAACTGTTCAAGGAATGGTTCCAGGCCTTCGCCCAGAACGGGGGCATCACCCTGCATGTCGAGAATATGTATGGCGAGAACAATCACCATATCGTCGAATCCTGTTTCAAGGGCTTGGCGCGGGCCTTGCGCATGGCCCTTGAGATCGACCCTCGCGCCGCCGATTCGGTCCCCTCGACCAAGGGCACCCTCGGCGGCACCACCGCCTGAGCGGGGGCGGGTCATGATGGCCGCATCGCCCGCGCGGCACCCGCGTGGCGGCAGGGGAACGGCATGAGCGTCGCAATCATCGATTACGGGTCGGGAAATCTGCGTTCGGCGGCCAAGGCCTTCGAGCGCGCCGCCGCCGATTCAGGCGCGGCCGAGCCCATCCGGGTCACTGATCTGCCGGCGGATCTGGCGGCCGCGACACGCATCGTCCTGCCGGGCGTCGGCGCCTTCGCCGATTGCATGGCCGGACTCGCCGCGCTGCCGGGCATGGTCGACGCCCTTGAAGATGCCGTGCTGCGCCGCGGCGTGCCCTTCCTCGGCATCTGCGTCGGCATGCAGCTGATGGCCGCGCGCGGGCTCGAACACGGCAGCCATGCCGGCCTGGGCTGGATCGCGGGCGATGTCGACGCCCTGCCCTATGGCGAGGGCCTCAAGGTGCCGCATATGGGCTGGAACGTCCTGGAAGAGGTGAAGGCTCATCCGGTCCTGGACGGGCTGGGCGACGGAACCCATGTCTATTTCGTTCATTCCTACGCCTTTCGGCCCGACGAGCCGGCCTGCGATCTGGCGCGGGTGCGCCATGGCGAGGCCTTCGCCGCGGTCGTGGGGCGCGACAACATGGTGGGGACCCAGTTCCACCCGGAGAAGAGCCAGGCCGCCGGCCTGCGCCTGATCGCCAATTTCCTGACCTGGCGGCCCTAGGGCCGCCCGGGATAATACAGCGGAGATCCATGACCATCGCCGTCGAACTATTGACCAAATTCCAGGGCTCGGACCTCTACGATCTGTGCGACGCGACCGAGGCTGCGGTGATCGAAGGCGGCGGCTTCGGCTGGCTGCGTCCGCCGCCGCGGCCCGCGCTCGAGGCCTTCTACCGGGGGGTTCTCGTGGTGCCCGAACGCTCGCTCTTCGTCGGCCGGCTCGACGGCGTGGTCTGTGCCGCCGCCCAGCTCCACCGGATGCCGCCCAACAACGAGGCCCAGGCATTCCAGGCCCAGCTCACCCATTCCTTCGTGGCGCCCTGGGCGCGCGGTCACGGCCTGGCGCGCGCGGTCACGGTCGCCGTCGAGAAACGCGCGCGGGAGGAGGGCTTCAAGGTTCTGCGCCTGGATGTCCGCGAGACCCTGACGGCCGCGATCAAGCTTTACGAATCCCTGCGCTATGTCCATTGGGGCACAAATCCGAAATACGCCCTGATCGACGGCACGATGATCGCCGGGCGTTACTACTACAAAGACCTGAAGCAGCACGGCTAATGATCGTCTTTCCCGCGATCGACCTGAAGGACGGCGCCTGCGTCCGCCTGCGCCAGGGCGAGATGGACCGGGCCACCGTGTTCAACGACAACCCCGCGGGCCAGGCCCGGGCCTTCGCCGAAGCAGGCTTCGCCTGGCTTCATGTCGTCGATCTCGACGGCGCCTTCGCCGGCCGGCCGGCGAACGAAGCGGCCGTGCGCGCGATCCTCGCCGCGACCGACCGGCCTGTGCAACTCGGCGGCGGAATCCGTACCCGTACGACCGCCGAAGCGTGGCTGGCGGCCGGTGTGCGCCGGGTCGTGCTGGGCACCGTCGCCGTGCGCGATCCCGATCTCGTGCGCGGCCTGGCGGCCGATCATCCGGGGCGCGTCGTCGTCGGCATCGATGCCCGCCAGGGCATGGTCGCCGTCGAAGGCTGGGCCGAGGCCACCGAAATGCCGGTCCACGAGCTTGCCCTCGCCTTCGAGGATGCCGGGGTCGCGGCCATCGTCTACACCGATATTGAGCGCGACGGCGTGCTCGGCGGACCGAATGTCGCCGCGGCCGCCGCCCTGGCCCGCGCCGTCTCCACACCAGTTGTCGCCTCCGGCGGGGTGGCCGGCGCGGCCGACATCGCCGCCCTGCGCGATGCCGGAGCCGGGATCGCCGGGGTCATCGTCGGCCGCGCCCTCTATGACGGCCGCATCGCGCCGGCCGAGGCCCTGGCCGTCGCCGAGGAAAGCACGCCATGCTGAAGATCCGCGTCATCCCCTGCCTGGACGTTAAGGACGGGCGGGTGGTCAAGGGCGTCAACTTCCTCGATCTGGTCGATGCCGGCGATCCGGTCGAACAGGCCCGGGTCTACGGCGCCGCCGGGGCGGACGAACTCTGCTTCCTCGATATCACCGCCAGCCACGAGCGGCGCGACATCATCCTGGACGTGGTGCGCGCGACGGCCGAGCAATGTTTCATGCCGCTGACCGTCGGCGGCGGCGTGCGCACGACGGAGGATGTGCGCCGCCTGCTGCTCGCGGGCGCGGACAAGGTTTCCATCAACACCGCCGCGGTCGAGCGGCCGGAACTGGTCCGTGAAGGGGCCGAGAAATTCGGCAGCCAATGCATCACCGCCGCGGTCGATGCCAAACTATCCGAGAGCGGCCGGTTCGAGGTCTTCACCCATGGCGGCCGCAAGGCGACCGGGATGGATGCCGTCGAATGGGCTCTGCAGGTGCAGGGGCTGGGCGCCGGCGAGATCCTGCTGACCTCGATGGACCGGGACGGCACCCGCGCCGGCTTCGACATTCCGCTCACCCGCGCCATCGCCGATGCCGTCCATATCCCGATCATCGCCTCGGGCGGGGTCGGCAATCTGGATCACCTGGCTGAGGGCGTGCGCGATGGTCATGCCTCGGCCGTCCTTGCCGCCTCGATCTTCCATTTCGGCCAGCATTCGATCGGCGAGGCCAAGGCCCATATGGCCGCCGCCGGCATCCCGGTGCGCCCGGTCGAGGGCGCGGTGTGAGCCGCCGCACCGTGACTCGTTGAAATCGATCTTCTAGGCAGGACGCCATGGCCGATAGCGAAAAAGCGCATATCCTCGACCGCCTCTCGGCGGTGATCGAAAGCCGGCGCGGCGACGATCCAGATTTCTCCTATACCGCGCGGCTCTTCGCCAAGGGGTCGAAGAAGATCGCGCAGAAGGTCGGCGAAGAGGCGGTTGAGACGATCATCGCGCGCCTGGCCGAGGACAAAGCCGCCCTGGCCTCGGAAAGCGCCGATCTTCTCTATCACCTGCTGGTCCTCTGGGCCGAAGCGGGTCTCGACCCCGAGGAGGTCTGGGCCGCGCTCGAAGCGCGCACCGGGACCAGCGGCATCGAGGAAAAGCGCAGCCGCCCCGCATCTCAATGATCGGGGCCCGACGGTTGGGGCCGGGCGCGCCGCCGAGCGGGCCCGAAGAAAGGGACGAGCCATGGTTTATGATCGCGACAATATCTTCGCCAGGATTCTGCGTGGCGAGACCCCCTGCTCCAAGGTCTTCGAGGACGATCATGTCCTAGCCTTCGAGGACATCAACCCCCAGGCTCCGAATCACGTCCTGGTCATCCCCAAGGGCGAATATGTCTCGATGGACGATTTCTCGGCCAAGGCCTCCGACGCGGAGATCGCCGCCGTGATCCGTGCCCTCGGCCATATTGCGCGCGAGCTGGGCGTCGCCGATGTGGGCTACCGCGTGTTGTCGAATTGCGGTCCCGACGGCGGGCAGGAGGTGCCGCATCTCCACTTCCATCTCTGCGCCGGCCGTCGCTTGGGCCGCATGATCCAGCCGCCCGAGAAGGCCTGACGCCACGACATCCAACCGGGTGCCATCGGCCTCGCCGTTCGACAAGCTCAGCGTGAGGCCCTCACGCTGAGTTTGTCGAAGTATGAGGGCCGGTGTCGCGTCGGATAGCGGAACCGCCACTTGCCCCTCTCGCGCGCCGGGGCGAGGATGCCGTTCTGAACCTGCGAACGAGGGAGGGGAGCATGGCCCAGGAAACGGCCCAGCAAATCTGGGAACGCCACAAGAAAATGATTCCCGGCGGGGTCATGTCGCTCAACCGCATGCTCGATCCCATGCGCGTCTTCACCAAGGCCAAGGGCGCCTATCTCTGGGACCATGAAGGCAAGCAGTACACCGACTATCACGCGGCCTTCGCGCCCTATGTCCTGGGCCATTGCGACGATGATGTGGACGAGGCCGCGATCCAGTCGATCCGCCGCTCGGAATCCCTGATCGGCGCGGGCACGACCCCCTGGGAAGGCGAGATCGCCGAGTTGATCGTTGACTGCGTGCCCGGGCTGGAACAGCTCCAGCTCACCAATTCCGGCTCCGAGGCCACGGCCTATGCCATGCGCCTCGCCCGCGCCGCCACCGGGCGCGATGGCATCCTGCTGATGCAGGGCGGCTATAACGGCTGGGGCGATTATGTCGCCTTCAACCTGATGGATCCCAAGGAGGCCCTGGGCAATCACCAACCGGGCGAGGAATACGACCTGCGCCCAATCACGGCGGGCATTCCCCAGAAGGTCTTCGAGACCGTCCATGTCGTCGAGTTCAACGATCTCGAAGCGGCTGAAAAGGTGCTGATGAAGGGCGAGGTCGGCGCCGTTATTCTCGAGCCGATCCTGCAGAATGTCGGCATCGTCAAGCCCAAGCCTGGCTATCTCGAAGGGTTGCGCGAGCTGTGCGACCGTACGGGTACGGTGCTGATCTTCGACGAGGTCAAGACCGGTTTCCGCCATGCCCTCGGCGGCTATCAGGAAATCTCCGGCGTCACGCCCGATCTCTCGACCTTCGGCAAGGCGATCGCCAACGGCTATCCGATGGGCGTGGTCGGCGGCAAGGCCTCGGTCATGCAGCATGTCACCCATGCCGATCCGGCCAAGCGGGTGACCATCGCCGGCACCTACAATGCCCACCCCCTGACCGTGGCTGCGACCAAGGCGACCCTGCTCAAGCTGCGCGACCCGGAGGCCGACGTCTACGGCAAGCTGTACAGCCTGGGCGCGCGGATGGAGGAAGGGCTGACCGGTATCTTCCGGCGCCGCAACTACCCCACGACCATCGTGCGTCAGGGTTCGGCCTTCGCCCTCTATTTCATGGATCACGCGCCGGAGAACTGGGCCGATATCGCGCGCAACAACGATGCGGTCCGCGACGTCGCCTATCGCAAGGCGTTGATCGAAAAAGGCGTGTTCCAGTTCCCGGTGACGACCAAGCAGGGCAGCATTTCCTATGCCCATACCGAGGCCGATATCGACCGCACCCTGGAGATCACCGAAGAGGTGCTGAACGAACTCGGTTAGAAGGCAGTTGAAAAAGGCGAACAGACCCTTCGAGACGGCCCTGCGGGCCTCCTCAGGGTGAGGCTAAAGTATTGAATTTCCTCATCCTAAGGAGCTCGCGCGAGCGGGCGTCTCGAAGGGTGATGGGCACAATATTCCTTTCTCAACAGCCTGTTAGGGGCGCGGAATGGATTTCTCCCTCAACGCGGAACAACGCGAGATTCAGGCGTTGGCGCGCGACTTCACTCGCAAGGAGGTCGCGCCCGTCCAGCTCCGGATGGACCAGGACCACGAATTCCCCTACGCGCTCTGGGAGCAGTGGTCGGACCTGGGCATGGCCGGCATCTTGATCCCGGAGGAATACGGCGGCAGCGGGCTCGACGCCCTCACCTATATTCTCGCGTTGGAAGAAGTGGCGACGGAGAGCAACACCTTCGCCCTGATCTGGCAGGTCCATGTCCTGGTCGCCGAGATGTACCGCAAGTTCGCCAGCGCGGAGCAGAAGCAGCATTGGCTGCCCCCGTTCGCGCGCGGCGAGAAGCTGGGCGCGATCGGCCTGACCGAGGCCGGCGCCGGGTCCGACAGCCAGGGCATGACCACGCGAGCCACCCTTGACGGCAACCGCTGGACCATCGACGGCACCAAGATCTTTATCTCCAATGCCGGCACGCGGATCAGCGACGGCCTTGCCCTGATGGCCGTGACGGGCGAGCGCCCCGACGGGCGCAAGGAAATTTCCACCTTCATCGTCCCGCGTGACGCGGAAGGCTTCGGCCTCGGCCAATCCTTCAACAAGATGGCTTGGCACGGCATGGACAACCGCGAACTGGTCTTCGACGGCTGCCGCATCCCGGCGGGCAATATCATGGGCGAGCGCGGCGCGGGCCTGCGCCAGGCCCTGGGCGGGCTCAACCTGGGGCGGGTCGCCTTCGGCGCCATCGGCACCGGGCTGATCCGCGGCTGCCTGGAGGAGAGCCTGGGTTACGCCAAGCAGCGCAAGCAATTCGGTAAGCCCCTCTCCGATTTCCAGCTGACCCAGGCCAAGCTCGCCAATATGGCGACGGGGATGGAGGCGGCGCGCCGCCTGACCCATTACGCGGCAGATCTCTTCGCCCAGGGCCAGGACTGCAGGAAGGAGGCGGCGATGGCCAAGCTCTTCGCCACCCAGCGCGCGACCGAGGCCGCGTTGGACGCTTTCCAGATCCATGGCGGCTACGCCTTCATGACGGATTACAAGGTTAACCGCTTCTACCGCGAGGCCAAGATCCTCGAGATCGGCGAGGGCACGAACGAGATCCAGCAGCTCTACATCGCCCGCCAGCTCGGCTGTTGAGCGCGCCATGGTCGCGCCTCCGCTCCTGTTCGAAACCGACGGCCCGGTCGCCACCCTCACCCTGAACCGGCCGGAGAAGATGAACGCCATCGACTCCGCCACCCTGCGGGCCTTGCGCGCGGGTCTGGACCGAATCGCGGCGGAGGATGCGCTCCGCGCCGTGGTGGTGCGCGGCGCCGGGGACCGCGCCTTCTCCGCTGGCGCCGATATCGGCGAGATGCTGGCGCTCTCCGAAAGCGGTGGTGTGCCCGCCTATATGGACCTCTGGATGGGCGCGCTGCGCGGCATCGAGGCCTTGCCCAAGCCGGTGATCGCCTCGGTCCAGGGCTATGCCACGGCGGGTGGGACGGAGCTGGCCCTGGCCTGCGACCTGGTGCTCTGCGCCGAGGATGCCCGCTTCAGCCTGGCCGAAATCAAGATAGGCGTCATCCCGGGCGCCGGCGCGGCCTTGCGCCTCACGCGCGCGATGGGCCGGCACAAGGCGAAGGAGCTCCTGATGTTGGGCGATTTCGTTTCGGGCGCGGACGCGGGCGCCTGCGGTCTCGCCAACCGTTGTGTCCCGCGTGCGGAGCTCGCCGCCGTCACCGCCGACTGGGCCGCTCGCCTCGCCGCCGGCCCGCCCTTGGCCCTCGCCGCCGCCAAGCGCCTGGTCAACGGCTCGGCCGAACGGCCCCTGGGAGAATTGATGGACGAGGGCCTCGCCGCCTTCCTCCATCTGTTCGAAAGCGGGGACCAGAAGGAAGGTATGCGCGCCTTCCTGGAAAAGCGCCCGGCGGTCTATCGCGGGCGCTAGGGCGCGTCGTCCACGGGTCGCTTGACCTTCGCGATCAGCAGGATGGGCAGAACGATCAGGCCGGCGACCGCGCTGAAGAGCATCGCGTTATTGAAGGCGACCATCGTAGCCTGGCGCCTGATCTCGGCGCTGAGGGCGGCGACATCGCCGCGGTCGCCCAGATCGACCATCCCGTGCGGGACCGACAGGCGGAAGACCTCGTTGAGCGGCGAGACGAACTGGGTCAGCAGCGAGGTGCTCTCCTGCAGATTATGGGCGAGCAAGGCGAAGATCAGCGCGGCGCCGACGGCGACCCCCAGATTGTTGACCAGATGAAACAGGCTGAGCGCTTCGGTGCGCAGGCTGCCCGGGATGGTCGCATTGGCCATGGCGCTGATCCCCATGAAGGGAATGCCCGAGCCGACCCCCTGGAGCATCATGACCCAGAGCACGGTGGACCAGCCGAGATCCACGCCCCAATGCCCCATCAGCCATTGCGGCACGATGAGGAAGCCGAAGCCGACCAGGATGAAGACCCGCACATCGACCTTGTCGATCAGCCGCGAGATGACGATGAGTCCCAGGAAGGTGCCGAGCGCGCGCATGGCGAGGAGCAGGCCGATCAGGGACAGGCTGTAGCCCATCACCTTGCTCAGGATCAGGGGCAGAACGAAGATCGGCAGATAGTTGTAGATGCCGTAGATGAACATCAGGATCAGAGAGATCGAATAGTTCCGGTTCTTGAGCAGCCGGCGCGGCAGGAAGGGCAGTTCGGTCGTCGAGGAATGGACGATGAAGACGTAGAGCAGGGTGACGGCGAGGGCCGCGGTCGCGATCGTCTCAGTCGATTCGAACCAGTCGAGCCGGTTGCCCCGACTGATCATCAGCATGAAGGAGGCGACGGCGATCGACAGGGTGGCGAAGCCGAGCCAGTCCATCGGCCGGGTATTGGCGCGGTCGGCATTGGGCACGTAGAGCCAGCTCAGCAGGAAGGTCGCGATGCCGATCGGCACGGTGACGAAGAAGACCAGGGGCCAATCCGCCAGGTCGATGATATAGCCGGCGGCCAGCGGCCCGACGAAGCCGCCCCACAGCGCGCCCATGCCCCAGATCGTGCTGGCCATGCCGCGCCGCGAGGGCGGAAAGGCGTCGACCACGATGGCCTGGCCAAGCGGCACCAGCGGCGCGCCGAACGTGCCTTGCAGGATGCGCAGCAGAACCGCCGTTTCAAGGCTCTCGGACAGCCCGACCAGGCCCGAGGCGAGGGTGAAGCCCACGGTGCAGATCAGATACATGGGCCGCCGGCCGATCCGCCCGCTGATCCAGCCGGAGACGGAATTCGACACCGCCGAGGCGACGACGAAGCTAATCACCACCCAGGCGATCTCGTCGGGGGTGGAGGAGAAGGCGCCCTGCATATGGGGCAGGACCATGCCCGCGCCCGACATCGCCATGACATAGATGAAGGTCCCCGCCATGCCGGCGAGGACCGCCATGGCGCGAGCCAGCCCGGTCTGTGGGCCGCTATGCGGCGCAGTCGCCATGGCGCTTTCGGTCCTCGGCATCGGTGCTTGGGGGAAGGAACTCGCCCGATGGAGTGCGCGATCGTTCCGTGCCTCACCTTCCGTCTCGCCCTTTGTAAACGCTACACGGCCGCCCGTCAGCGGTTGCGGCGCACCCGTGCGAGGAGGATCAGGGGCAGGGCGCCGATGCTGATTGGGCCTTCGCCTATCGCTGGTATGTCGAGCCGGAGAGCCTGGAGATTCTCTGCGTCTACTAATGGGAATCGGTCGGCCCAGGGCGCGGCATCTACGGCGCCAAGAAGGGTGGCCTCACCGATCCCAGCACCCTGATGATCGACAAGATGCGCTGTGAATCTGTCCTGCGTTTCTGGAGCGTGCCGGCCGGCGACCGGCGGCGCATGGATGCCGGTCGCACCGTCTTCCAAGCCCTGTCGCGCGGCAAAAAATGGACCGCGACCGGCCATGCCACGGCCTATTACGTGATCGACCCGGCCGACCCGGTCCATGACATCCGCCTCGAGGCGAAGGCGGAATAGCGGGGCCTGTTTTGAGACCTAGTCCGGTGGCAGCATTGTGAAGACGTTGTCGATCACCGTGTATTGCCAATAGCCGAGCCGGGCCAGGGGGCGGAAACGCAACACGTCGACCAGCCCGTCCTCGCCGATGATCGAGTCGTCGATATGGATGCCGACCACCGTGCCGAAGACCACGGCATTGGTCTTCTCGCCGTCATTGGGCAGTTCGACCGTTTTCAGATATTCGCATTCGAAGGCGATGGGCGATTCACCGACGCGCGGCGGTTTGACCTTGCGGCAGGGGGCCTTGGTCAGGCCGGCATGGTCGAACTCGTCGACCTCCGGGGGGTAGCTGCCCGAGGAATCGTTCATTTCGCTGGTCAGGGATTCGGCCGCCATGTTGAAGACGAACTCCCCCGTCTCCTCGGCATTGATCCGGCTGTCCTTGGTGCGCGGCCCAGGCAAGCTGCCGGCGCAGAACATCACGATGGGCGGTTTTTCCGAGGCGGCGTTGAAGAAGCTGTAGGGCGCGAGATTCGCCACGCCGTCCGTCGAGAGGGTCGAGATCCAGCCGATCGGGCGCGGCACGACCAGGCTCTTGAACGGATTGTGCGGCAGGCCGTGGTCGTGCGGTTCGTAGAACATGCTCCCGGGTCCCCTTATCATTATCTGAATCTAAAGTCCGCCGCAGGCGCGTCAGGTGGGTCGGGTGTCATGGCGCGCGGCGAAGCGCGCCTCCATAGCGTCCCACAGATCGCGTTCGAGATGCGACCCGTCCAACCGGTTGATCTCGTGCAGCCCGGTGGGCGAGGTGACGTTGATCTCGGTCATATAGTCGCCGATCACGTCGATGCCGGCGAAGACCAGGCCCTTCTCGCGCAGGGCCGGGCCGATGGCTTCGCAGATATCGCGCTCGCGGGCCGTAAGCGCGCTTTTCTGCGCTGCGCCGCCGGCATGGAAATTGGCCCGCGCCTCGCCCGCCTGGGGCACGCGCGAGACCGCGCCCTTGGCCATGCCGTCGACCAGGATGATGCGTTTGTCGCCCTGGCGGATCTCCGGCAGATAACGCTGGATGATGATCGGCTCGCGGTAGAGGCCGGTGAACATCTCGAGCAGCGAAGTCAGGTTCTCGTCCTCGGGTCCGATATGGAAGACCCCCGCGCCGCCATTGCCGAACAGCGGCTTGACGATGATGTCCTTGTGCTCCTCCCGGAAGGCCTTGATCTCCTCGCGGTCCGAGGTGATCAGGGTGGGCGGCATCAGCTCCGGGAAATGGGTGACGAAAAGCTTCTCGGGCGCGTTGCGGACATGGACCGGGTCGTTGACCACCATGGTCGCCGGGTGGACATGCTCCAGGATATGGGTCGCGGTGATATAGGCCATGTCGAAGGGCGGGTCCTGGCGCATCAGGATGATGTCCATGGTGGCCAGATCGATCTTCTCCATCGCACCGAAGCTGAAATGGTTGCCGCGCTCCACGCGGACCTGCAGCGGCCGCGCCTTGGCGATAGCACGGTCGCCGCGCAGGCTCAGATGCTGAGGCAGATAGTGGTACAGGCCGAAACCGCGGCGCTGCGCTTCCAACGCCAGCAGAAAGGTGCTGTCGGCGTTGATGTCGATTCCCTCGATAGGGTCCATCTGGATAGCGACGGCGAGGCTCATGTCCCTCCCCTGGGCAGTGCTGTGATTGGGCGGCCCGCACCATACACCGGCCTCGGCCCGGCCGCGACGGTCAGTTGAGGCTGTTCAGTTGAGGCGGTTACCAAGCTGCTGGACGAGTTGGGCCGCGCGGTAGCGCGTCTCCGGGTCGGGCGCCAATTCGCCGACCTGCTGGGCGGCCAGGATGGCGGCGCGCAGATTGCCCTGATTGGCATGCAGGGCCGCCGCTTCCCACCACAGCTCGGGCCGCTCGGGGGCGAAGATCAGCATTTGTTCCAGGGTCTCCAGCGCCGCCGCGGCCTGGCCGGCCTGGAGGCGGCGCAGCTTGATGTTGTTCTGCAGGCGCAGCAGCACGTCGCGGTCGCCGACCGCCGCGTAATGCTCGGGTTGCAGCTCGGCATCCTCCCCCGCCATGGCCTTGAGCATGGCGCGCAGCTCGCCTGGGCTCTGGCGCAGGCAGCCATGGAAGGGGTCGAGAATGGCGCGTTCGCCTTCGTGGTCCAGGCGGATCAGGAAATGACCGGGAAAGCCCAGCCCGGCCATGTCCCAGCCGGCGGTCCGGCCGGCATGGAGGCAGAGGATGGCCAGGGCGACCGGCAGACCCTTGCGCCGGTCGATGACGCGCATGAGGTTGGCGTTCTGCAGGTCGTCATAGGTCTTGTCGTCGCCGGCATAGCCGTGGCGCAGATAGATTGTCTCGGCCAGGGCGGCGACCCGCTCCTCCAGATCCGCCGCGCCCTCGGCTGCGCTCCGCAGATCGGCCGCCAGTTGACCCAGATGGGCGCGGTAGCGGTCAAGGGGCACGCGCGGCCGGTCCAGGGCGGCCAGGGCCAGGGCGCCCGCCGCGATGTCGAGCGGCGCCTCGCCCGCGCCCGCCAGGCAGCGCAGAATTGCCTCGGCCTCGGGCCTTGTGTCGCTCATGACTGGTCTTCCTCCCCGGCGCTTTCCGGGCGCGCGTCCATGATCCGCACATAGGTCACGATATTGCGCACCCGGGGGACATCGCGGGCCCGGTTGCGCACGCGATCCAGCTCCTGCCGGTCGCGCGCGATGCCGGTCAGATAGATGGTGCCATTCACGGTGGTGACATTGTAGTTGATGGCGGAGACCTCCGGATCGAGTAGCAGGTCGGTCTTGAGCGTGAGGGAAATCCATTCGTCCCGCGCCTGGCCGATCAAGCCGCGCCGGTCCTCGACCTGGATTTCGTCGATCACCTGTTTGACGCCATCCGCCTGCCAGGCGAGCCGGATCGCTTCGACCTGGGTTTCGGGATAGAGCACCGCGCCGGTGATCACCACCTTTCCCTCGACCACCGAGGTGTCCAGTTTGCGGAATAGGCCGAGGTCGTGCGTGGCCCAGAGATAGTTGATCTCGGTCGCGATGACATTGTCGTCGATCGCATCGCCGACGCTGCGCTCCTGGGAGGCGGTCTTGACCGCCGTGGCCCCGGCGCCGATCGCCATGCCGGTCGACGAACAGCCGGCCAGGGCCGGGGCGACGAGCGCGGCGGCGAGGAAGACTCCGGCGGTGATTCGGTTGTGGCCCACGGCCCCCTGTCTAGCGGTCCATCCCCTTTGCGCCAAGCGAGCGCCCAAGAGACCGATTCTCGCGCAGCATCGCCTGGGCGCAGATATAGCCCCAGGTCATGCCCGGACCGATCGTCGTGCCCGCGCCCAGCGACCGTGTGCCGAAAGGATTGGCCATGGCGTTGCCGGCGCAATAGAGGCCTGTGATCACGCTGCCGTCCGGGCGCAGCACCTGGCCCTGGTCGTTGGTCCGCGGCCCGCCCTTGGTGCCCAGGATGACCCGGTTCATCGGGATCGCGACGAAGGGCGGCTGCAGGATCGGCTTCAGGCTGTTGCGCGGGTCGCCCTCGGCACGCAGCCTTTCATTGGCGCTTTCCGCGCGATGGAAATCGTTGTCCACGCCGGCCTCGCAAAACCCATTGAAGCGCGCGATCTCGCCCTTCAGGGCCTCGGCCGGCAGGCCGGTGATCTCGGCCAGGGCATCCAGACTGGGCGCCCGCCGGATCCAGCTCTTGTCCTTGGACGCGAACCAGCGGAAGGGCAGGGAGCGGGTCAGGAAACGCCGGTCGGCGATCAGCCAGGCGGGCAGCCGGACCGGCACGCCCGTCGTCGGGTCGCGTTCGTCCAGGGCCTCGCCGATATTGTAATCGAGCTCGCTGACGAAACGCCGTCCGTTGCGGTCGACGATGATCGAATGGGGCTCGGCATGCCAGGCGACGGGCACGCCCTGCAGCTTGCCTTCGTAGACGGTCGGCACCGCCGGATGGATATTGGCTTGGTCCATATGGGCGAGGCGCGCGCCGACCTTCTCGGCCAAAATCTGGCCGTCGCCTTCGTTGACGCGCGGGCTGCACAGCCAGTCGGTCGGGCCCGGGAAATATTTCTCGCGCAGGGCCTGGTTCCATTCGAAACCGCCGGTCGCCAGGACGACGCCGCGCCGCGCGCCGAGGCGTCGCCGTCGGCCATCGGCGCCTTCCACCGTCGCACCCATCACCCCGCCGGTATCTGGATCGGTTGCCAAATCGACGACCCGCGCATCCAGTTCGATGCAGCAGCCATGGGCCAGACAGCCTGCCGTCAGTCCGGCGATCAGCGCCGTGCCCTGGCCGCGCCGACCGGTGATCCAGCGCCATAGCAGGCGCGCGCCGAGAGACAGCACCGTCCTGATGGGATGGTGGTAGCTGCCGGAGACGGTCATCTCGACATAGGTGAAGATATGGAAGATCGGGGTCGGGCGGATGCGCCTCGCGAAGGGGCCGGCGACGGATTTTCGCACCGGTTCGATCGACAAGTTGCGACCGCCGCGCTTGCCGCCCGGCATTTCGGCGAAGGGATCGGCTTCCTTGGTCGGGGTGAAGCGCAGCGGGGTTTCGGCTTCGAGAAGATCGAGCAGGCGCGGCGCGGCCGAGACGAAAGCCTGCCAGAGCGGGTCCTCCTCCTCGGCCCAGCCCTCCGGCGAGGCCGCGCGCAGATAGGTCAGCGCCTCTTCCTCGCTGTCCTGCAGCCCGGCAGCGCGGGCGTGACGGTTGGCGGGAATCCAGGTGCTGGCCCCGGACATCGCGCTGGTGCCGCCCAGCCAGGGACTCTTCTCCAGCACCACGACATCCAGCCCGTTAACCGAGGCGGTCAGGGCCGCCGCCATCGCGGCCGCGCCCGAACCGACGACCAGGACGTCGGCCCATTCGATCCTGTCCCCGACGTCAGAGTTCATGGCCCCGTCACCCCCGCTTGGCGCTCGGCGAAACGCTCGCGTATTGTCTCTTACCTGTCAATTGATCGGAATTGTGGCCGATCGCGATCGCGGCTTGGTTGCCCGCGGCCGAAACGGACCGGAAGGAGCCGAGGGAATGAACAGACGCTTTGTCGACAAGGTCGCCGTGGTCACCGGCGGCGCGACGGGGATCGGCCTGGCGACGGCCCGCGCCTTCGCCGCCGAAGGGGCCAAGGTCGTGCTGTCCTCGCGCACCGTCAAGACCGGCGAGGCGGCGGCGGCCGAGATTGTGGCCGCTGGCCATACCGCGTGTTTCATCGCCACGGACGTCTCCGACGCGGCCGCTGTCGAACGTCTGATGGCCGAAACCGAAAAGCTCTATGGCGGCATCGATATCCTCTTCGCCAATGCCGGCGTGCCGGCCCGTGGCTCGGAAGGCGGCGTCGTCCTGGGCGAGGTCGAGGACGCGATCTTCGACGAGGCTTTCGCCATCAATGTCCGGGGCATCTGGCTCTGCCTCAAACATGCCGTGCCTGCGATGCGTCGGCGCGGCGGCGGGGTGATCGTCAATATGTCCTCGACCATGGGCCTGGTCGGCCAGGCCAAGAACGGCGTCTATTCGGCGACCAAGCACGCGGTGATGGGGCTGACCAAATCGGCGGCCCTGGAATACGGGGGCGAGAATATCCGCGTGAACGCGGTCTGTCCCGGCGCCATCGAGACGGCCTTCGTGGCGCCCTTCAAGGTCGGCTATTCGGAAGCGGAATGGGCCGCGCGGATCCGCGAGAAATATCCCGCCGCCCACCGGGTCGGCCGGCCGGAAGAGGTCGCCGGTGTCGTCCTCTGGCTGGCCTCCGACGAGTCCTCCTTCGTCCATGGAGTCGGCGTGCCGATCGACGGCGGCTATATCGTCCAGTAAGGGTTTTCGGGTTGCCGGCCTCCGGCGGTCAGCCGGAGGCCGAGCCGGCCGAGGTTCATTTCGAAGCCGGTTTCGAGACCAGCAGCCCGGCGGCCGCGATCAGGATCATGCCGCCGATCGTCGAGACATCCGGCGTCTCCGCAAAGAAGACGAATCCCCAGACGACGGCCGAAACGATATAGCTGTAGTCGAAGGTGGCGATGATCGGCGGCGGCGCGATCTGATGGGCGCGCACGGCGCCGATGAAGAAAGCGACGGAGAGCGCCGCGATCAGCGCCATCAATCCCCATTCCCGCTGGCCCATCGGGGCCCAGTGGCCGAACAGGAACGGAAACGCCGCCTTGATCTCGGTGTCGAGGCCGATGAGGGCGAGCGCGGCCGTGGCCATCAGGCCGGTTACGAGAAACGAGCCGTGAAGATTGAGCGCCAGAATCAGGGGCGCCTCGTCCCGGCATTTGCTCCGGGTGAGAACCACCGCCAGCGCACAGAAGGCGGCGCCCAGCAGCGGTAGCAAGGTGAACCAGGGAAAGGCGTCGCCACCCGGTTTCAGGATTGCGATCACGCCGAGAAACCCCGAGAGGACGCCGAGCCATTGTCTCCGGCCGACCGCTTCGCCGATCAGCGCCGGGGCCAGCAATGTGGTCATGATCGGATTGGTATAGACGGCGACCGCCGCCACGGACAGGCTGAGCACGGGTAGCGAGGCGTAGAAAGCGAGCCAAGTGAGGACCACAATAGCCCGCTGCGAAGGAGGGCCCAGATCGGCGCCCGTGGCTTGAGGCCGATGCACATGGCGCGCGAGAGGACGATCATGATCGGGATCGCGACCAGCGAGCGGGCGACGAAGATCTGCCAAAGGGTCAGGTCTCCGCTGACGAGCTTCACCACGGCATCTGCGAAGGCCATGATCAGCACCGACGCCAGGATGATGACGATTCCTTGGGCTGTCCGATCCGGCTGCGCCCCTTCCGGATAACCCACCCCCATCCCCAAGACCGTCCCGCCCGAGCGGGCTTGCTATCTGAACTTCCTGATTCGAGCCTGCCGTAAAACCGGTTGCAAAAACGATTTATATTTCAACGCGACCTAAGGCCGCCAGGCATCGCGCAGATGGCTTGGCAGGCGGCCGGGCGCGACCAGCATGGCGTCGAAGCGCAGGTCCAGACCGGCCAGGGCCGGGCGTTGCTAGAGCAGGCGTTCGGTCGCGCGCAGGATGCGCCCGCGCTGGCGCGGGCCGATCGCCTCCGCCGCCGTGCCCAGATCGGCGCGGGCCTTGACCTCGATCACCGCCAGGACACGGCCCCGCCGGGCGACGATATCGATCTCGCCCACCGGGGTCCGGTAGCCCCGGGCCAGGATGCGGTAGCCGCGCAGCGCGAGACTTGCGACGCAGAGGGCCTCGGCCGTCCGGCTCAGGCGATAGGCGCGGCGCCGGGCCTCGGGTTATGGCGCGGGATCGTCCTCCGGCTTCTCCGACGTCTCCTGGTCGCGGCAGAGGGCCAGGGCGCGGAGATAGACCTCGCGCCGGGGCAGGCCGCTTTCGGCGGCGACCCGGGCCACGGCATCGCGCAGGCTGGCCTCGGCCAGGGCGTCGCGCAGCAGGGCGTCGAGCAGGGCCGGGTCTTCCTCAGCCGCCGGCAGGCTTTCGGGCGGGCCGATCACGATCACGATCTCGCCCTTCGGCGCGCCGGAATCGGCGTAATGGGCGGCCAGTTCGCCCAGGTTGCCGCGCCGGATTTCCTCATGCAGCTTGGTCAATTCCCGGCAGATCGCCGCCGGGCGCGGGCCGAGCGCGTCGCGCAGATCGGCCAGAGCCGGGGCCAGCCGGCGCGCTGATTCGAACAGGACGAGGGTCGCGGGGGTCGCGGCCAGCTCGGTGAGGAAGCGGCGCCGGGCGGTCGTTTTGGCGGGGGCAAAACCGGCGAAGAGAAAGCGGTCGGTCGGCAGGCCGGCCACGGCCAGGGCGGCGGTCACGGCCGAGGCGCCGGGAATCGCGGTCACCGGGATGCCGGCCTCCTGTGCCTCGCGCACCAGCTTGTAGCCGGGGTCGGAGATCAGCGGCGTGCCCGCGTCGGACACCAAGGCCAGGCGCCCGCCCGCCGCCATCAGGCGCAGCAGCTCCGGGCGCACGCGCTCGGCATTGTGTTCGTGATAGGGGGTCAGGCGGGTTTCGATGTCATAGGCGCGGCACAGGCGCGCGGTCATGCGGGTGTCCTCGCAGGCGATCTGATCGGCTTCCCGCAGGGTCGCGATGGCGCGGGCCGAGATATCGCCGAGATTGCCGATCGGGGTGGCGACGACGGCGAGCCCTTCCCATCGTTTACTTCGGCGAACCGGGTCACTAGTTTCCATGGAATCGCCCCCGAATGATCCGGAGATACGAACCGTGGGCCGTATCGCGACCCAGAAGTCCGGTATCCGCCCAATAGCGTCCGTTGTGGCGCCGTTTTGGCTCGCGCTCGGCGCGGCATTGCTGCTCGCTGCCTGCATGCCCAAGGAGAAGGTAGCCGAGCTGGCGGAGGAGGTCCAAGCGGAGCCTGCGCTGGCGCCGGTGGATCAGGCCCTGGCCTTCCCGTCGCAACAGATCGTGGGCGCCACAGTCGAGCCGGGCCGCGTGCGTGTAGCGCTTCTGGTGCCGCTCAGCGGCCGCTATGGCGGGGTCAGTGCGGATCTGCTCGACGCCGCCCAGATGGCCCTGTTCGAGATCGCCGGCTCCGGCTTCGAGCTGGTGCCGCGCGACACCGCGGGCACCCCCGAAGGCGCGGCCGAAGCGGCGCGCAGTGCTCTGCAGGACGGCGCGCAGATCATCATCGGCCCCCTGCTCTCGGCCTCGGTGACGGCGGTGGCCGGCCTGGCCCGGCCGAACGGCGTGCAGATCGTCGGCTTTTCCACCGACCGCACCGTGGCCGGCGACGGGGTCTATCTGATGGGCTTCCTGCCCGACGATCAGGTGAATCGCGTGGTTTCCTTCGCCCGCTATCAGGGGCTGGAACGGTTCGCGGCCCTCGCCCCGGCGACGCCCTACGGTTATGCCGTGACCGAGGCCTTGGGGCGCGCGGCGGCCGAGAATAAGGCTTTCGTCACCCATCCGGCCTATTACACGCCCGGTCAGGACGCGACCGAGACGGTCCGTCAATTCGCCCGTTTCGAATCGCGCAGCTTGGCTCTCGAAGCCGAAAAGGCGCGGGTCGCCGGGAAAACCGACGATGCGTCCAAGGCCGCTCTCCAGCGCCTGGAGAAAAGCCAAACTTATGGCGAGCTTCCCTTCGACGCGGTGATGCTGCCCGATGGCGGCGCCAGTCTGCTGGCGGTCGCGCCCCTGCTGCCCTATTTCGATATCGACCCCGCAACCGTGCGCTATCTCGGCACGGGGCAATGGGACGATCCCCGCATCGGGCTGGAGCCGTCCCTGATCGGCGGCTGGTTCGCCGCCTCCGATCCCCAGCGGCGCGCGGCTTTCGAAGTGCGTTTCGAACAGGCGTTCGGGCGTCGCCCCATACGGTTGGCGACCCTCGCCTATGACGCGGTGGCCCTGGCCGCCGTCCTGGCGGGCGACTCCGGCGAGCCCGATTTCAGCCGCGAGGCGCTGGACGCCGAAAGCGGCTATGCCGGTCTCGACGGCATTTTCCGCTTCCGGCCCGACGGCACGGCGGAGCGCGGCCTGGCTATACTCGAAGTCCAGCGCACCGGTTTCCGCGTCATCGATCCCGCGCCCACGACTTTTGCGCCCGCGATCAACTGATCCGGTAAATGGGCCTCGGCCGTTCCGCATGGTGGTTCCGGGGCGGCTCAGGCCAGCAATGCGCCCAGCACCGCGTCCAGACGTTGGCGACCTTCCGGCGTGGCCGCCAGAACACTGTCCTCGAAGGTGACGAAGCCGCCGTCGCGCAGGCGGGCTAGCCCCGCCGGATCGAGCGCCGTGTCGAAGCCCAGGCCCGAGGCCGCGCGCAGCCGCGCCTCCGGCACGCCCTCGGCCAGGCGCAGGCCCAGCATCAGGCATTCCTCGGCCCGTTCCGTGGCCGACAGGGTCACGCGCTCCTCCTCGCCGATCCCGCCGGCCTCGACCGCCTCGAGCCAGGCTTCCGGCTTGCGCCGCCCCACGGTCGCGACCCGGACCCCCGCATCGCCGCCGGCGGGGACGAAGCGGCCATGCGCGCCCGGGCCGAGGCCCAGATAGTCGCCGTAGCGCCAATAGACGAAATTGTGCCGCGACCGGGCCCCTTCGCGGGCATGGTTGGAGATCTCATAGGCTGGCAGGCCAGCGGCGGCCGTCTCCTCCTGGGCGATTTCATATTGCGCGGCCGCCGTGTCTTCCGGCGGCGGGGTCCAAGCCTTGCGCCGGACCTGGGCGGCGAAGGCCGTGCCGCGCTCGATGGTCAGCTGGTAGAGCGACAGATGGTCGCGGGCCAGGGTCAGGGCCGCGCGCAATTCGCGCCGCCAAGCTTCGGGCTCCTGTCCGGGGCGGGCATAGATCAGGTCGAAGGAGACCTGCTCGAATGCCTGCTGGCCGGCCTCGATCGCACGGATTGCCTGGGCCCGGTCGTGATCGCGCCCCAAAAAACATAAGGCATCGTCGTCCAGGGCCTGCACCCCGAGGGACAGGCGGGTGACCCCCGCCGCACGGAATCCGGTGAAGCGGGCGGCCTCGGTCGGCCCCGGATTGGCCTCCAGGGTGACCTCGACCGGCGCATCCACCGGCCATGTGGCGAAGGCCGCGTCCAGAATCGCGCCCAGGGTTTCCGGCGCCATCAGCGAGGGCGTGCCGCCGCCGAAATAGATGCTGCCCAGGGCGCGGCCGGGTAGTTCCTCGGCCGCCCGCGCCATGGCGGCGGCGAAGGCCCGGACCCAGCGCGGCTCGTCCACCGCCGCGCGGATATGGACGTTGAAATCGCAATAGGGGCATTTGAACCGGCAGAACGGCCAGTGGAGATAGAGGGCGAGCGGTTCGGCCCGCATGGCTATGCGGTCAGTCCGTGCTGTCGAGGTCGGCCGCCCGATCGAAGCAGCACGCGACCAGCTTGCGGAAGGCGCGGGCGCGATGGCTGATCGCGTGTTTGGCTTGCGGCCTCATTTCGCCGAAGGTCTCGAACCCGCCCTCGGGCAGGAAGATAGGATCGTAGCCGAAGCCCTGATTGCCGCGCGCCGGCCAGACGAGGCTGCCCGTTACCCGTCCCTCGAACCGTTCCAGGTCGCCGTCCGGCCAGGCCAGGGCGAGGACGCAGACGAAGGCGGCGCTGCGGTCGCGCTGGCCCGTCAGGCCCGTTTCCACCCGCGCCATGGCCCGCCCGAAATCCTTGTCCGGCCCGGCCCAGCGGGCGGAATAGATGCCGGGCGCGCCGCCCAGAGCATCCACGACCAGACCGGAATCGTCGGCCAGGGACGGCAACCCGCTGCCCGTGGCGATAGCGCGCGCCTTGATCTCGGCATTGGCGGCAAAACTGTCGCCGTCCTCCACCGGTTCCGGCAGGCCGAGGCCGCTGGCGGAGGTCACATTGATGCGATAGGGCGCGAGCAGTTCCCGGATCTCGCGCACCTTGCCCTCGTTATGGCTGGCGATAGCCAGAGCCGGAGCATCGAAGCGGCGCGCCATGGCGCGGCCTAACCTTGCACGGCGGCGGCCTGGAGCGCCGTCAGTTCCGCCACGCCCTTTTTGGCCAGAGTCAGCAGGGTGTCGAAGACATCCTCGGAAAACGGGTCGGTCTCGGCCGTCGCCTGGATCTCGACCAGCCCGCCCGCGCCGGTGATGACAAAATTGGCATCGGCCTCGGCATTGGAATCCTCAGCATAGTCCAGATCGAGGACGGGCGTGCCCTTGAACAGCCCGCAGGAGATCCCCGCGACGCTGCCGCTCATCGGCACCTTGTCGAGCAGGCCGCGCTCGATCAACCCGCGAAAGGCCTGGTGAAGGGCGATATAGGCCCCGGTGATCGAGGCCGTACGTGTCCCGCCATCGGCCTGGATCACGTCGCAATCGATCTTGATCTGGCGTTCGCCGAATCCCGTCAGATCGGTGACCGCGCGCAGGCTGCGGCCGATCAGGCGTTGGATTTCCTGGGTCCGGCCGCTTTGCTTGCCGCGCGCCGCCTCGCGGTCCGTACGCGTGTTGGTCGAGCGCGGCAGCATGCCGTATTCGGCCGTCACCCAGCCGCGCCCGGTGTTGCGCAGGAAGGGCGGCACCCGCTCCTCCACGCTGGCGGCGCAGAGAACATGGGTATCGCCGAAGCGAATCATGCAGGATCCTTCTGCGTGCTTGGCGAAGCCCGGCTCGAGGGAGACGGTTCGCATCTGATCGGGCGCGCGGCCGGACGGTCGCATGGGGCACTCCATGAAGGTTACGGGTCTAGGAAGGTTTCAGGACAGGTGTTTCGCGATCGAGTCAGGCACAAGGCACCGCCCGATCTTGGCCGAAGCTAGCCTTTCGCTGGGCGGCGCGTCCACCCTGGGCCGAATACGACCCTCCGGATAGCGATCCCGCCGGTCGCCGGCGGCGCACCATTTTCCTGCAATTATTGGTCATTTCTTGCCCATTTCTTGATGGCGCGAGGGGGCGTCACTACATTCCAGGGACAGCTGGGCCGGATGGGCCCAGGCCGGCCAGCCCAGGCACCCTCCTTCGGAGGCAAATACCTGGCAGGACCGTAGATGCCGGGAGCAGGACCGTGGCGGAAGGCAGGTCGGACACGATATCGACTCTGAGCGCCCTGAACGACCGCTCCCGAGAGGTCTTCCGGTGCATCGTCGACGCCTATTTCGAGACCGGCGAGCCGGTCGGTTCGCGCACCCTGTCGCGCCTGGCGGG
>CAUZWC010000011.1:0-23341 GCA_963583595.1 Alphaproteobacteria bacterium | reverse complement strand
GTCGAGCAGGAGGCCGAGCAGGGGGTGGATCATGGCGCTGAAGCCCATGACGAAGGTGTTGACGATGCCGAGCGAGGCACCGACCAGATGGGGCGCCGCCGCCTCGCGCATGGTCGAGAAGCCGACGATGATGCCCGAGGACCCGGTGCCGTGCAGGAACAGGATCGCGTAGACCAGCCAGAGCGGCAGGCCGTGGACATAGACCGCGATACAGAGGGTGATCAAGGCCAGCCCGCTGCAGAGGAACATCACCGGCTTGCGCCGGCCGATCCGGTCGGACAGCCAGCCCATGACGGGCGAACCCAGGCCCTGACCCAGCAGGATCAGCATGACGGCGAAGGCGGCTTCGCCGCGTTCGATCCCATGGGCGCGCATCATGTAGGGTACCCCCCAGAGCGCGACCAGGGCGATGAAGGGCACGATATTGGTGCCGGTGAACACGGCGATGGGCCAGACCTGACGGTTGGCGACGGCCGCGCGCAGTCCGGCGAGGAGACCCAGGCGATGGCCGTCAGCCTTGGCCCTTTCGGACGCCCGCGCCGGGTTCCGGTCGCGCAGCAGCAGCCAGCACAGGATAGCGACGCCGAAACTGGCGCTTGCTACCCCCAGCATCGTGCTGCGCCACGAGATATGGGTCAGCAGGGCGGCGAGGGGGGCCTGGGCCAGCATGGCGCCGGCCATGCCGACCATGCCGGACAGGCCGGCGACCGTGGCGAAGCGCCGCGCCGGGAACCATTGCCCGATCACGGTCAGGCAGCCAATCCAGCCGAAGGCGCAGCCGAAGCCGATCAGCAGCCGGCCCAAATAGGCCATGTGCAGATCCTCGGCCAGCGCGAAGACCACCGCGCCGGCCGCTGCGACCAGGGCGGCACAGGTCAGCACCCGGCGCGGCCCCCAATTATCGAGCATCAGGCCGACGCCCAGCTGCACGCTGGCATAGGCATAGAAATAGAAGGCCGCGAGATTGCCCAGCAGCGCCGCGCCGACATTGAAGTCGCGCATCAGTTCCTCGACCATCACCCCGGGCGCGGTGCGCTGGAAGAAGACGAGGGCGAAGAACAGCGCGGCCGGGGCCCAGACCAGCCAGGCCCGCCCGGATGCTCCGGTGGCTTGGCTGTGTGTCTCGGACGCACTCACCGGCTGCCCCGCCGGGCGAGGATGACGCCGGTCAGGATGATCGCGCCGCCGATCGCCTGTTCCGGTCCGATCGCCTCGCCCAGGAATACCCAGGCCCAGGCCGCGGCCAAGACCGGGATGACCAGATAGCCGACCGAGGAGAAGCTGGCCGGCAGATGAGCCAGGGCCTGGGTCAGCATGCTTTGGCCCAAGCCTTGGCAGGCGACGGCGATGAAGCCGACGATCAGCCAACCCTCCAGGGTGATGGGCAGCAAGGCGTCTTCCCAGAGCAATGTCACCGGCAGCAGCGCCAGGGACGCCCAGGCGGAGGTCCAGAGCATGATGGTCGCGGTGCCGAACCGGGTGCGGAGATAGGCGACGACCAGGACATAGCTGCCGAACAGCACCGAGACGGAGAGGGCGAGAAGATCCCCCAATGCATGATCCGCGCTGATCTGCACGCTTTGGCTCATCAACAGGGCGGCGCCGCCCAGGGCGACCGCCATGCCGAGCACGAACTTGCGGTTGGTCGGCTGGGAGAGGAAGAGGACCGCCCCCAGGGTGACGACGATGGGCGAAAAATTGCTGAACAGGGTGGCATTGGCGACCGAGGTGAAGCCGATTGCGACATGCCAGACGCCGATCTCGACGCCGAAGAGCAGCCCCGCCGCGCTCAGCAGGGCGAAATCGCCCCTGGTGGCGCGATGGGGGACCCGGCTGCGCGCCCCCCGCGCCTCCACCGCCATCCAGACCAGCAGGGCCGGAATGGCCAGCGCCATGCGCCAGAAGGCCGTGGCCAACGGGCCGACCTCGCTCAAGCGCACCATCGTGCCGGAAAAGGAAACCAGCACCGTGCTGAGGAACAGCACGATCAGGGCGAGACGGACGGTCTTTCCTTGGTCGCCAGGGCCCGTTCCCTGGGGGTTTATGATCTTGGCGCTATCGCTCATCGCCGCGGATGTTAGGGGCGCCCCCCTGCCGATACCAGCGTGGCGACTCCCGCGCATGGATGCCATGCGTCGCGCCCGCGCGGATCGCGCCCGGCCTTTGCCCGGATTCCGACGGAAGGTTCGCCGCGCCGCGCTCGGACGGCTTTTCCGGGCGGGCGATTCGGCTATAGTCCGCGGACCATGGCCGACCCGCAAGAAACCTCCCCCCGATCCCACCCGCTGTCCGCCGCCCTCCTCGGGCCCGGCGATCCACCGCCTTTCGAGGTGGTGAACGCAGGCGGCAACGCGCCGCTTCTGCTGCTCTGCGACCATGCCTCGAATGTCGTGCCGCGCGCCCTCGACGGGCTGGGCCTGTCCCAGGCCGACCTGCACCGGCATATCGCCTGGGATATCGGCGCGGCCGAGGTCTCGCGCATCCTGTCCGTCCGGTTCGACGCCCCCCTGGTGCTCGCCGGCTATTCCCGGCTGGTGGCCGATTGCAACCGTCTCGCGGACGACCCGACCTTCGTGGCCGAGGTCAGCGAGGCCACGGTGATTCCGGGCAATCGGGGGCTTTCGGCCGAAGCGGTCGCGGCCCGCACGGAGGCCTGTTACTGGCCCTATCACTGCGCGGTCGAGGCATTGCGCGAAAAGATGATGTCGGGGACGTCAGGGAAGACGGAGGGCGTCGTGCCCGCCGTGGTCTCGATCCACAGCTTCACCCCGGTCTTCAAGGCGCGCGAGCGGCCCTGGCATATCGGCATCCTGTGGAACCGCGACCCGCGCCTGGCTGTGCCTCTGATGGACGAGTTGGCGCGAAACGGGCATGTCGTGGTGGGCGACAACAAGCCCTATTCCGCGCGCGGCGAGTACGGCTATTCGATCCAGGCCCATGGCGCCAGCCATGGCCTGCCCCAGGTTCTGGTCGAACTGCGTCAGGACCTTCTTGAAGATCACGAAAGCCTGCGCAACTGGGCCGCCATCCTGGGCGATGCCCTGGCGGTCGTGCTAGACGATGCCGAGCTTTACCGTGTCGCGCGTTTCGATGGCGATTCTGGGGGCTATTCCGGCGGCGATTCGGGCGCGGCGGCTTGACCCGTCCCGGGGACCGCACCCAGATCTAAAGGCGACGCCACCCGGCGAAATCATCCCTCCAAGGAGGATCTGCCATGGACGACAAGACCCGCACCGAACTCGAAGCCGCCGCCTTCCGCACCTTGGTTGGCCATCTGCGCGAGCGTACGGATGTGCAGAATATCGACCTGATGAACCTGGCCGGATTCTGCCGCAACTGCCTCTCGAAATGGTACCGGGCGGCCGCCGAGGAGCGCGGTCTGGAGATGGACTACGACCAGGCGCGCGAGATCATCTACGGCATGCCCTACGGCGAATGGAAAGCGGAATACCAGAACGAGGCGACGCCCGAACAGAAGGCCGCCTTCGATACTCAGGCCGGCAAGGCCGGGCACTAGACTCCCAATTTCACACCCAATCGAACGGAGAGACGAGGAATCATGGCGGATATCGCGGGCGTTGAGAGCGAGACGGAAACCGAGGCGCGTCCGGGCGGCATCGCCGCCGATCATCTGCGCAGCTATATCGAGCGCATCGAGCGGCTGGAACAGGAAAAGACCGATATCGCGGCGACCATCCGTGAGGTCTATGCCGAAGCCAAGGGCACGGGCTTCGACGCCAAGGTCATGCGTCAGATCGTCAAGATTCGCAAGATGGACCGCAACGACCTGCAGGAGCAGGAACAGCTCCTCGAACTCTACCGTCACGCCCTCGGGATGTAGAGCCTATCGGGGCGCAAGGCTCGCGACCCCCGCCCGGCTCGCGGCTTCCGCGAGTTGGCGGTCCATGGTGGCAAGCGGCAGATTCTCGCGAATGGCCAGACCCAGATACTCCGCATCGTAGGCTGTCAGGTCGTGGCGCCGCGCCAGTTCGGCGAGGGCGAGGGGCGGATCGGATTCCGCGCCGGCATCGATGCGTATGGGCAGGGTCCGAAGGAAGCGCAGGAATGTGTCCACCTGCGCGGGCGAGATCCGGCGTCTTCGTTCCGCGGCGAGCAGGGCGTTGACGGTTTCCAGCCGCCAAGGGCTGGGTACAATGGCCTTCTGCCCCGTCAGGGAATCGAGAACCGCCTCCGCGTAAGGGGCGTTTTTATCCTCGAAGGCCCAGCTCACTGTCACCGAGAAATCGAGGACGAAGCCGCTCATCGGCGCCCTTCCTCGATCAGCGCTCTGATGGAAAGCCCGTCGAGTCGGGCGCCTTCCCGGTTCCGGCGGATTCCCTCGATCGCCTCCTCGGGCGTCATCGCCGCCGAATCCGGTGGCGGAACCAGCATCGCGACCGGCTTGCCGTGCTTGGTGATCGTGATGCGCTCGCCGCGCGCGACGCGCTTCAGCATTGCCGCGAGATGGGTTTTCGCCTCATAGGCGCCGATATCCACGGCGAATCTCTTAAACAGACCAGTCTAAGACCAGTCTATATGTAGGAGATCGTCCGCCATCCGGCAATTCACCCCGTTTTGGGTGGGGTGTGCCGTCTCGTGCTACTCCGCCGCCTGCT
This sequence comes from Alphaproteobacteria bacterium, assembly GCA_963583595.1. Classification (GTDB taxonomy): domain Bacteria; phylum Pseudomonadota; class Alphaproteobacteria; order CADEGL01; family CADEGL01; genus JABIRQ01. Next base: position 18,725 of record CAUZWC010000011.1, on the reverse strand, counting down.
CCGGAACCGCAGGGCTGCGCCAGGCCTTGAGGAGTTCGGTTCGTCTCGCGTCAGCGGCCGCCAAATGGCGCTCCTTCACATGGCCGTAGCCGCGGATATGTTCGGGCAGGCCGGCGATCTCGACGGCCAGGGCGTGGTTGTCGTGGTTCAGCCCGGCCAGGATATCGCCCATCGTCTCCTCGTATTCCGCGACCAGCGCGCGCTCGCGCCGACGCTCTGCCGATTTGCCAAAGGGATCGAGGGCCGAGCCGCGCAGGAAGCGCAGCTTCGCCAGGGCGCGGAAGGCGGGCAGCATCCAGGGCCCGAAGGTCATCTTCTTGAGTTCGCCGGTGACCGGATCGCGCGGCGCCAGGATCGGCGGGGCCAGGTTGAATTCGAGCTTGTAGTCGCCGTCGAAACGGTCGCTCAGCCCGGCCAGGAAGGCAGGGTCGGCGTAGAGCCGCGCGACCTCGTATTCGTCCTTATAGGCCAGCAGCTTGTAGTGGTAGCGCGCCGCCGCCTCGGCCAGGCCGGTCATGCCCTTGGCCCTCTCTTGCTCGACCGCGCGGACCCGCTCGACGAAATCGCGGTAGCGCCGGGCATAGGCGGCGTTCTGGTAGGCGGTCAGGTCCTTGGCCCGCCGGTCGATCAGCTCGTCCAGACTTTCCGACAGGCGCCGCGCCGCGGGCACGCCCGCGGCGGGTTTGGCGGCCTGCTCGACGCTGGGCAGGTCATGAGCCGCCTGGCGGCCCCAGAGGAAGGCCCGGGTGTTCATCGGCACGGCGACGCCGTTCAACTCGATGGCCCGCAGGATCGCCTCGCTGGAGACCGGGATCAGGCCGCGCTGATAGGCGTAGCCCAGCATGAACAGGTTGGACGCGATGGAATCGCCCAGCAGGTTGGTCGCCAGGGTCGTCGAGTCGAGGAATTCGGCGTTGCCCGTGCCGGTGGCCTCGGCGATTAGGTCGGTCAGCGCCTTGCCCGGGAAACGGATATCCGGGTTGCGGGTGAAGCCCGCCGTCGGCGTCTCATGGCTGTCGACCACGGCCATGGTGCGGCCCTCGCGGACTGTGGCCAGGGCTTCCTTGCCGGCGGCCACGACCAGATCGCAACCCAGGACAAGATTGGCTTCGCCCGCCGCGATCCGCACGGCGTGCAGCGCATCCGGATCGGCGGCGATGCGGACATGGCTGAGCACCGCGCCGCCCTTCTGGGCGAGGCCGGTGATGTCGAGGATGGAGACGCCCTTGCCTTCCAGATGGGCGGCCATGCCGAGCAGGGCGCCGATCGTGACGACGCCGGTCCCGCCGATCCCTGTGACCAGGATGCCGTAGGGGGATTCGACGCCCGGTCGGGTGGGTTCGGGCAGCTGCGCGCTCAATTCCTCGATATCGATGGCGCTCGATTTGCGTTTGCGCATCCCGCCTCCCAGCACGCTGACGAAGCTGGGGCAAAAGCCGTTGAGGCAGGAAAAGTCCTTGTTGCAGGAGGACTGGTCGATGGCGCGCTTGCGCCCGAACTCGGTCTCGACCGGGACCACCGAGAGGCAGTTGGATTTCTCGCTGCAATCGCCGCAGCCCTCGCAGACCCGCTCGTTGATATAGACGCGCTTGGCCGGATCGGGGAATGTGCCGCGCTTGCGCCGCCGGCGTTTCTCCGCCGCGCAGGTCTGGTCGTAGACCAGGACCGAGACCCCGGGCCATTCGCGGATATCGCGCTGAACTTGATCGAGATCATCCCTGTGATGGATCGTGACCTCCGGCGCGAAGCTGGTCCCGATCGGATATTTCTCCGGCTCGTCGGTCACCACGACGATGCGGCGCACGCCCTCGGAATGCATCTGATGGGTCACGGTCGGCACGTCCAGCGGACCGTCGGCGGGCTGGCCGCCGGTCATCGCGACGGCGTCGTTGTAAAGAATCTTGAAGGTGATGTTGACGTTCGCCGCGACGCAGGCGCGCACCGCCAGGATGCCGGAATGGAAATAGGTGCCGTCGCCGATATTGACGAACATATGCTTGGTTTCGGTGAAGGGCGCTTGGCCGATCCAGGTCACGCCCTCGGCGCCCATATGGGTATAGGTGTCGGTCTTGCGGTCCATCCACTGGGCCATGAAATGGCAGCCGATGCCGGACAGGGCCTGGCTGCCCTCAGGCACCTTGGTCGAGGTGTTGTGTGGGCAGCCCGAGCAGAAATAGGGCGTCCGCTCGATCGGCGAGACCAGGGCGGTGATCGAACGCTCCTTGGCGTCGAGGAAGGCCAGCCTCTCCCGGATCCGCTCGCTGTCGTGATAGGACGAGATGCGTTCGGCGATGACCCGGCCGATCTGGGCCGGGGTCAGTTCGCGGCAGCGCGACAGCAGGGGCTTGCCCTCCTGGTCGGCTTTGCCGACGACCCGCGGGCGGCGCGAATCGGGCAGGTCGTAGAGCGCGGTCTTGATCTGCGGCTCGATGAAGGGGTGCTTCTCCTCGACGACCAGGATCTCTTCCAACCCATCGGCGAAGGCGCGCAGTCCCTGGGGCTCGATCGGCCAGGTCATGGCCAGCTTGTAGATACGCAGGCCGATGGCGGCCGCGCCTTCTTCGTCGACACCCAGATCGTCGAGGGCCTGGCGCACGTCGAGATAGGCCTTGCCGGCGCAGACGATGCCGAGCCGCGCCTGGGGCGAATCCATCACCACCCGGTCCAGCCCGTTGGCCCGCACGAAGGCCTGGGCCGCCGGAATGCGCTCGAGTTCGATACGGTCATCCAGCAGATACCAGGGATCGGGCCAGCGGATGTTCAGGCCGCCCTGCGGCATCGTGTAGTCGGTCGGCTCGATGATCTTCACGCGGTCCGGATCGACCTCGACCGAGCCCGAGGCCTCGACCGTGTCCGAGACCACCTTGAAGCTGACCCAGAGGCCGGAATAGCGCGACAGGGCCCAGCCGTAGAGGCCGAAATCGAGGAAATCCTGCACTCCGGCCGGGTAGAGGATCGGCACTTTGGAGGCCTGGAGGAAAAGTTCGCTCTGACAGGACAGGGTGGAGGATTTCGGTGCGTGGTCGTCCCCGGCCAGCAGCAGCACGCCGCCATGTTTTGCCGCGCCGGCCGCATTGCCGTGGCTGAAGGCGTCGCCTGAGCGGGCGACCCCGGGAGCCTTGCCGTACCAGATGGAAAAGACGCCGTCCTTCTTGGCGCCCGGGAAGACGTGAAGCTGCTGGCTGCCCAGGATCGCCGTCGCGGCGAGGTCTTCGTTCACACCGGGCCAGAAATGGATATCCTGGGCCGAGAGGAAGCGTTTGGCCGACCAGAGCGCCATATCCAGCCCACCCAGGGGCGAGCCGCGATAGCCAGAGATGAAGCCGCCGGTATCGAGCCCGGCATGGCGGTCGCGCTGGCGCTGCATCATCGGCAGGCGCGCCAGGGCCTGGCTTCCGGTCAGGAAGACCCGGCCGCGCTCGAGCGTGTATTTATCGTCCAGGGTGACGGCGGTGAGTGCCATCGCAGAACCTCGCAGGTTAGGACCAGCGCCGCGAACCGGCCAGTCCACAGCGTCGAATGCGTTTCCCCTGCTATTTAGTATCGCCGGGGCCGATTCGGCAATGCGCCGCCGAATTCGCTTTCCGTGAGCCCGCGTTCGGCGGGGGTGATTTCCGCTTGGCGCTGCGCTATACCCCCCGCGACGTTTCCTCCATGGGTTGGATCAATGCCCGTTCTGGTCACCGGCGCGGCCGGATTCATTGGCTTTCATGTCAGCAGGGCTTTGCTCGACCGGGGCGAATCGGTCGTTGGCGTCGACAATCTGAACGACTATTACGATCCGACCCTCAAGGCCGCGCGCCTGGCGGAACTCGAAGGGCGCGACGGATTCGCCTTCTGCAAGCTGGATATCGCCGATCAGGACGCCCTGACCACTGCGGTCGAGGGCAAGGGTGTCGACCGGGTGGTCCATCTCGCTGCCCAGGCGGGGGTGCGCTACTCGATCGAAAATCCGGCGGCCTATATCCGCTCCAATATCGATGGCCATTTCGCGATTCTGGAACTCTGCCGCGGGATCGAGGGCATGCGCCATCTGGTCTATGCCAGCTCCTCCTCGGTCTATGGCGGCAATACCAAACAGCCTTTCAGCGTCGAGGATCGCGTCGATTCGCCGATCTCGCTCTATGCCGCCACGAAGAAGGCGGGCGAGCTGATGAGCCATTGCTACAGCCATCTCTATGAGATCCCGGCGACCGGCCTGCGCTTCTTCACGGTCTACGGCCCCTGGGGCCGGCCCGACATGGCGGCCTTCATCTTCACCCGCGCGATCATCAAGGGTGAGCCGATCCGGGTCTTCAACGACGGCGATATGCAGCGCGATTTCACCTATATCGACGATATCGCGGCCGGCGTTCTGGCCTGCCTGGACAACCCGCCCGCGAAGGATCCGGCGGGAGGGCCCGCTCATAAGATTTACAATCTGGGCAACAACCGCGCGGAACCTCTGATGCGCATGATCCGCCTGATCGAGGAAGCGACGCAGCGCAGGGCCGAGATCGAATATGCGCCCATGCAGCCCGGCGACGTGCGCGCGACCTATGCCGATATCGACGCGAGCCGGCGGGATTTCGGCTTCGACCCGCGCGTGCGGATCGACGAGGGCATCCCGCGCTTCGTCGATTGGTACAAGGATTTCCACGGGGTCTAGGTCCGCCCGCAGGGCAGATGCGCGGGGCCCTTTATCCCGGGCCGGTCAAGGCGTATATAGTCCCTATCGTTTTCACGGATCGCTGCGATTAGGCGCACCGGCCGGCTGGTCCGGCGGATGGCGCTGCGCGATTTCCGGACCCTCAAATGTTTCCAAGGAGGACCCGATGGCGGAAGTCCTGATGCCCAAGGCCACGGCTGTTTGGCTGTGCGACAACACGACACTGACCTTCCAGCAGATCGCCGAGTTCGTCGGCCTGCACGAGTTGGAGGTCCAGGCTATCGCCGATGGCGAAGTGGCGCCCGGGATGCAGGGACTGGATCCCCTGGTGGCAGGTCAGCTCACCCTCGAGGAGATCCGGCGCTGCGAGGCCGATGGCGCGGCCAGGCTCGATCTTGCGAAGTCGGATATCCCGCGGCCCGACGCGCGGCCCCGGGGCGCGCGCTATACCCCGGTCTCCAAGCGCCAGGACAAGCCCGACGCGATCGAGTGGATTCTGCGCAACTATCCCGAGGTCCAGGACGCCTCGATCGGCCGGCTGCTCGGCACGACCAAGCCGACGATCAACGCGATCCGCGACCGGACCCATTGGAACAGCGCAAACTTGCGTCCGCGCAGCCCGGTCGAACTCGGTCTCTGCTCGATTTCGGAACTCGAGGCCATCGTCGTGAAGGCCCGCCAGGCAAACGCCCGGGCCGAGGAGCGCGCGCGCAAGAAGGCGGGCAAGAGCGCCAAGGAAGAGAAGGTCATCGAGGCCCATCCGGAAGCCGGCATGGAAGTGGCGGGCGACAGGCCGGCCGGGGCCCCGCCCGCGACGCCGAACCCCTATCCCTTCCTGCCGGGCGGCGATACGGGATCCAGTTCCTAGCGCCAGTTCGTAGCGGATGACGGACTGCCCCAGGGACAGCCCACAAAACTCATTCCAACCGCAATCACCGCCTGGCTTCGGCCGGGCGGTCCAGCGCCTCCGCGCTATGGATGCTCCAGACTTGCGTCTTGGGCCTTCGCGTATCTCGCAGCATATTTCTCCAATTCACACCGCTGTCGTCCCGGGACCCATTGGCGCCGGGACAGGGCCACGCGCGCCCGGGTTTGCACCCGGGCGCGCCACGGGAACGGTGCGTTGAACGGATAGGGTGATGGGTCCCGGGAACAAGTCCCGGGACGACAGCGTGGATGGGGCGAGAGCAAGCTCTACCAGGACGAGATGTATGAACCTTGTGAGGACTTGCCCCGGGGCATGACGGAGAAGCGGAAAGCGAGCGAACCGCCGCAGGCTCGCTATTTCTTCTTTTTCGCCGCCTTCTTCGCGGCTTTCTTTTTCGCTTTCGGGGCATCCTCGACGACCGGAACGGTGTAGTTCAGTGCCATCCGACCGCCATCGGGATAGAGCACCTGCCCGGTCATATAGGACGAATCCTCGGTCGCCAGGAACAGGGCGATGCGGCCGATCTCCTCCGGCTCGCCGTAACGGCCCAGCGGGGTGCGCGCCATCTGGGCGTGGCGCACCGCCGGATCCTTGGCGACCATCCGCGCCATTTCGGTCGAGATCGAGCCGGGGCCGATCGCATTGACCCGGATGCCCTTGGTGGCCAGGGACAGGGCGGCGACCTTGGTCAGCTGGTTGATGCCGCCCTTGCTGGCGACATAGGCCGGGATGGTCGGGATCGCCATCACCGCGTTGACCGAGGACATGTTGATAATCGCGCCGCCGGTGCCCTGCTTGGCCATCTGGCGCGCGGCATACTGATTGGTCAGGAAGACGCCGGTCAGGTTGATCTTCAGGACCTCGTTCCACTGCTCCAGCGCCATGTCGAGGAAGTCGGCCATGCGGTTGATGCCCGCATTGGCGACCGCGACATCCAGCTTGCCGAATTTGGCGACGCCGGTATCGACCAGCTTCTGCACATCGGCCGGGCGGGCGACATCGCATTTCACGAAGATGGCTTCGCCCGGCCCGGCTTTCGTCAAAGCGGCAGCGGCCTTGCGCCCGTCCTCGACCCGGACGTCGCCGATGACCACCTTGGCTCCCTCGCTCACGAAGACCTTGGCGCAGCCGAAGCCGATGCCCCGCGCGCCGCCGGTGACGATCGCGACTTTATCCTGCATGCGCATGTCTGCACTTCCTAGGTGAATGACGCTTTTGCCTGCTCTATCAAGCGCCAGGCCGGCGCGCAACGGAAGCGCCGCCGGACTTGGATTCGGCGGCCGTCCGGTGCACCATCCGAGGCTAGCGGGACAGAGGGAGTGGGCCCTTGGCAAATGCGATCGTCAATCCGTCCGATATCGAGGCCTATCGCCGCGACGGCGCAATCTGCCTGCGCGGGGCGATTTCGCCGCGCTGGCTCGCGGCCCTGGAGGCCGGGTTCGAGGCGAACCTCACCGCGCCGGGCGAGAAGGCCGCGATCTTCCACGACGACGGCTCGGCCTTCGTGGGCGTCGACGATGCCGAGAAGCGCAGCCGCTACACCGGCAGGACCGATCTCACCGTTCCGCGTTTCATGGGCGAGCCGGATCGCTGGCAGGACATACCCGAGTTCCGGGCTTTCCTGCTCGAATCGCCGGTCGCGGAAATCGCCGGCCGTCTGATGGGTGCGCGCAAGGCCAACCTCTTCCTGCAGGAAATTCTGTTCAAGGATGCCGGGGCCGCGACGCCGACCCCCTGGCACCAGGACATGCCCTTCTTCCCCATGGAAGGGGAGCAGACCTGCACGGTATGGATTCCGCTCGACCCCGTGATTCCGGAGAACGGCATCGAATACGTCGCCGGCTCCCATCTATGGGGCAAGGCCTATCTGCCCCTGGACATGGCCGACCCGGCCGCCCACTACGGCGCCGATGTCTCTGGCTACGACTGCGCCCCGGATATCGACCGGATGCGCGAAGCGCACCGCATCCTGCTCTGGGACATGGCGCCGGGCGATATCATCGTCCATCACGGCTATGCCCTGCACGGTGCGCCGGGCAACACCAGCCTCCAACCCCGGCGCACCTTCGTCAGCCGCTATACCGGCGACGACGTGCGCTACCGCGGCGACAAGCACCAGCGGCTCGGCCCCGCCATGGCCCATTGCGGCCTGGCCGAAGGCGCGCCGATGGATTGCGAGACCTTCCCGGTGCATTGGCGGGCTTAGAAGGTCCCCTTAGACCGTGCCCGCCATCCCGCCGGGTTCCTCGCTCATGAAATAGTTGAGGGCGAGGCGGCCGCCATCGACATAGACCGTCTGGCCGGTCACGAAGTTGGCATCGTCGGAGGCCAGGAAGCTGGCTACCCCGGCGACCTCGGCGGTCTCGGCCAGGCGGCGCAGCGGCGTGCGGCTGGTGCGCATCTTCAGCTTCACCGGATCGGCCATGACCTTGGCTTCCATCGCCGTCTTGGTCGGGCCGGGGGCGATGGCATTCACCCGGATACCGTGATCGGCCAGGGTGACCGCCATGACCTTGGTCAGCAGCACCACCGCCGCCTTGCCGGCGCCGTAGGGCGCGTTGTTCTCGTTGGCGAGCAGGGCGTTGACCGAGGCGATATTGATGATCGCGCCGCCCTTGCCGCCGGCGATCATCGCCCGCGCGGCCGCCCGGCCGGTCAGGAAGGCACCCTTGGCGTTGACGTCGTAGACCCATTCGAACTTGTCCTCGGGATAATCGAGGAAGGAGGAATGGAAGCCGACGCCGGCATTGGCGATGGCCGTGTCGAGCCGGCCGAAGCGTTTCATGGCGGCCTCGACCATGGCGTTGCATTGGCCCTCGTCGGTCACGTCGCAGGTCACGAACAGCGCCTTGGCCCCGCACTTCTCCAGGTTGGTGACGGTCTCGCGGCCTTCCGCCTCGAGCATATCGGCGATGACGACATTGGCCCCGTCGGCGGCGAAGCGCTCGGCATAGGCGCGGCCGATGCCGCGCGCGCCCCCGGTGATCAGGACGGTCTTGCCCTCGTGACGATGCGTGCTCATGCCGAAACTCCGTCCTGGGGCATCTGATAATTGAGCCCGGCCCGGCCGCCATCGACCCAGAGGGTCTGGCCGGTCATGTAGCTCGATTCGTCGGAGGCCAGGAAGAGCGCGACATTGGCCATCTCCTCCGGTTCGGCCGGGCGGCGCAGGGGCGTGCGCAGGCCGATATTGGTCCGGAAGTCCGGGGAATTGGCCATGACCTCGTCCAGCATCGCCGTCCGGGTCGGGCCGGGGGCGATGGCATTGGCCCTGATGCCGTGATCGGCCAGGGTGATCGCCATCATCTTAGTCATCTGCACGACCGCGCCCTTGGAGATCGGATAGGCGATCTGGCGCTCGTTCACCATCATCGCATTGGTTGAGGCGATGTTGATGAGGACCCCGCCATTGCCGCAGGCGATCATCCGCTTGGCGGCCGACTGGCCGGTCAGGAAGGCGCCCTTGACGTTGACCTTCATCACCCGGTCCCAGTCCTCGACCTTGAGGTCGAAGAACTTGGCCTCATGGACGATAGCGGCGTTGGCGATGCAGATGTCGAGCCGGCCGAAACGCTCGACTGCGAAATCCATCAGCGCCTCGATATCCGCCTTCTTCGTCACGTCGCAATGGGCGAAGGCGGCCTCGCCCCCCATGGCTTCGAGCGCCGCCACGGCGGGCGGGCCCTTGTCGTCCTGGATATCGCCGATGACGATTCGCGCGCCCTCCTCGGCGAAGCGCCGGCAATAGGCCTCGCCGATTCCCTGCACGCCGCCCGTCACGACGGCGACTCGTCCTTCGAGTCGTTTCACGCGGTGTCCTCCCTCAAGGCCGGCCCCATCGCATCGCGGGCCCCGGTACCTTGCCACCCTCGCCCTTCGAGACGGCGCTGCGCGCCTCCTCAGGGTGAGGTTACAACCGTGTCGGCGCTGCTATCGGCGGCTCTTCATCCGCCCGCGTAACCGATGCCCTTCAGGGCGTCCTGGATTTCGGGCAGGACGCCGGGGTCGTCGATCGTCGCCGGAACCTTGTGCTCCTCGACATTGGCGATCTTTTGCATGGTGCCGCGCAGGATCTTGCCGGAGCGGGTCTTGGGCAGGCGCGGGACCACGGCGGCCAGCTTGAAGGCGGCGACCGGGCCGATGCGCTCGCGCACCAGCTTCACCACCTCGGCCACGATCTCCTCATGGGGCCTGTTCACCCCGCTCTTGAGGACGAGGAATCCGACCGGCACCTGGCCCTTCATCGGGTCGTTGACGCCGATCACCGCGCATTCCGCGACATCGGGATGGGCGGACAGGACCTCTTCCATGCCGCCGGTCGAGAGCCGGTGGCCCGCGACATTGATGACGTCGTCGGTCCGGGTCATGACATAGACGTAATCGTCTTCGTCCATGAAGCCGGCATCGCCGGTCTTATAGAAGCCGGGGAAGTCCGCCATATAGGCGTCGATATAGCGCTGGTCGGCGCCCCAGAGCGTCGGCAAGCAGCCGGGCGGCAGGGGCAGCTTGACCACGATGGCGCCGATATCGCCGCGCTTGATCGGACGGCAGGCGTCGTCCACCACCTGCACGTCATAGCCGGGCACGGCGCGGGTGGGCGAACCGTGTTTGATCGGCAGGCGCTCGATGCCGATGCAATTCGCGGCCATGGGCCAGCCCGATTCGGTCTGCCACCAATGGTCGATCACCGGCACCTTCAGCTTGGTCTCGGCCCAGACGAGGGTGTCCGGGTCCGACCGTTCGCCGGCCAGGAAGAGGGTGCGGAATTTCGAGAGATCGTATTGGCCGATCAGCTTGCCGTCCGGGTCCTCCTTCTTGATAGCGCGGAAGGCGGTCGGAGCGGTGAACAGGGTGGTCACCCCATGCTCGGCGATGACGCGCCAGAAGACCCCGGCATCGGGGGTGCCCACGGGCTTGCCTTCGAACAGGATGGTCGTGTTGCCGTGGATCAGCGGGGCATAGACGATATAGCTATGGCCGACGACCCAGCCGACATCCGAGGCAGCCCAATAGACCTCGCCCGGCTCGACCCCGTAGACATTCTTCATCGACCAGTTGAGCGCGACCAGATGGCCGCCATTGTCGCGCACCACGCCCTTGGGCTGGCCGGTCGTGCCTGAGGTATAGAGAATGTAGAGTGGATCGGTCGCCAGGACCGGCACGCAATCGGCCGGTTCGGCCGTGGCGACGGCCTCGGCCCAATCGTGATCACGGCCCTCGATCATCTCCGCCGCGCATTGCGGGCGCTGGAGAATCATGCAGGTCCCGACCTTGTGCCTGGCCATCTCGACCGCCCCGTCGAGCAGGGGCTTGTATTGGACGATGCGCCCCGGCTCGATCCCGCAGGAGGCGGTGACGATGGCCTTGGGTTGGCAATCGTCGATACGCACGGCCAGTTCATTCGCCGCGAAGCCGCCGAAGACCACGGAATGGATCGCGCCGAGACGGGCGCAGGCGAGCATGGCGATGGCCGCCTCGGGCACCATCGGCATATAGACGATGACCCGGTCGCCCTTGCCCACGCCGCGCGCAGCCAGGGCGCCGGCGAAAAGGGCGACGGCATCGCGCAGCTCGCGATAGGTCAATTTCGTCTGGCTGCCGGTGATCGGGCTGTCATGGATCAGCGCGAGCTGGCCGGCCCGCCCGCCCACGACATGGCGGTCCAGGGCGTTCCAGCAGGTGTTGACCTTGGCGCCGACGAACCAGCGGGTGAAGGGCGATTTGGAATCGTCGAGCACCTGGTCCCAGGGCTCGATCCAGTCGATCCCCCGGGCCGCCTCGGCCCAGAAACCCTCGGGATCCTCGATGGAGCGGCGATAGGCCGCATCGAATTCCCCAGTCATCGCATCTGCCCTCCCTGACATCCTGCGCCCGTCCCCAGGCTCATATCATCCTCGCGCGCCCGGCCGCAAACATACGCCGGTCGATGCCCGCCTGCGAGGCGGATTGCGCGATTTTGTCCAGCGCGCGGCATTGGTAAACCCTTGCTGCAACGGGAGAATTCGGGCCTATCAAGGGTTTTCGGCCGACAAACGCGCGATTCTTGGCAATTGTTGGCATAGGGCCGCGCCGGTCGGGGGGGGCCTTCGTGTCGGGTTTCATCATGGGTTCGATCATAGCATAGGGACCAAACGCGCTGGTCAGTCCGGCGAACGAAACGGCCTGCCCCGTTTTGTTCGAACGCGGGGCCGGGCCGCTCGACCGGACACTGCGGAAAGGCTCCACGCCGGCCCGCAAGGGAGCGGAACCGTGCCCCGGCAAAAGCGGCGGTGCTACGGCCTATCCAACCGATTCGCACCGACCTTGGGACGCGATGGACAGACCAAATTTTCCCCCATCCTTGCGGTCGAGGGTCTCGTCGCTCAAATCCTCATCAAGAATATTGTCGATGCGATCAGCATTCATGCGACCCTCTCCTGCCTACATTGCATTTCAATACGGCGACATTGCCGAAACCCAGCACATCGGGAAAGGGGGTGGCCGTTCGCCACGTTTATTGGGCGCTAGGCCTGGTCAATCCAGGATGGTTTCGGACTCGCGCGCGGTCCGATGCAGTGTTTTGAAGGGGCCGTTCCACGGTCGGAACGGTCCAGCGCGCTGTCGTTCAGTTCGTCGTCGAATTCCGCGATGCGGTCCTGGATCATCTGTTTTTCCTCTTTGCGATAGCTCGTTCGAAAGACGAAACGGCCCGCCACCGGTTTCTTCGGAAGCGGGCCGACCGGTCGAAATGCGACGCCGCGCGCTACGAGGGCAGGACGTTGGTCCTGCTCGAGCCGTTACAACACATACGGAAGTTTCCACTCTCGTTCCTGTCTAACGCTTCTTCGTCGAGATCGTCGCTATCCATTCGAGTATCGCGTTTGTCAGCCATTGTGGCCTCTCATAAAAGTAAAGACGAACGGCCCCATCACAACAGGCCGGACCGGGCATTGTGCGCGGCGGGCCGGTGCGGGCAAAGAGACCGCTTCCGGCCTGCGAAGGGCGGGATCGTTTCGGCGAGGCCCGGCGGGCGTTCCGGCAGGCGGCTAGGCCGTGTTCAGGCCCATATTCTCGCGCGCGAGGAAGCGCTTGACCGGCGGGAGGGCGGTGACGATGGGCACGACCGTATCGCGGAGCGCGCGCGGCAGGGGTTTCGAAATCATCGCCATGCGGGTCAGGCGGTCGGTCTGGGCGACCACGCGCTTGGCGATGGGCAGGCGCTGGGCGGCATAGCCTTCGACTCCGCCGCCGACGATGCGCCGGGCCAACGTTGTGGCGTCCTCGATCCCCATATTCATGCCGCGCCCGCCGGCCGGGGAATGGATATGGGCGGCATCGCCGCAGAGGAAGCAGCGGCCCATGGCGAAGGACCCGACGACGCGGTGATGGATGCGGAATTCGGACTGCCACAGGGTCTCGTGGATCACGGTCCCGGTGGGCGCGAGTTCGGCCGGTTCCTCCGGCCGGTTGACGGCGATGCGGTACAAGTTCTCGCCGGGGATCGGGATCGCGAAGAAAAGGCCGCCGTCGCGCAGGAAGCGGACATTCACTTCGTCATGGCCCCAGGGCCCGTCCATGCGTACGTCGAGGACCTGCCACAGATTCTCGTAGGCGGCGCCGGGGAATTCGAGCTTGAGCAGATGGCGCACTGTGCTGTGGGCGCCGTCGGCGCCGACCAGATAGGGCGTCTCCAGGGTTTCCTGTCGGCCGTCTTTCACCAGGACGGCATGGACGGCATTCGCGTCCTGGCCGAAGGCGGTCATTTCCGTGCCCCACTCGACGGCCACGCCGCGTTCGGCCAGTTCGGCGGCCAGGAGCTTTTCGGTCTCGCTCTGCGGCAGGGCCATGGCGAAACTGTAGCGGTGGTCGAGGCCCGAAAAATCCAAAGTGGCGATGCGCCGGTCGCCGGAATGGAGATTGGCGCGCAGCACCTTCACGCCCGCCGCGACGATGCGCGGGGTCACGCCCGAGGGTTCGAGCAGGTCCAGGCTGCGGCTGTTGACCGCGATGGCCTTGGATTCGCTCGAGGGACCGGCCTTCTTGTCGACGATGCGGACCGCCCGGCCGAGCCGCGCAAGTTCGAGCGCACAGGCGAGCCCGACGGGCCCCGCGCCGGCAACGAGAACTGTTTTCGACCGGTCGTTCATACGCCTCCGAATGTTTGTCGGCGTTTATCGCGTTATGCGAGCGCGATGGCAAGACGCGGTGTGCGGTTCGAGGCGGCCTGCAATACCGCGATGCCATTCCCCTCTTACCCTCGCGAAAGGAAGGCCGGTTCGACCGGCGACCCTGGCTTCCCGGTTTTTCGAAAATGACGAATAGGGCAGGTGGGACGACTCGGCCCTACATCCCCTCCGGCGTCCCGACCTTCGCGTAGAGCATGCAGCCCTTGGTCGAGAAGGGTGCGTGGGACGAGCCGATGGGCGCGCGGATGAAGCTGCCGACGGGATAGGCGCCGTGCTCGTCCTCGAAGACGCCGTCGAGGACGAAGAGTTCGACCAGTTCGCCATGGGTATGGTGGGCCGCCTTGGCGCCAGGCTGCCAGAGTTCGAGCTGGATGCGCTCGGGCCGGCCGTCCTGGGCATAGAGACCCATGCGGCCGATGCCGGGCTCCTTCTCTTCCTTCCAATGGCCGCGGATCGTGTCCCTGGCGATCCGGGGGCGGTCCTCGCCCGCGTATTGGCGCAGGCGGACGAAGATCGTGCAGCTTTCCTTGGTGAAGGGCGCGTGGCTGAAGCCGGGCGGGTTGAGCAGGAAACTGCCCGGGCCGTAATCGCCGGTCTCGTCCGAGAAAACGCCTTCCATCACGAAGATTTCCTCGCCTTCGGGATGGCCATGGGAGGGGAAGGCCGCGCCGGGCTCATAACGCACCACGCTGGTCACGGCGCCCTTTTCCGCGTCGCCGCGCAACATGATGCGTTTGCGCAGGACGCCGGGAGCGGGACTCTTCGCCCAGTCCATCGCCGCCGTCTCGACGGCGAGCGGTTCGGTCAGGTCGGCGTTGAGATCGGTCATGGCCCAGGCGCTTTCAGTTATCTCGCATCGCGGTGGAAAAGAGCGTTGTGCCAATCATCCTTCGAGACGCTCGTTTGCGCGAGCTCCTCAGGGTGAGGAGAAACAATTTCTTAGCCGCACCCTGAGGAGGCCCCCCTTCGAGACGCGCGCTTGTGCGCGCTCCCGAGGATGGGAGGTCGTCTCGAAGGGCCTGTTTGCCTTTTTCAACACTTTAGCTATATGCCCCGGTTGAGGCCGCCATCGGCGACGATCATCTGGCCGGTGATGTAGCCCGACTCCTCGGAGACCAGGAAGGCGGCGGCGCTGCCCATTTCCTTGAGGCCGCCGAAGCGGCCCAGGGGGATGGCGTCGATGATCTCCTGGTTGCCGGCGCTGGAGGCGTTCTCGATCATGCCGGGCAGCAGGCAGTTCATGCGGATGCCGTCGCGGGCGTAGCGGTCGGAATAAATCTTGGTGAAGCCGTGCAGGGCCAGGCGCAGCGGCCCCAGGGGATAGGCCGCGCGGGGCTGCAGGCTTTCCATGCCCGAGACATTGACGATGGCGCCGCCGCCGGCCGCGATCAGATGGGGAGTGACGGCCTTGGCCAGCTTGAGGCAGTTGAGGACGATCAGATCGAGGTCGTCGTGCCAGGCGCCCCAGGGCACGGCGAAGATGTCGTTCTTGAGGTCGGGGTCGTAGCCGAGATTGCGGTAGGTCGCGCCGGGAATGCCGGTGACCTTGTGCTTGGCCATGACCTCGGCATGGCGGCCCGAATTGGCGACGGCGGCGTCGAGCCGGCCGTAGCGCTCGACCGTCTCGTCGACCAGGCGCTGGATATCCGCTTCCTCGGTCACCGAGCCGGCGACGCCGTGGGCGCCCAGTTCCTCGGCCAGTTCCTTGCAGCCCGAGCGCGACAGCAGCCCCAGCTTGTAGCCTTTCTGGTGCAGCGAGCGCGCGATGGCCGCGCCGATGCCCTTGCTGGCGGCCGTGACGACCGCGACCTTATTCTCCGCCATACCCCGTTTCTCCCTCAGATTGGTTCTTGAAAGCCTAGGTTATTCCGCCGCGTCCGCCGAATCGCGCCGCAGGCAGTCGTCGGCCAGGGGCTCGATGGGCGTGAAGTCGCGATGGGCGATCCACTCGGCGCGCTTGAAGCGGCGGATGTGGTTCTCCACATGGCAGGCGCTGATATAGACGATGGTGCGATCGAAGGGCGACAGGTTGCTCGGCGAGCCGTGGACCAGGTTGCAGTGGAACAGCAAGCCGCTGCCCGCCGGACCCTTGGGCGCGACGAGGCCGCCCGCCGCGACCAGCTTACGGATGGTGTCGTCGTCGATGGTCCAGAGCGGATAGCTAGTCGTCACCGTGTCGTGGCCCGCCTCGATCACCCCCTTGTGGTGGGAGCGGGGGATGAACATCAGTGCGCCGTTGAATTCGGTCACGTCGTCGAGGAAGACGGCGAGGTTGAGGGCGCGGGGCTCGGGCATCAGGTCGTCGCGCGCCCAGGTGCCGTAATCCTGGTGCCATTGCCAGACATCGCCGTCGAAGGCGGCCTTGGCGTTGACCTTGAACTGGTGGATATAGACCGGCCCGCCCGTCAATTGCATGGCCGGGCCGATCAGGCGCGGATGGCGCGCCAGCCGGGCGAAGACGGGGTTGTAGGTCTGCACGGCGAAGGCGCTGCGCACCGCGTCGCCGGTCTTCTCGCGTACATTTTCCTCGCGCCGCTGGGCGAAGATGGCGGGGAGTTCGGCGCGCAGGCGGTCGACCTCGTCCCGGTCGAAGAGTTCGGGCAGGAAGACATAGCCGTCCTCCTCGTATTGCCGGACCTGTTCCTCGGTCAGTTCCATGCCGGCCCCTTCCGTTTTCGTGAAGCCCGTCACCAAATCGTGAATGGCAGCGCGCGCTGTCGCAATTTATCTTCCATGGCTATGAGGCGTTTGGCAAAACAGATCGCGCTCATCGGCGCGCTCCTCCTCCCCCTGTCGTCGCCGGCCTGGGCGAACGAGCGGCCGGTGACGGTCGAGCTGTTCACCTCCCAGTCCTGCTATTCCTGCCCGTCGGCCGAGGCCTTCCTCAACCGGCTCGCCGTGGAAGAGGGGGTCGTCGCGCTGGAATTCCATGTCGATTACTGGAACCAGATCGTCTATGGCGCTGCGGGCCAGGGCCGAGAGCTCGTCCCGGCAGGCCTCCAGCACCGTTTGTTCTTTCGCGTTTTCCCGATCGAAGACATGGATCGTGCTCAACTTGATCTCGACCAGATCCACCAGTGTTTCGATGCAACGTTCCGACAGGGCCATGCCCGCCTCCATCCTGGAAGCCATTCCGAAACCGGCCTGGGCCGGCTCATGCAGGATGGCGGCAAAAGGGTTGGCGAATGGTTAACGCTGGCAATCGCGCGCGGCGGCCCGATGAATGCCGCCCGAAAAGCGTTCGCCCGCGTTGACTAAGCGGGGCGCCGTCGCTAGAAGGGCGGGCCATGTTTGGCCCACTGCGGAGGGTTGGCAGAGCGGTCGAATGCAGCGGATTGCTAATCCGTCTACCCGATAGGGTAGCGTGGGTTCGAATCCCACACCCTCCGCCATTAATTTTCGATAAAATATTGAAATAGCTTAATAATTTACTAGATTTTAAACTCGGGTCCCATATTTGGTCCCACACCTCGACTGTAATTAAAGCTATCGGCCGTGGCGGGCTCAAGTGGTCGGTGCGTTCAATCCGGCGATTTGGCAAGCAAGCACCGTTTCGTCGGCGTGAACACGCAAGCCGATCCCGGCGACCAGGCGCTCGAACCGATCCTTCCGCCGCGTCATTGCGGGTGCTTCTCCAGCCATTCCTTGGCGAGCCGCCGCGCCCATTGATGCCTTCGGTCACCTCCCATCGTGCCTGGCACCGGGTCTTCCCTCGCCTCACGCCTGGCGCCGGCGCAACGAGCGAAGCTTGGCTGCGTCCGGCAACTCAGGAACACTCGCCGATCGATGGTCTGGACATGCGCACATCCGGAGATGCGCGCGCAGCGAAGGGGAGGATCGATGCTTTTGTCCCGGCGCGCATTCCTTAAGACAGTCGCCGTTGCATCCGACGCCACTATCATATCGTCGGGCGATAGTGCTTGGGCCGGCGAGACCGCCGAATGGCCATCCGCTGCGCTATTGGACGAATTGCGCGCCAAAGTCGGCGGGCGGCTGGTCTCGGTCAGCAACCCGCTCGCCCCGTGCATGGGCGACGCCTCGAGCGAAGCCTGCGCGGTCCAACTGGAAAACCTAAAAAGCCCGTTTTTCATCGAAAGGCAGCCGGCGGATTCCAGTCCACCGGCTGGCTGGACGGCTGGCAGGTCGAGATAAATTGGCCGCGCCTTGGTACCATGCGATTCAGCTGAACTGGTCCTACCTATCCAACCAGGCTTATGTGATGCTTTCGTTCCCCGAGAGCGACCACGATGCTGGAGCGGTGACCCTGAGTGGTCGATCCGGCCGGCGAACAGGATGTGGCCGGCGCCGGGGTTGTGGCGCGGTGCCCTGCGCAATCAACCAGGGGTAACTGGATATTGCCATGAGCGGGCTCCATGCCGGGCGATCACAAAACGGGAGGCAAAGCATGAATAGACGGATATGGAAGATCGGACAGGTCTGGTTCTCGATGCTGGTATTCTTGACGGTCGGCATGTTCGCGGCGCAGGCCGCCGAGTTCGACCGTCCGTCGACGGACCAGTCGATGACGGATGCCATGAAGGCGGCGTGCACGGCAGACAAGAGCCCCAAGATCAAGCAGATTCTCGATCGCGGCAAACTCAGCTGGGCGTTGGGCATCGCTCCGCCGTTTGGTTTTAGACAGCAGGACGGCAACTACGGGGGCATCGAAGTCGACAATGCCCGCGAACTCGCGCACATGCTCGGCGTCGAGGTGGACATCCAGGACTACGACTACAACTTGCTGCCGACGGCCATAGCGACCGGCCAGGCGGACATTATCGGAGCCGAGCTTTTCATAACGGAGCAGCGCGCGAAAGTGATCGACTACAGCGACGTCTATTTTGTCGCCGGACAGCTCTTCTTCGTGCTGAAGGACTCCAAGTTCAATACGGTCGAGGATCTCAACTCGCCGGACAACCGTTTCATCCATGAATTAGGTGGCGGCCAGGTCGAGATGGCCGAGAAGCTGACCCCCAACGCGCCA